>NZ_VTZN01000168.1 GCF_008370645.1 Mycobacterium simiae
CGCCGATGTGGCTGCAGGTCAGCGCCTACCGCTTTCAGCTCCGGCGGCTGGAGCGCGCGTTGCTGTGCCGGGACTTGCGCAACGTGAACTGGGTGTCGCGAGCGGCTCCGGCGGCTCTGACGGTCGGCTGCGTGCTGGCCACCGTCATGGTGGCCGGATGCGTCGTCGTTGCTTTGCTGCGCCCACAACCAGGACTCGGTGGAGCACAGCTGGTCATGGGACGCGAATCTGGAGCCCTGTATGTGAGGGTGGGTGAGACGTGGCATCCGGTGCTGAACTTGGCCTCGGCGCGATTGATAGCGGCGACGAATGTCAATCCCCGGCTGGTGCGCGATGCCGACCTGCGGGACATCCAACGCGGCCCGCTACTGGGTATTGCGGGCGCACCGCAGCTTATCGGGCGGTCGCTGACGGCCGATGAGGCGACATGGACGATGTGTGATGGCGACCGGTCAGCGGCGACGACGGTGTTGGCCGGACCCGTCGGCGACCCATCCGTTCGTCGTCTGGCGCCAGACGCGACCATGTTGGTCGCGTCTGCACCAGCTTCGCCGACATACCTGCTCTACCAGGGACATCGGGCCGTGGTGGATCTCGGCGACCGGGTGGTTGTGCGGGCTCTCAGGCTCGAGCAACGGGCTCCGCGCCTCGTCTCGCAGTCCTTACTCAACGCTGTCCCAGAAGCGCCGCCGATCACTGTTCCGCGGATCAGCCGCGCAGGCGAGCGGAGTCAGGCCGGCGTGCCTGGCTTTGCCATCGGCACCGTCGTGACCATCACCCGTGCCGACGGCGTCGAGTTCTATGTGGTGCTCAGCGGAGGTGTGCAGCGAATCGGACAGGTCGCGGCGGATCTGTTGCGGCTCAGCGACTCACAGGGCGCCACCGATTTCATCGCGGTGGCACCCGATGTGATTCGCGCGGCTGTCATGGTCAACACCTTGCCGGTCGCCACGTTTCCAGACCGGGTGTCGGCACTTTCGGACGGTAGCGATACCACGTTCTGCCTCACCTGGTCGCTCAGCGGGCCGGGCCGCCCGGACATCGCGTTCCTGGCCGGCCCCCGCCTGCCATTGCCCGCCGGCGCGGCCCCGGTAACGCTGGCACAAGCTGATGGCCGTGGTCCCGCCCTGGACGCGGTGTACCTGCCGCCGGGTCGCAGCGCCTACGTCGCCGTGCACAGCCTTACCGGTGATGGCGCGCAGGCGGGCTCGCGCTACCTGGTCACCGACTCGGGTGTGCGATTCGCGGTTCATGACGATCAGGCTGCGCATCACCTCGGGCTGCCGGCGGCGGTCCCCGCGCCCTGGCCGATATTGGCGGCACTGCCGTCGGGACCTGAATTAAGCAGGGAGAAAGCGTCAGCCGCCCATGACGGTGTCCTGACCGGACCGTCTTAGCCTGGGCGCGAAAGAACTCAAGGTCGCCACCAGAATGACCACGCAGACCACTGTTCCGCCCAACGCCGTGTCGCGGGCGCGATGATTCGGAGGCGCTGGTGCTGCAGGGGCGACAGTTGCCACCGCTCCGGTCTGGGACGTGGTCGTGGGTGCTGGGGAGTCGGTGCTTACTGCGGCCAGGGCATCGACGATCCCGTGGCCGACGACCGGATCCCATCCAGCCGGCGGGTGATGGGCAGTTGACTCGATTCGCTGCATCACCTGCCGCGCGGTCAATGCCGGAAACCGGGCCCGAATCAGCGCGGCCAGGCCGCTGACTACGGGCGCGGCATAACTTGTTCCGGACAGCGTCCCCGAACCCTCTTGTCCAACAACGCCGTTCACGATCCCGTCACCGGTCGGGCTCAGCGATGTCACGTCCTCGCCGGTGGCGGCGACGTCAACCCAGGGTCCGGCGAGACTGAACGACGAGGACACCCCCGCGGTGCTCACCGAAGCAACCGTCAGAACGTAGTCGTCATACCAGGCCGGGCTGACTGCCACGGTAGCGGTGTCGCGGGACACGTCGGGTCGCTGGGCCGGACAGGGGGCCGGTCCGGCGGTGTTCCCGGCCGCGGCCACGATGACGGCATTCTTGACGTCGACCGCGTAGGCCAATGCGGCGCCCAGCGCGCGATCGTCGAGTGTGGTTGCGGCGGGGACGCAGGCAACCGACGAGATGTTGATTACCGACGCGCCGAGATCGGCTGCGGTCCGGACGGCCTGTGCCAGGGTGTTGACGTCGCCGACACCGGAGCCAAAGCCGTCGGCGACTGGGGCGAACTTGGCACTGGACTGGCGGACGCTGATCACGGTGGCGTCGGGGGCTACACCGCTGAATCCATCTTCCTTGGAATCTGCTGCGGCAGCGATGATTCCGGCGACGATGGTGCCGTGGGCGTCGCAGTCTTGGGTGCCGTCGCCGGTGGAGACGTAGTCGCCGCCGGCCACGAGCTGCGGTAATCGTCGGTGCCGCGTGACTCCGGTGTCAAGGACGGCAACCCGCTGGCCCGCACCTCGGGTGAGCTGCCAGACCTGCGGCAAGTCCAGGGCGGCGAGTTGAGCGGGCGGGTCGGATCGCCCGGATGCTGCCGTGGCCGTGGCGCATACCTCACGTTGCACCGTGGGTTGTGGTGGAGCCGGCAGCGCCGGCGTGGGAAGCCACTTCTGGTCTATCGGCGGCGGCGAGACAGCGTGCGCCGATGGAATCGCGCCCACAGAAAGGGGACTCAGTGCGGCGACCGCTAGTAGCCGCACCACACGTGATGTGGTCGAGCTCATCACAGGTCCAGGCCGCGGACAGCGCTGAAGACGCCGGATATCCAGCACACCAACGGCGCCATGGCGGCCAATGCCGTCAACTCCAGCGCGTCGATGCTGCGCTGAGCGATGGGCGAGAGCCCCACTGCGGGGGCAACGAAGCCCAGATACATCGCCGCGGCGGCCAGGACCGCCGTCAGTGTCGCGGTCCACACTTCGTGCAGGCTGAACCCGAGTGCTGTGATCGCGAAAGTAACTGCTGCAGTGGAGGTTCCACCAATGACATACATCGTCCTCCGTCTCCGCTCGGGCGTCGACCGGGCGCGCAGCAACAGCACCATGGCGGTGAGGGCGGCGAGCGCGACACCGCGTTGGCTTGTCACTGCGGCGACACTTGCGCCGAGGCCAGCAGACCACGAGAAAGCGGCGTGCAGGCTGGTCAGCCAGCTGTCGGCCCGCATTGCTCGGGCGGCCAGTAATTCGGCCTTCGGCGATGGTTGCGCATCCTCGCACGCTGCTGCTGGCAACTTTGGTGACAACCCGGCCAATGCAATTGACGTCCGAGCCGACACTTGCAGTAGGCCCACCGACACCAGGGTCGCCGACGCAGCGATGATCGGCAGCGGCGCTGACGTGATCACCGCCGCCAGCGCGGCGATGGCGATGACAATGGCGCAGCATGCCACCGCTGTCAGTGTTACTACACCGCAGCCGGTTACCCGGATCGCCAGGACGGCGGTGATGGCCGCGGCCATGGTGGCGAGCATGAGATGTGGAAGGCCCGGCGCACCGGAAACCGCGAGCAGGCCGGTAACGCCGGCGAACATCGTGGCAATCACGCTCAGCGCGAGCGCAGCGATCGGATCCCGCAATGCTCGCTGGGCAATGCCGGCAACGACTAAGGCGATCGCGGCCGCCGCCGCTGCCACGACTGCCGCCCCGCCGACATGAGCGTTGGTGCCGAACGCGTTTCGAACTAGCAGCACGGCACCGACGCCGGTGAAGCCGCAGGCTGCCAGTGCGCCGGTATGTCTAGTAGCGCGCCGAGGCCAGGGCCGAGTCGCCGCCGTCAACGTTGTCGACACCGCCTCGGCCACGTCGTCGAAGCGGTGGTTCGGCGGCTTGGGACAAGACTGGCAGAGCACCAGCACGGCTCCGTCGCGGATACCGCTTTGCGCCAGCGTCGTTGACGACACGAGGACTTCTCGCCCCACGGTGAACAACCGATAGCGCGCCGGGATGTGGCCGCCCACGATGTCGACGATGGCAGGGATCAGCGTGGCGATGGGTACCGCGGCGGGTAGGGACAGGTCGACGACGGCACTATCGGCATGAACGGTGACGCGTCGCAGTGCCGGATCAGCTGCAGACACAGGGGCCCCTTCCAGATCGGACCTCAGCAGGATAGCCAGCTTTCAATGCGGTCATATCCGCTTGTGCACAGGCGACTTGCGGCCCATTGCGGTGCTGCCTACAGTCCTGCGACTGTGACTACCGAGGTCCTGCTCGCCGCGCCACCGGAAGTGGTGCGCCCGGCAGCCCCGGGCCTGGTCGCGCGGCTGCTTCCGGTCGGTATATCCGCTGCCGCACTGGGTGTCACGGCGTCGGCCTTCCTCGCTGGGGCGCCCGCTACTCGCAACCCGACGTTTTTGACCTTTCCGGTGCTGATGGTGGCCTCGCTCGTGGTCACTGCGGTGACCGGACGTGGCCGTCGTCATGCCGGGATCGACAGCGACCGCCTGGATTATCTCGAATACCTTGCCGGCTTGCGCAGGTCGATTGTTGAAACCGCTGTGGCACAACGTTCGTCACTGAATAGGACACATCCCGATCCGGACCTGCTGTGGAGCTTGGTCGGGGGACCACAGATGTGGGAGCAGCGCGTAGGTGAGATCGAGGTGTGCCGGATCCGAGTCGGGCTGGGAACTGTGCCGCTGGCAACCCGTTTGGTTGCTCCGCAATTGCCACCTGGGCAGCGATCGGATCCGGTCACCGTCGCAGCGCTGCGGTGCTTTCTGCGGGCGTATTCCACGCTTGGTGACGCACCCGTCGTGGTCCCGTTGCGTGGGGGTGCGACCGTCCAGATCGACGGTGAGTCAACCCGGGTACGCGGTCTGCTGCGTGCCATGGTCTGTCAGCTTGCTGTGCTGTACGCGCCGGATCAGGTGATGATCGCCGCGGTGATCAGCGGTCGGCATCGGATGCACTGGGACTGGCTGAAATGGCTGCCGCACAACCAACATCCCAGTGCCGTCGATGCGGTGGGCTCGCTACGGATGGTGTACCCAACGTGGGCGCAGGCGCGTGCTGCGCACAGCGGTGCGAATGTCGCCACTGTAGTGATCGCCGACACCGACGAGCCTGCTGGAAACCCGATCACCGGCGCGATCGTGCTGCAGGTGGGCAGCGCCGGTGACGGTCCCGCTGTGGTGGTCCGCGATGCCCGCGAAACCCACCTGCTGGAGCGCCCCGACCAGATGGATCCCGCCGAGGCGCTGGCATGCGCCCGCCGGCTGGCGGCGTGCCAGGCGCGTGATCGGGTCCGTCATAGCCGCGCCCGCGACTGGGCAAGCTTGATCGGTGCTGGTCACGTCGCAGCCTTGGATCCGGCAGCATTGTGGCGCAATCAAACTCAACGCGATCGGCTCCGCGTTCCAATCGGGACGACAGTCAACAGCGCACCGATGGATCTGGATATCAAGGAGCCCGCTGAACACGGAATGGGGCCGCACGGGCTCTGTGTAGGCGCCACCGGGTCCGGCAAGTCAGAGCTGTTGCGTACCGTTGTGCTGGGCATGATGACACGCCACTCGCCCGCGGAGCTCAACCTGCTGCTGATCGACTTCAAAGGCGGCGCGACGTTTCTTGACTTTGCCGGGTCGCCGCATGTAGCCGCGGTTATCACCAACCTCTGCGAGGAGGCGCCGCTGGTGGATCGGATGCATGAGGCGCTGGCCGGCGAAATGAATCGGCGGCAGCAGCTGCTCCGGAAGGCCGGCAACCTAGTCAGTGTTGCGGCGTATCAGAATGCGCGCCGCGCCGACTCCACATTGGCGGCCCTCCCGACGCTGTTCATCGTCGTCGACGAGTTCTCCGAGCTACTGAGCCAGCATCCTGACTTCGCCGACGCATTCCTCGCGATCGGCCGGCTCGGACGATCGTTGGGTATGCACCTCCTGCTCGCCAGTCAGCGGCTTGACGAGGGCCGAATGCGCGGGCTGGACGCCCACCTGTCCTACCGTATTTGCCTGAAAACCCTGTCCGCCAGCGACTCACGGACTGTCTTGGGGACCCTGGACGGCTATGAGTTGCCGAACACACCCGGCGCAGGCTGGCTGCGGACGGCAGCCGGCGAGCTGATTCGCTTCCAGAGCGCCTTTGTCTCGCAACCACTTTGGGTTTCCGGCCCGGTTGCCGGGTGCAGCACTGCGCCCCAGGAAGTTCGGGTTTTCACCGCGCAACGTTGCGGGCCCGCCGTGCCCACTGTCGAGGCGGGTACGGTGCCCGCACCTAGCGTGCTGCAGCTCGTCTTGGGCAGGCTGGCCGGTCATGGACCGCCCGCACATCGGGTCTGGCTGCCGCCGCTGGAGTCGGCGCCGCCGCTGGACACACTGTTGAGCGACGGCGCGCAGTCTGAGCTGGCGGTGCCGATCGGAATCGTTGATCGGCCGTTCGAGCAGGCCCGCACCGCGCTGATAGTCGACTTGTCCGCGGCCGCGGGCAATGTCGCCGTTGTCGGTGCGCCCCATTCCGGCAAGTCGTCTGCGTTGTGCACATTGATCACCGCGCTGGCGGCCACCCACGACCCGGGCCAGGTGCAGTTCTACTGTTTGGATTTTGGCGGCGGCACCCTGGCCACGGTGCGGGAGCTGCCGCATGTCGGTGCCGTGGCGGGAAGGTCAGAGCCGGAGTTGGTCTGGCGCACGGTCGCCCAACTGGAGTCGACTCTGCGCACCAGAGAATCTTTGTTGCGCGGGCAAGGCCCAGTGTGGGACCGGCGGGCTGACGTGTTTCTCGTCGTCGACGGCTGGGCAGCTTTGCGTCACGAGTTCGACGGGCTGGAGGACTCGATCATCGCACTTGCGGCCCAAGGACTGTCGTTCGGCATGCACGTGGTGGTATCGGCGTCACGCTGGGCCGAGATACGACCGGCGCTCAAGGATCAAATCGGTACCCGCCTCGAGTTGCGCCTAGGCGATCCAGCCGATTCCGAAGTGGACCGCCGTAAGGCGCAGCAGGTACCTCGCGACCGGCCGGGCCGCGGCCTTTCCCTCGACGGTTGGCACATGATGATCGCCCTGCCCACGCTGCGCGGCCTCGACCTGCGTCGCGGTGATGGTGATGCAGCGGCTCCCGCGATACCGCTGCTGCCCGCGCGGGTCGACTACGACAGTGTCCTGCAGCAAGCGGATGCGGAGGATCGGTCGCGCCTGCTCATCGGTATCGATGCGCGCCGGCTACAGCCCGCCGCAGTCGATTTCGGACACCAACCACACCTGCTGGTGCTCGGCGATAACGGGTGCGGAAAGTCGGCGGCGCTACGCATTCTGTGCCGGGAGATCGTCCGGTCCAAGACGCCCATGCAGGCCCAGCTTTTCCTCGCCGACTTCCGGCGGGCCTTGCTGGGCGTCATCGAGACCGAACACCTCGGCGGCTACGCCATGTCGGCGCCGGCCGTCGCTGCCTGGCTGCCGGGTCTGGTCGCACTGCTGCAGTCACGAATGCCCCCCGCGCACGTGAGCCAGACGCAGCTGCGGGCCAGGTCCTGGTGGTCTGGGCCGGAGGTCTACGTTGTGGTCGACGACTACGATCTGGTTGCCACCGCGACGGGCAACCCGCTGCTAGCTCTGCTCGAATATGTGCCGTACGCAGTCGATCTCGGCCTTCACCTGATTGTCGCGCGACGCAGCGCGGGCGCCGCGCGCGCTTTATTCGAACCACTGCTGGCGGGCTTGTATGACTTCGGTTGCATGGCGCTGATGATGAGCGGACGTCCCGAGGAAGGCGTGTTGCTGGGCTCTGGCCGCCCCGGCCCGCTGCCCCCTGGCCGAGGCATTCTCAGCAGCCGGGCAGGTGACGAGCAGCTGGTCCAGGTGGCGTGGAGCCCGCAGCCGTGAGCGGGCACCGCGCGGTGATCGCGGCCGGCCCCAGCGCAATCCGCCGATTGTGTTGTGGCGCAGACTCTGCCGTCGATGATGAGGCGTGCGCGGCGGCCCTGGGCGCGATCGACGACCCGGTGGCGCTGGTGGCTGGGCAACCGGTCGCCGTCGGATCGCTATGGTCGGCGGCACTGCGGACACTGGCACAGGGTCACCACGATGGCATGATCGTCGTCCATCCGTCATGGTGGTCGAGTTCGCGTATCGGTGTGGTCAGCGGGGCGGCCCGGGCTGCGGCCGGCGGTGCCTTCGAGCTACTCCGGCGGTCGTGGCTGCTGACCCGTGCCGCACCGGAAGCCGGGGTCGTCGTCGAGATCGCCGATCGGCTGGTAGTCGTCGTCGCGGATGACGAAGTCGTCGCCGTGCCGCGCCTAGCGGAGGCGCGACATGTTGCCAAGGAAGTGGCCGGTGTGGTGGCCGGCTCGGCCCCAGCTAGCGGCGCGGTGGTAATCGAGGTGCCGAGCGGGGTCGTCGAAGCGCCAGAGCTGGCACTCATGATCGCCGATGCGCTGCGAGCCGGTCAGACCGTAGTGAGCGTCGTAGCGGTCGACGACGATCGACTGGCCCGGCTGGCCAGGGACCTGCCTCCGCAGCCGGCTGCGAATTCGGTGGCGGAGCCTCGATCCCGCGTGGGACTGATGGCGGGGCTCGCGGCCGCCGGCGTGGCGATGACGGTGCTCGTGGTGGCCGGTATAGGCCATCGCGGTGGCAGGGCCGCGCAAGTAGCGCCCACGACGTTTCTGGTGGAGGGCCGGGTGGCGCTCGCGGTTCCGGTGGGCTGGCCCACCCGGCGGGTGGTCGACGGGCCGGGTTCGGCGCGGGTGCAGCTCACATCGCCTGCTGATCGCGAGGTAGCGCTACACGTCACCCAGTCGCCGGTGCCCGGCGAGACGTTGGCCGCGACAGCCGAGCGGTTGCGGCGGGCCATCGACGCTGAGCCTGCCGGGGTGTTCGTCGACTTTAACCCAGCCGGTAGCGCTGCCGGGCGCCCTGCGGTGACCTACCGCGAGGTGCGTGCTGCGCATCACGTGTGGTGGACGGTGCTGGTCGATGGGACGGTGCGGATCAGCGTGGGATGCCAAAGCAGACCAAGCGCCGCGGAAGCCGTTCGTGAGGTATGTGAACGTGCCGTGCAGTCCGCCCACGCGGTCGGCTAAGGGCACGCGGAATTGGGTGGAACCGAACAGCGTCGGCCAAGGTCGTACTAGGTGTCGGCGCGAGGAGAGGAACAGATGAGCTCGAGCACGCTAAGCACCGATTTTGACCTGATGCGCTCGGTCGCAGCCATGACAGACAGCCGCAACGAGGAAATCCGGGCGATGCTGCAGTCCTTCATCGGCCGCATGAGCAGCGTGCCGCCGTCGACCTGGGGTGGGATGGCGGCCGCGAGCTTCCAAGATGCGGTGGGCCGATGGAATGCCGAGTCGACGAGGCTCTATCACGTCTTGCACACCATCGCCGAAACCATCCGGCACAATGCGGCCGTGCTCAGTGAGGCCGGACAAAGCCATGCCCGACAGATCGCCGCCGCCGGCGCAGACTTGTGATCGAGAGGGATTAGCTGTGGAGCCGGTTTTGTCCTATAACTTCGAGGCCATCGAATACGGCGTTCGCCAAGAGATTCACACCACCTCGGCTCGTTTCAACGCCGCGCTCGCGGAGCTGAGATCCCAGATCGCGCCGCTGCAGCAGCTGTGGACTCGTGAAGCGGCGGCCGCCTACCAGCAAGAGCAACTCAGCTGGCACCAGGCCGCCGCCGCGCTCAACCAGATCCTGGTCGATTTGGGCAATGCGGTCCGCGAGGGCACCGATGAGGTGGCGTACGCCGACCGCCGGGCGGCCGGAAGCTGGTCGCGGTAGCGGGCCCTAGCGGCCCTTGAGCCTCTGTGTGGTCCCGGCGGAGGAGAGCCGTCGGGACCACACAGCGCTTCGCAGCGCCTGCGCGACGGCCGCATATTCGCCTGGTCAGCGTTAGCTTGCGGCGGTCGGCCCAGCGATAACCGCTCACCTAGGTATTGGCACCGTCCGCTCTGGGAGATCGTCCCGCTTCATCGTGCCGCGCCGCAGTTCGGCTGTTCGAGCCGCTGACAGGCGTACCAAGGCAGCAGCCGGTACCACCCAAGAATTGATGATCAGCCCGCTGATGCCAGCGGTGAGCGGGGGTTTGCCACCTTTCCGCCATGTCTGCGACCGGCTGCTTGCGCTGGTGCTTGCCGCTGATCGCCGGCTGGCGGTGCGGCGATTATGAAAAGCGTTGCGCGTTAACGTAAGTGGCGTCACGGCTCGTTTGTGTTGTTGATGTGTTGGTGGGCCGGTGTGTGGGTGCGGCGGTTGGGGGGTTGGTGAGTGTCAGTGTTGTGACAGTTGCTGC
>NZ_VTZN01000169.1 GCF_008370645.1 Mycobacterium simiae
CGGCTGCGGCGATGGCGTCGGCGGTTCGGCGGTTGGGCTCGCAACCGGAAGCCAGCCACGACCACGGCCTTGCGATCAAGTCCTGAAACCGGGCCATGGCGCCCGCTCCGCGGACGTGCTCGAGGACCACCAACCTGCCGCCGGGTGCCAGCACCCGCCGGATCTCCCCCAGGGTCGCGGCCACATCGTCGACCGAGCACAACACCAGTCCGACGTGTACCGAGTCGAAACTGTTATCCGGGAACGGGATCGACTCACCGACCGCGTCGACAATGTCGACCGCGATGCCGTGGCGACGCGCCAGCGCGCCCGCCATCCGCCGAAACGCCGCCACCGGCTCCACGGCGGCAACCGACGTCACCGCCGGCGGAAGGAAGCGTAAGTCGCTTCCGGGGCCGAGACCGACCATGAGCAACCGGCCGATCGCGTGGCGCATCGCCTCTCGTCGATAGCGGTGGTAGAAGACCCGGTCGAAGAGCGGCATGCCGAATCGATACACATACGCGAACAATGGATTTCGGTTCGTCATCCACCGCCTAGGTCCAGTCGAAACGGTGGATATTCGTCCCGAAGCAACGAGACATACGCGGCCACCCGGTAACGCCACCGGACGATGCCCATCAGCAGATCGAACATGCCCGCATGGATCGACCCGGTACACAACAACCACACCGCGGAGACCACGCACAGCACCTGCAGCAGCGGCTCCATCGCCCAGCACAGCAATATCTGCGGCAACCCGAGCAACCACCACTTCACCAGAACTCGCGCTTTGCCCAGCCGTTCCGGATAGTCGATCTCTAGATCGCCCGGGTACTCCGGAGCAGACGCGAGGGTGAACGGCGGATACCTGTCAGTACTGTTCATCGGAAATCGGTAATTCATGACCCGCCACGACCAACGCAGTACGCCGACGTTGACGTCGAAGATGGGGCGCGGATACCGGCCGGTGCACACGATCGCGACACCGGCCACCATGGTTAGCAACGGATAGGCCAAGTAGAGCAGGATCAGGATGGGGTAGTGCGGTACGGCAAGTACGCACCACTTGACCAGCCAAAGCCAGCGCGAGGGCGTATCGATGCTGCCTCGCACCCGCACCGGGTCGTCCTCGGTCATCGCAGCGCACACGACGCGGCAGACTGCGCCGCGTAGCGGCTCCGGACGATCGCCTCGGACATGCGGCGGTGACTCGTCTGACTCAGGAAGGTCGTCAATGCCCAGGTGTGCAGCCGGTCCGAGATGATCGCCGCCGGCCTGAGCACGGACTCCCCATGGGCCACTTGTAATGACGCGACCCGGGACACCGCCGTGACGTTCCGGCGCCTGGTCTTCTCGTACCAACGCAGCGCGGTTAGCACATCGCTGCTGCCAAAGGCTGAAAGCGCTCTGCACAACACCATGGTGTCCAGCAGCGCCTGATTGGCCCCCTGCGCCAGGGTCGGCGGCATCGTGTGTGCGGCGTCGCCGAGCAATGTCACTGGGCCGCAACCCGAATGCGTAATGGGATGCCGGAAATGCGGATACGGTGAGCCGGCCAGGTCGTCGTCGGTCAAGGCCGCCAGAACGCTATCGACCGCGTCCGACCATCCGATGAAATTCGACCGGATCATCGCGATCGGATGCTGGGGCCGGACAAAATCCGGCGACCACGGCAGGTCAAACCACCACTGCACGTTGCTATCTCCCGCCGGCCACAGGCCAGTGTTTCCGCACCGGCCGATGATGACCTGGGCAACCTGCTTTTCGGCGAGGTCTGGAAGTTCGACCAGTCCTTGCCAACTACACCAACCAGTGGACTTGGCGTGCGGTGCGCCAACGCCGTCTCGCACCGTCGAGTGCAGGCCGTCGGCGCCGATCACCACATCGCCTTCGGCCGAGCCGCCGTCTCCGAATTCGACTCGCGCTCCATCGTCCTCTCTGACTACCCGCACCGCATCGAAGCCGCACCGAATACGTTGTGCCGGAATGTTGTTCAGCATCCTATCCATCAAGGTGCGGCGTGGGACCATGCGGACAGGCGCACCCAGCCGCTGCGCCATCGCGGTCAGGTCTAGTACGGCGAGCAGCCGGCCCGTTGAGGTGAGAATGCGCACCGCAGAGAGCACCTGACCGGCCCCGTCCATGTCGACCCCGAGTTGCCCCAGCACCGTTTCACCGTTGGACCAGATGGTCACCGCGCCGCCACCCGCCTGCACAGCCGGCCGCCGCTCGAAAACCACGACGTCATGCCCGTCGCGCAGGAGTCCCCGGGCGATCGAGATACCGCCGACCCCGGCACCGACCACGAGGATGCGAAGCGTCACGGAACGTCGTCCCTCGCCCAGGCTCGGCGACGGCGCCCAAGAGTGATCAGCATGGTGTCCGCCCAACCGATGGAATACCCTCACACCGAAGACGAAACCGCGCGCGGTTTGGTTCACTCGCCGCATTGACCGCAGGCGTCCGCCGACTGAATGCCTCCCGGCGAAGACCGGTGAGCTGGTTGCACACCGCGTACCCAGATGGCGGTCGACGTCGCCGAGCACGTAGTGCCAAGCGTCCCAACGGCTCGCACCGGCCTCAACTGGTGGGGCTCTGCCCAGATGGGTAAGCAGTCGTTAGCCGCCACATCAAGAGTCTCTACCGGTCTTCCGTTGAGTCCTTCGGAATGGACGTCCCCGGTAGGTACGGGGGGAAACCCTCCGCGTACCATCCCGCCGGCTGGTTACGCCAGGCCTCCGGAACGTCCGGCAGCGTAAAGTCGTTCTGGTAAGCCGAACACCCGACGGTACGGCCGATATCTAGTGCGACATCAGCCAATTCGCCCAGCTCGATCCCGGTGCCCATCGGCATGATGTGAAGCACGCAGTTGCCTACGACCCCCCGCACATGCCCCAGGTAGTTGAGCACGAAAACGTATTCGCCAGGCTGCGGGCCCGTGATTTCATATGCCTCCGGATTTGGCGTCCGCAGATCCAGCCTTGGCGTGCACTCATCCCGCATCATGTCTCTGATCCCGTCAGCCTCCTGTTCGCCGTCCGCCACTTCGTAGATCGAAACCGTGACGCTGCGGGTGTATCCGGTTTCCCGGTCACCCCAGCTGCACCACAGCGAGTTGTTCCACAACTCTTCCGCGATTTCGGAGGTCGGTCTTACGTTCTTAGGCAGCATGGCGCTGATCTGAAAGTACGGCTCCAGCTTCGTGGCGATGAGGTCTCGGCGCCCGCTGTAGCTACGCGGTGGCTCGCTCATGGACGAACTCCTCTCGGGCTCTTCGACTTATCCCGTGGTTTGCGGGAACGCCGTGATGATCTTTCCGTCACGCGCTGAAACGACGACGCGGGTCGTGAAAACGTAGGTGCCGTCGGGCAACGAGATTTTTCGGTACACAGCAAACGTATCGTTGTCTTGGTTGTACTCCACCCGCTCTGGGTAAGCCAGGGTAGCGCCGATAGCGTAATCGGCAAGATAGCGCCAATTGCCTGCGCTGGGCCACCGTTCCTCAGCGATCGTCTGCCACTGCTGCCCGTGCTTGGCTTGGATGTGCAGCAGCCCGTATTTGTCGCTGCCGCAGTACAGGACTGAGTCGCCCGCCGGCAACGACCGGAAACCCGCACTCAGCGGCGCGTGATAGAACGTCCTGACGACCTTGTCCGGGTCCTGGCCGCGCGCCCGGCACGCCGCCCACACCTTCGGCTGGTAGGGCGGAAACGGCACTGGGTCAGGCGGCGGCTCCTGAGGTTTGGGCCCATATCCGAGTACCTGATACGACGGCCGCAGCGATTGCAGCTCCGCTGCTTGGTTTTGCGACGCCGCGGTGGTTTCGGTGATGACTCGATTGATGTCGCGGGTTTTGGCGCCAAGAAACCGGGAGAAGCTGGCCGCACCGGCCGGCGTGTCGAGGGCCAGTGCCTGCTGGTTGGCGATGGCGCCCTCGATCTCGGCTCCAATGACGTCCAGCTGGTGCCGGCCATGCAGCGCAACTTGGTACGCCACCTGCAGCGCGGGGACCACTGCTCGATCGGCGTGCGCAGCTTCCCGAGTGTTTCCGGCCAGCACCGCTTGGCGCGCCCGGACCGCAGCAGCGCCCAGACCGGACTCGTCGGACATGCCGGAACGGTATGCAGGCCGGATGGCAGCGGCAAGTCACCTCGCTTGCGACTCCAGATGCCAGTTACTAGGATATGCAAGTATCAAGCCCTCCGCCGCCAAGCCGACGCCAACCAACAGGACAGCCATGACCGCACCAATTCCGCATTTCATCGACGGCCAGCGCGCCGCCGGCCAGTCGACCCGCGTTGCCGACGTCTTCGACCCCAACACCGGCCGGATCCAGGCGAAAGTTCCAATGGCCGGCCAAGCGGACGTCGACGCCGCGGTGGCATCAGCCGTCGAGGCCCAAAAAGTCTGGGCTGCATGGAACCCGCAACGCCGGGCCCGGGTGCTCATGCGATTCATCGAGCTGGTCAACGAGCACAATGACGAGCTGGCCGAAGTGCTGTCTCTCGAGCACGGCAAGACGCTGGACGACGCCCGCGGCGATATCCAGCGTGGCATCGAGGTGATCGAGTTCTGCATCGGAATACCGCACTTGCTCAAGGGTGAGTACACCGAGGGCGCCGGTCCAGGCATCGATGTCTACTCGCTACGGCAACCCCTCGGCGTGGTTGCGGGCATCACCCCGTTCAACTTTCCGGCGATGATCCCGCTGTGGAAGGCCGGACCGGCCCTTGCCTGCGGAAATGCTTTCCTGCTCAAGCCAAGTGAGCGTGACCCGTCGGTTCCGGTGCGGCTCGCCGAGCTGTTCGTCGAAGCGGGCCTGCCCCCCGGCGTGTTCCAAGTCGTGCACGGCGACAAAGAAGCCGTCGACGCCATCCTGAACCACCCCGATGTCAAAGCTGTCGGCTTCGTCGGCAGCTCCGACATCGCCCAGTACATCTACGCAACGGCAGCCGCCACCGGTAAGCGTTCCCAATGCTTCGGCGGAGCCAAGAACCACATGATCGTGATGCCCGACGCAGACCTCGACCAGGCGGTCGACGCGCTGATCGGCGCGGGATACGGCAGTGCCGGCGAACGCTGCATGGCAATTAGCGTCGCGGTTCCGGTCGGTGAGAAGACCGCAGAACGGTTGCGGGCCAGGCTGATCGAGCGCATCAATAACCTGCGAGTCGGCCACAGCCTGGATCCCAAGGCCGACTACGGCCCGCTGGTCACCGACGCCGCGCTGACCCGGGTACGCGACTACATCAACCAAGGCGTCGAGGCCGGCGCCGAAATCGTCATCGACGGCCGCGAACGGGCCAGCGAAGACCTGACTTTCGGTGACGCAAACCTAGAAGGCGGCTTCTTCATCGGGCCGACGCTGTTCGACCACGTCACCGCTGACATGTCGATCTACACCGACGAAATCTTTGGACCGGTGCTCTGCATCGTCCGGGCCCACGATTACGAAGAAGCATTAACGCTGCCCTCGCAGCACGAGTATGGCAACGGCGTGGCGATCTTCACCCGCGACGGCGACACCGCCCGCGACTTCGTGTCGCGGGTGCAGGTGGGCATGGTCGGGGTCAATGTCCCGATTCCGGTCCCGGTGGCCTACCACACCTTCGGCGGTTGGAAGCGCTCCGGTTTTGGCGATCTCAACCAGCACGGCCCGGCCGCGATCCAGTTCTATACGAAGGTCAAGACGGTCACGTCGAGGTGGCCGTCCGGCATCAAGGATGGCGCCGAATTCGTCATCCCCACCATGAAATAGCTCCGATGTTTACCCTCAACGACGACGAACGGGTGATCACCGAGACGGCCGCTGCCTTCGCCGAAAAACGGCTCGCCCCAAACGCACTGGAATGGGATGCCAGTAATCACTTCCCGGTGGACGTGTTGCGTGAGGCCGCCGAACTCGGGATGGCGGCCATCTACTGCCGCGAAGATGTCGGCGGCAGTGGGCTGCACCGGCTCGACGGGGTGCGCATCTTCGAGCAGTTGGCGATCGCCGACCCGGTTACCGCCGCCTTCTTGTCCATCCACAACATGTGCGCCTGGATGATCGACAGCTTCGGTACCGCCGAGCAACGCAAAGATTGGGTGCCGCGGCTAGCCACCATGGACGTCATCGCGAGCTACTGCCTGACCGAGCCGGGCGCGGGCTCCGATGCCAGTGCGTTGCGCACCCGAGCGGTGAGGCAAGGCGGCGACTATGTCCTCGACGGTGTCAAGCAGTTCATCTCCGGCGCGGGTGCCTCCGACGTCTACGTGGTGATGGCCAGAACGGGAACCGACGGCCCGCGCGGCATCTCGGCTTTCGTGATCGAAAAGGAAACTCCTGGGCTGAGTTTCGGCGCTCTCGAAGAGAAAATGGGGTGGCACGCCCAACCCACGGCCCAAGTGATCCTCGACCGGGTCCGAGTGCCCGCCGACGCGATGTTGGGCGGCGCCGACGGCGAAGGGGCCGGCTTCGGCATCGCGATGAATGGCCTCAACGGCGGCCGGCTCAATATCGCGGCGTGCTCGCTCGGCGGCGCCCAGGCCGCTTTCGACAAAGCCGGCGCCTATGTGCGCGAGCGGCAGGCGTTCGGCGCACCGCTACTCGACGAACCCACCGTGCGGTTCACCCTGGCCGACATGGCCACCGGCCTGGAAACCTCCCGAATGTTGTTGTGGCGGGCGGCGAGCGCCCTCGACGGCGACACCGTCGAGAAAGTCGAGCTGTGCGCGATGGCCAAGCGTTATGTCACCGACACGTGTTTCGACATCGCCGATCAAGCTCTGCAACTGCACGGCGGCTACGGATACCTACGCGAGTATGGTCTGGAGAAGATCGTCCGCGACTTGCGGGTGCACCGAATCCTGGAAGGAACCAACGAGATCATGCGGGTGGTCATCGGCCGGGCCGAGGCCGCGCGGTTCCGCGCCACCACTTAGGAGAGGGACTCGATGTCTGAGGCTTTCACCATCGCGTTCTTAGGGCTGGGCCACATGGGCGCGCCCATGTCGGCGAATCTGGTGGCTGCTGGTCATATCGTGCGCGGGTTTGACCCGGTGCCGGCGGCGGCCGCCACCGCGGCCGACAACGGTTGCCTGGTGTGCGACAGTGGCGCCGAGGCAGTGGCCGAGGCCGACGTGGTGATCACCATGCTGCCCCACGGCGAAGCGGTCAAGCGTTGCTACGCCGAGCTGCTGCCGGCCGCGCAACCGGGTGCGCTGTTCATCGACAGTTCGACGATCTCGGTCGGCGACGCCCGCGCGGTGCATGCGCTGACCGAGTCGCACGGCCTAGCCCAACTCGACGCTCCGGTTTCCGGTGGCGTGAAAGGCGCCGCGGCCGGCACGCTGGCCTTCATGGTCGGCGGTGACGCGGAAGTCTTGGCGCGGGCCCGGCCGGTGCTAGAACCCATGGCGGGCAAGATCATTCATTGCGGGCCGGCCGGCGCCGGCCAGGCCGCCAAGCTGTGCAACAACATGGTGCTGGCGGTGCAGCAGATCGCGATCGGCGAGGCGTTCGTGCTGGCCGAGCAGCTCGGCCTGTCAGCGCAGTCGCTGTTCGATGTGATTACCGGCGCGACCGGCAACTGCTGGGCAGTGCACACCAATTGCCCAGTACCAGGGCCGGTCCCGACGTCGCCGGCCAATAGCGACTTCACGCCCGGCTTTGCGACGGCATTGATGAATAAAGACCTGGGCCTGGCAATGGACGCGGTGGCCGCCACCGGTTCGGCCGCGCCGCTGGGCGCCCACGCCGCCGAGATCTACGCTGAGTTCCTCGCGTCCGACGCCTCCCACGCCGACAAGGACTTCAGCGCGGTGATCGAGGTGCTGCGCGGCGCCTGACCGTGTCCGGCCACGGCAGCGCGTGGCCGCCAAAGGTATCTGCAAGGGACACGTCGCCATGAGCCGCGTTGCTAGCATCAACACGACCCTGTTCATGATCCGGAGGCGGCTCATGGAAGAAACCCGGTTCGGCCGCTATCGACTGGTGTCGGTGATCGGCGAGGGCGGCATGGGCAGGGTGTTCGGGCCCACGACACGATGATTGACCGCGACGTGGCGATCAAGATCTTGCCAACCGAGGTGGCAAACGAGCCGGGCTATCGCGAGCGCTTCCGCCGTGAGGCACATGTCGCCGCCCGGTTGAGCGAACTACTCCTCGAGCTGAGAGCCGGATCGAACACCCAAGTCGAGCTGCCTTTCCCTGCCCACCACACGGAATTACCTGTCAGCATTGCGGTCGGCGCAGCGGGCAGCGTGTACGTCACCTATGGCGGCACCAGCGGCGCCAGCCGCATCACCAAGCTCCCCGCCTGCTCGACGACCGCAGCGCTGCTGTGCGCCAGATAACCGCAGTTGGTCTACCATGTCGCCGTCGATGCCGCCGGAAACGCGTACGGCGCGCGCCCGGCCTATGTGTATCCCACAACCAGTAACCAGGTGGTGCGGTTCCCGGCGGGATCAGAGACCGCGACCATACTTCCGTCCACGGGCCTCGACGGGCCTGACCCGGCTAACAGCGGGGGTGCTGAACTATCGATGGGATGATGAGTCGCGGCAGAGGTGCTCACCCGGGTTGCGCCGCAGCTAGTTTTTGGGGCACGCGAAACGGCTTCAACGCCAACGAGCCCGACACCGGTCTCATACCTCGGGGTAGCCAGGATCTTGAACGACACGTTGGTTGACGCCGTGAGTGCTTGTACATCTACCCGCCGGCGCCGAGGAGCCAACCGCGCTTTTCGCAGACTGGTGTCCAGCCCGGGAGCCGCCCAAGCTCCCTCGACAAGGTCGACACCGAATCCTGTGTCAGTTTCGTGGTCGAACACCGGCACTACGACAATGGTTGGTTCACTGGCGATTTCGTATAAACCGTCGACAAGATCACCAGTGCATCGATATCGATCCAGCGCCCGGACATCGCCTCGGCGGGCGTTCATCGACTGGTTATGGCAGCGCGTGGCGTTTCACCGAATCGTAAGTCAGATCGGGCAGGCGGGACTAGTTCACTGGACCTTCCGGCCCAGAAACGCGGCCAGCTGATCGGCGGGTGCGCGCTCCGGCGAGCACGGCTGCTCGTCGTGGAAGGGCTTGCCCTGGCCCCGGAACTGGGGCCCCACAAACGCGCGCACTGCGGCGAGCTGCTCGGTAGCCAACTCGGGATCGAGGTCAGTGGACTGACCGGTGGCCACCGCAAGATCCCACGCGTGGGTCAGCACGTCGGAGGTGCGCATGCCGATGAAGACTTGTCCGAGAATCTCCCCGAACGGCAGCTTGAACGTGGTAGAGAGCCCGTCCGGCCTGGCGAAGAACTCCTGTGCGGCGGCGGCCGCCGCGCGGTTGGCCGCAACCAGGTTGTCGGGCCGGGCCGCCGGCGGCTCGGGGCTGCCGCCCCATGGCCCCACCCGCTCGTTGCCGCCAATGACGTGCTCAATCAGATCCCGCGTCGTCCACTCCGAGCACGGCGTTGGGGCGCCGAATTGGTCTTCACTGACGCTGGCAAGGACGCCGGCGAACACGTCCTGAGCGCGCTGGTGAGCGACTAGTGGCTCCATTGTTCCTGCCTTTCTCGATGCGGTCCTCGTCGGCCGTAGCGTGCCCGCCAACGCCCGCCGCTGCCTGCCCCCGATTCACCAGATGCCGCCACCGCATACCGCCGACCCCTGCCTGACACCAAGGCCGTCCGGACGTCTCTAAAGGTGCTGAGCAGCCGCGACCCGCCGGCTACATCAACCCGTCCAGGCCGAACAGCAACCCCCCCGCGCCACCGGCGCCCGGCAAGCCGCCAAGCCCGCCCTTACCGCCATTACCGCCGTTGCCGATCAGCACAGCGCCGCCGCCGGCCCCTCCTTTGCCAGCCAAGTCGCCGCCGGCGCCGCCGTTACCGCCGCCGCCGAACAGCCCGGCCTTTCCGCCGGTGCCGCCGCCCCCGCCGGCGACAGCGCCGAAACCACCGGTGCCGCCGCCCCCGCCATTGCCGGAGAGGTCGCCGGCGTTGCCGCCGGCCCCGCCGGCCCCGCCGGTGCCGAGTGCGAATGCGCCGGCCCCGCCAGCGCCGCCGTCGCCGAAGAGGAAGCCGGCGTCGCCACCGACCCCGCCGGCCCCACCGGTGCCGCCGGCCGCGGTAGCGGCCCCGCCGGCCCCGCCGGCTCCGCCGGCGGCGAACAGCCCGCCGACCCCGCCGGCTCCGCCCGCACCGCCCAGCACGTCGCCGGTGGCGCCGGACCCGCCGGCC
>NZ_VTZN01000017.1 GCF_008370645.1 Mycobacterium simiae
CTCGATCCTAATAGCTGCGCTGGGCGAATCGAGCCGCCAGTGCAGACCACAGCTAGCCGAAGAACGCCGCGGCGTCGTCGTAGCGACTCTGCGGTACCAGCTTGAGCTGTCGGACCGCGTCCGCCAAGGCGACGCGGCCGATGTCCTGCCCGCGCAGCGACACCATCTGGCCGTACTCACCAGCATGGGCGGCGTCGGCGGCGTTGACACCGAACCGGGTGGCCAGCACCCGGTCGTAAGCCGTCGGAGTCCCGCCCCGCTGGACATGGCCCAGCACCGTCACCCGGACGTCTTTGTTGATCCGCTTTTCCACCTCGAAGCCAAGCTGGGCCGCCACTCCGGTGAAGCGTTCATGGCCGAACTCGTCAATCCCGCCCTCCCGCAACTGCATTGAGCCCGCGATGGGCTTGGCCCCCTCGGCCACTACGCAGATGAAGTGTGCATCGCCACGCTGGAAGCGCTGTTTGACCAGCCGGCACACTTCCTCGATGTCGAAGGGCTGTTCGGGGATCAGCGTCATGTGCGCACCGGAGGCCAGCCCGGCATTCAGCGCGATCCAGCCGGCGTGCCGGCCCATCACCTCCACCAGCATCACCCGCTGGTGTGATTCCGCGGTGCTGTGTAACCGGTCGATTGCATCGGTAGCTACCATCAGCGCCGTGTCGTGGCCGAATGTCACATCGGTGCAGTCGATGTCGTTGTCGATGGTTTTGGGCACACCGACCACAGGCACGTTCTCCTCCGACAGCCAATGCGCGGCCGTCAGGGTACCTTCGCCGCCGATCGGGATGAGCACGTCGATGCCGTTGTCATCCAGGGTTTGCTTGATCTGCTCTAGCCCGGCCCGCAGCTTGTCAGGGTGCACGCGGGCGGTGCCCAACATGGTTCCGCCCTTGGCCAGCAACCGGTCATTGCGGTCGTCGTTGCGCAGCTGCATGCGCCGGTTCTCCAGCAACCCGCGCCATCCGTCCTGGAATCCGACCACCGAAGAGCCGTACCGGGCATCGCAGGTACGTACTACCGCCCGGATGACGGCGTTGAGGCCCGGACAGTCGCCGCCCCCGGTGAGAAGTCCAATCCGCATGCTTTCATCTTGCACCGTGGGCCCGCCCGGTAGCGCGAGCCCCTAGATCGGCGAGGGCAGCGGGCCGCGGGCGGCCTCGTAGGCGGCGCCCACCCGGTAGAGCCGGTCATCGGCCAGAGCGGGCGCCATGATCTGCAGGCCCACCGGCAGCCCGTCGTCCGGCGACAGCCCTGATGGCACCGACATACCGCAATGGCCGGCCAGGTTCAGCGGCAGCGTGCACAGGTCGAACAGGTACATCGCCAGCGGATCGTCGACCTTCTCCCCTAGCGGAAATGCGGTGGTCGGAGTCGCTGGCGAGACCAGCACGTCGACCGATCGGTAGGCCTCGTCGAGGTCGCGAGCGATCAGCGTGCGCACCTTCTGGGCCTGGTTGTAGTAGGCGTCATAGTAACCGGCCGACAAGGCGTAGGTGCCGATCATGATGCGCCGCTTGACTTCTGGGCCAAAGCCGGCGGCCCGGGTCATAGCCATTACTTCCTCGGCGCTGTGGGTGCCGTCGTCGCCGACCCGCAGCCCGTAGCGCATCGCGTCGAAGCGAGCCAGGTTGCTCGACACCTCCGACGGCAGGATGAGGTAGTAGGCCGCTAGCGCGTGGTTGAAGTGCGGGCAGTCGACCTCGTTGACTTCGGCACCGAGAGCGGTCAGCTGCTCGACCGCAGCCTGAAAGGACGCCAGCACACCAGGCTGATAGCCCTCACCCCGTAACTGCTTGACCACCCCGATCCGCACCCCGCTTAAGTCACCCGTCGCCCCGGCCTTGGCGGCCCCGACCACATCGGGCACTGCGGCATCAACGGAGGTGGAGTCGCGCGGGTCGTGCCCAGCGATCACGTGGTGCAGCAGCGCGGTGTCCAGCACCGTCCGCGCACACGGGCCGCCCTGGTCCAGCGACGACGCGCAGGCCACTAGCCCGTAGCGGGACACGGTGCCGTAGGTGGGTTTGACGCCGACGGTTGCGGTCAGCGCAGCCGGCTGGCGGATCGAGCCTCCGGTGTCGGAGCCAACGGCCAGCGGCGCCTGGAAGGCGGCCAGTGCCGCCGCGCTGCCGCCACCAGAGCCGCCGGGCACTCGATCGAGGTTCCACGGGTTGCGGGTCGGGCCGTAGGCCGAGTTCTCCGTCGAGGAGCCCATCGCGAACTCGTCCATGTTGGTCTTGCCCAGGATCGGGATCCCCGCTGCGCGCAGCCGCACGGTCAGGGTGGCGTCATAAGGAGAGCGCCAGCCCTCGAGGATCTTGGAGCCGCAGGTGGTGGGCATGTCGATCGTGGTGAAGACGTCTTTGAGCGCCAGCGGCACTCCGGCCAGCGGCGACGGCAACTGTTCGCCGGCGGCCAGCGTCTTGTCGACGGCGGCTGCGGCGCTCAAAGCCTGGTCCCGGGCCACATGCAGGAAAGCGTGGTACCGGTCGTCGGTTGCCTCGATTTGGTCCAAGCAGGCCTGAGTGAGTTCGGTGGAGGACAGTTCCTTGGCGGCGATGCTGGCGGCCAGGGTGGCCGCGTCAGAGCGGATGAGTTCGGTCACTCGCTGTCCCCCAGGATTTGCGGCACGGCGAAGCGGCCGTCGACGGCCTCGGGTGCAGCGGCTAGCGCCTGCTCCTGGGTAAGGCACGACGCGGTCTCGTCTGCGCGCATGACGTTGACGTCCTTGAGGGGGTTGTCGGTGGCTTTGACGCCGGTGACGTCGACGGCCTGGATCTGGCTGACATGCGCGAGGATGGCGTCGAGTTGACCGGCGAAGTGATCGAGTTCATCCTCGGTCAACGCCAGCCGGGCCAGCCGGGACAGGTGAGCCACCTCATCGCGGGAGATCTGGGACACGAGCGAAAAGCTTAGCCGCGAGCGGGTAACTGGCTTCACCTCCGTGGGCTAGTAGTGCGGGCCCTGCCGAAATGCTATGCGCGCAGCGCTGTGCAACAGTGTTGGCCGTGCCGTCGTATCTGTTGCGCATCGAGCTGCTCGACCGCCCAGGCAGCCTGGGGGCGCTGGCGGTTGCGCTCGGCTCGGTGGGTGCCGACATCTTGTCGTTGGATGTCGTCGAGCGCAGTGGTGGCCATGCCATCGACGATCTGGTGGTCGAGCTGCCCCCGGGGGCGATGCCGGACACATTGATTACCGCCGCTGAGACACTTACTGGTGTGCGGGTGGATAGTGTGCGCCCACATAGCGGACTACTGGAAGCTCACCGCGAGTTAGAGCTTCTTGACCGTGTCGCGGCGGCTCGCGACGACACGTCCAAGCTGCAGGTGTTGGTCGCCGAGGCGCCCAAGGTGCTGCGGGTAAGTTGGTGCACGGTGTTGCGCAGCTCACAGGGGACGTTACGGCGGCTTGCGGGCAGCCCCGGCGCACCGGAAACCCGAGCCGATTCAGCGCCCTGGCTGCCTATTGAGCGGGCGACACCTCTGGATGGTGGCGCCGACTGGGTGCCGCAGGCTTGGCGCGACATGGACACCACTATGGTGGCCGCGCCGTTAGGCGACCCACACACGGCGGTGGTGCTGGGGCGGCCCGGCCCGGAATTCCGGCCCTCGGAGGTGGCCCGACTGGGCTATCTGGCCGGGATCGTGGCGACCATGCTGCGCTGAGCACGCCGCTGCGGCCGTGCACCCGACGACGCACACAGCAATACGAGGGCTGTGCGACGTCTACGCCACGCGAGGCTCAGGGTGCTCGCCGACTGGCAAGCAACCGGGCGATTCGCACGGTGGCCCACTGCTCGTAGAGAGCCGCACGCCGGGACACCAGACCGGACACGGGCGCGAGGACTACGTGGCGCATCCCTGCGTCGCCGAAGGCCCGTAGCTTGGCCACCACCTGCTGCGGAGTTCCCCACAGCAATGGCCCCTCGGTCATCACGGCATCCGGCACCGCGGCGATAGCGGCCTCGATCGCCTGGCGACTGTGGCGGTCGGGCACGAAGTCAACGAAGGTGTCAAAGTGGGCACCGAGCGGGTGCACGGCCCCGGCCTGCCGCCACAAGTCGGCGGGCGCCGCGAGCCCAAGCAACCGGATGGCCTTTGTGTCGAGCATCGCCCGCGCCTCGCGCTCGGACGCGCCGATCACCGCGAAGCGATGCAGCGCCGGGGTGATCGAGTCTGCGTGTCGCCCAGCCTCGGCGGCCGCCGCCCGCACCGCCGCCAGCTTGGCCGCATACTCCTCGGGCGAGACCACCGAGACCGGGTACCACCCGTCGCCGTAGCGTCCCGTGAGCCGTAGCATCCGCGGACCGTGCGCGGCGACCCAGATCTCCGGTACCCGGCCGCGCGGGGCCGCGAGGTCCATTGTCGCCCGATCGAGCCGAAAATGCTTGCCGGAGAACGTGATAGGACCACGTGTCGACAGGCACAACCGGATCACCTGCAGCGCCTCCTCCAGTCGGGTGACCGGCTGGGAAAAGTCGAGTCCGTACGGGTCGATATTCATGCGCTCGCCCGCGCCGATGCCCAAGATGGGGGCTCGCCTGGCGAGATGAGACAGCGTCAGCATCGCTTGGGCGATGAGCACGGGGTGACGCCGGATCGGCTCGGTCACCCCGACACCCAAGCGCAATCGCCCGGCCCGCGAAGCGAGGTAGCCCAGCAGAACCTGATAGTCAAAGATCTCGTGTGGGCTTGGGCTTTGCGCCGCCAGCCAGGTGAGGTCTTTGTCCCAGATGGCGCTGGGCAAACCGGTCTGAAAGTGGTCAATGACCATCACCGACTCCAGCCGCGTCACCCGCGCTGCAAGTAGTAACGCCCGGGCAGCGCTTACTGGCGGCTGCGTCCCGATCTGCAGGCCCACCGAAATTGCCGAGTTTCTCATGATCCTTCTCGACTCGGGTCACCGCTGGTGATGGTCAAGGGACACCGGCGTGTGCCGTTAGGAACGCTCGTGCCGATGATCACCGCGAGCCTAATGCAGCTACCCCTTGCGGCCAGCGAGACATCCTCGGCGGTCATAGCGCAATCTCGCAGCACCGACACTGCCGCGGCATGTCACTCCAGTGCGGCTTCAGAGTCGGGAGGGCCGTGCGCTAACAGCGTGCGAAATCCGTCCTCGTCGAGAATGGGCACGCCGAGTTCGACGGCCTTGTCGTATTTCGATCCTGGTGCGTCGCCGGCGACAACATAGGACGTCTTCTTCGACACCGAACCGGCAGCCTTGCCGCCGCGCGCGACAATGGCCTCCTTGGCCTCGTCACGCGAGAAACCAGTCAGCGAGCCGGTGACCACGACGGTCAGCCCGGCCAGTGTGCGCGGCACGCTCTGGTCGCGCTCGTCAGCCATCCGCACCCCGGCGGCGCGCCACTGGTCGACGATCTCGCGATGCCAGTCGACGGCAAACCATTCCGCTACTGCGGCGGCAATGGTTGGTCCCACGCCCTCGACCGCTGCCAGCTCCTCGGTGGACGCGGCGGCGATGGCGTCGAGGCTGCCGAATTCGGTGGCCAGTGCCCGGGCCGCTGTAGGCCCGACGTGCCGGATGGACAACGCCACCAGCACTCGCCACAGCGGCGCGTTCTTGGCCTTGCCAAGATTGGCCAGCAGCCGTTTGCCGTTGGCTGACACCTGGCCGGCCTTGGTGCGAAACAGCTCGGTACGCAACAGGTCGTCTTCGGTGAGGGTGAACAGGTCACCCTCGCTGGTGATCACGCCGGCCTGCAGCAGCGCGACGCCCGCCTCGTATCCCAGCGCCTCGATATCGAGGGCGCCTCGGCTGGCGACGTGAAAAACCCGCTCCCGCTGTTGCGCCGGGCAGCGCTGCGCGTTGGGACAGCGGATGTCGGCGTCGCCTTCCTTCTCCGGCGCCAGCGGGGTGCCGCACTCGGGACACGTTGTAGGCATGACGAATTCGCGTTCGGTCCCGTCACGCAAATCGACCACCGGCCCCAGTACCTCGGGGATCACGTCGCCGGCTTTGCGGATCACCACCGTGTCGCCGATCAGCACCCCTTTGCGTTGGACCTCCGCAGCGTTGTGCAACGTGGCCTGGCTTACCGTCGACCCGGCCACCTTCACCGGCGTCATGAACGCGAACGGCGTAACCCGCCCGGTGCGGCCCACGTTCACTCGAATCTCGAGCAGCTTGGTCTGCGCCTCCTCGGGCGGGTACTTGTAGGCGATCGCCCAGCGCGGGGCCCGCGACGTGGAACCGAGTCTGCGCTGCAGTGCCACCTCGTCGACTTTGACCACCACGCCGTCGATTTCGTGGTCCACCTCATGGCGATGCTGGCCCCAGTAGTCAATGCGCTCTTGCACGCCGGCCATATCGCTGACCAGCGTGGTGTGCTCGGAAACCGGCAATCCCCACGCTTGCAGCGCCAGGTACGCCTGGTGCAGGGTGGCCGGGCGGAAACCCTCAGTGTGGCCCAGCCCATGGCAGATCATCCGAAGCTTGCGCCGGGCCGTGACCGCTGGATCTTTTTGGCGCAGCGAGCCCGCCGCGCTGTTGCGGGGGTTGGCGAACGGCGCTTTGCCCTCCTCGACCAGGCTGGCGTTGAGTGCCTGAAAATCAGCGAGCCGGAAGAACACCTCGCCGCGGACTTCGAGCACCTCGGGCAGCGGGTAGCTGTCGCCGACAGTCAGCCGTTCCGGAACGTCGTCGATGGTGCGGGCATTGAGTGTGACATCTTCGCCGGTGCGGCCGTCCCCCCGGGTGGCGGCACGAGTCAGCCGGCCGGCCTGGTAAACCAGCGACAGTGCCACCCCGTCGATCTTGAGCTCACAAAGGTACTTGGCGGTGTCACCGACCTCGGCGTGCACCCGGGCGGCCCAGGCGGCGAGTTCTTCGCTGCTAAACGCGTTGTCCAGGCTGAGCATCCGCTCCAGGTGGTCGACCGGCTCGAACTCGGTGGCGAAACCGGCACCGCCGACCAGCTGCGTGGGCGAATCGGGCGTGCGCAGCTCGGGATACTGGGCTTCGAGCGCTTCCAGCCTGCGGACCAGCTGATCGAATTCCTCGTCGGTGATGATGGGCGCGTCGCGCACGTAGTAGCGAAATTGGTGTTCGCGCACTTGCTCGGCCAGTTCCTGCCACTGATGCAACACATCGGGCGGTGTGATGGCGGCGTCGGGTGAGCTCACTCTGGCAGGCTAGCTGAGCAGGCTGACGCGACCGCGATTGCCGTGACGGTGATATGGGGCTGCCCCAAGCCATCACCCGAAGCATCAATTCGATTGCAGCAGTGTTGTAACGGATCATCCCCGCTTCGCGGGAGCACTTCGACAATCCGGCTTGGCCGTTCCCACTCGACGGCATCATCCCCGCATTTGCGGAGAGCACGATTTCGCTACCGAGCCAACGAATTCCGAGCTGGCTAGTGTGGTCCTTGCAAGGCAAAGGCTGCTCCCAGCAGATGGGCTGATGAAAGCCGGAATTGGCGAGCAGAAAGTCCGACGTGGTCAATGTGACCGAGACTTTGATCCACTGGCATGGGGCCGTTCGCAAAGCCAGATCGCCTCAAGTTTGGGGCTGGATCGCAAGACGGTGAACAAGTATCTGGATCCCTCGTTTGCGGCCGGGCTGGAACCGGGTGGTCGGCTGTGGTCGCCGGAGCAATGGGCCGAGGGCCGGGGGCCGGGGCCGGGGCCGGGGCCGGGGCCCACAAACTTAAACCCGTGCCGACACCGATAAGAGCCCGGTGGTCACGTTCAGGCCTCGGACGCGCCGGGGCGGCACCCTTGCAGTGCAAGCAGGCAGCCCGACCTGGGCCAAACTCATCGGCTTCACCAGCATCCCGGAACTGGCCCGCGCCGAGATGAACACCTTTCGCTACCGGATCTGGCACACCGCCGCCCGCAGCACACACCCGTGCAGTCCGTCAACTCGGCTACGCATCGACGCCACCTGGCGATAACGGGCACGCAAAAGCGAGGTGAGCTTGCATCCGACCACGACAACATTCCTGCGGTGCACGTCTCCCAGCCAGCGCTTCTGCAAAGCCGCAATTCTCAAAGACGTTTCGCATGCGTCGGCGAAAGTACCGTCCGAGTTCTCAGCATGGGGAAGAGGGGCTCCGCCGTACGCACGCGGCTGGTGCTCGACTATTTCCTCCAACCGACGCCGGTCTATTCGCACGAGTGGTGTCGCATCGGCGAATTGGTCGTTACGATAGCGCTCAGCTTATGAATTGCCGCGAACATTCGAATAGGTCGCTTGTCTAAAACGGCAAAGATCTTTGCGTCAAGGACAAGTTCGCTGTTCCTTCGTGAGCAATCCTGGATCCGCTAATCGGAGGCAGAGCCGCCCCGATCGACCTGAAGAAAAATATGAAGGGTTGCACAATGAATGGTGACACAATCTCGACTCCGACTGGCACGGCTGCTGCTGAAAGCGGCCCGAATGCACCGATCGTGTCTAAGCAAATGCTGGCTCACGTGCGACGGACGGTGGTAGAGAGTGCGCAGGTCATGCGCGGGGTGGGCGCTTTGCGTATGCCCGACCCTGACGTCGTCCGCGCGGGACGTGTGGGTGGCCTCCCACTGGATAGCATTACCACAGATTTGTACCAAGGTTGCCTCAACCTGGCCCAAACGTGCTACGGAAGCTGCTTTGCGGCCCGAGCCGCATACCAAAATGGTTTCGACTTCGGGGTCCGCGTGGAGAACATAATCGACCGCGGGGTATTGCTCGCGGACCTCAGAAGTTTGTCCACAAGACAACTATTCCTTCGAAATGGCTGGAATAGCGACGCCTCGTGGAATTGGCCGAAAGCCCTCCAGCTGGCAGAAATTATCCGAGAGACAGGCCGGTTCGTGGTGTTCGTGACGAAGTGCTTTACGCCGATTCGACGCGAAGTAGCACATGGCCTGGTGGACGTAGGGGCCGAACTGCGCGTCTCCGTCAGCTCGTTCGACACGCCGAACCAGCTGCGGCAGAGGTTTGATGCGCTGCTCTCATATCGGGCCGCTGGGGGAATCGCCATACCGGTCGTCATGACCACAGCCTTCGCCGACCACGAGCTAAACGACCGGCAAGACTCGATCATGGACTGGATCATGCGGCACGACCTACCCGGGGCGGAGAACAGCCTGCGCATTCCGGCAGACCTGCCCGTCGCCGGGCTGTTGGACAAACGACACGTCCGACCGCTCGACGAAAGCGGGGACCTGTGGGCGGGCCGTTTATATGGTGACGCGCTCCCAGTGCCCACTACCTGCTCGCTCCCGGGCGATTACCCCGGTTTGACCGTCAGCCATTTGTCGGAAATCGACCGAGACTGGCTCGAGTCGTGGCGGTTCGACCCCGTCCGGACGCACGAGGAAGTTATGTCTGGCGTGAGGTTCGCCAAGCCCAAACAGGCCGGGGTGGCTATGAATTGGCGACGCCTGCATGGCACCGCCGGCTGAGGTGAACCAATGCTGCTGACATGGTCGGGTAAGCGCACGGCACTCGCGCTGGCGACGTTTGCCGCGTTGGCCGCTCATGCCCTGACGATCGCTCCGACGTTTCTCATCCCGACCTGGACGAACCACGGGATGGGGCTTGCGCAGGCGGGAGGGCTAGCAAGCGCTCCTGCTCTGGGCATGGTGTTCGCCTTGGTTCCCTGGGGTTGGGTCATCGACAGGTGTGGAGAACGGATCCCATGCGTCTTCGGGTTCATCGTGGCAGCGTCTGCCTACGCCGTCGCTTCTTCTGTAGCCGAGTACCGCCAATTGTGGCTTTTCTTGTGCCTCGGGGGCGCTGGCGCAGCATCAGTGAACACCGCGACCGGGCGACTGGTCGCAGGCTATTTCCCTTCCTCCCAACGCGGAAAGGCCATGGGCATCCGTCAAACAGCTCAACCTCTGGGCAACGCGCTAGCGGCGGTGCTGTTACCCATGCTGGCCGAATCGGTCGGGGCAGGGCGGGCACTGCTCGCGCCCGCGTTCATATGCGGCTGCGTTGGCGGTCTGTGTCTGCTGTTACTCCGAGACCCGGTGCACCAGCTCCCCGAACAACGCACCGTACCGCTAATGAACCCGTACAGGGACGGTTCCAAGTACCTTCTGCGCATACATCTGTCGGGCATGCTGCTCACAGTCCCCCAAGCGATCGTCTGGACATTCATGTTCGCCTGGTTACGTTCGGATCAGGGCTGGAAAACGGTGAACGCCGGTCTTTTGGTGGCAGCGGCTCAGTTGTTGAGCGCTCTGGGTCGAATGGTGGTGGGACATTGGTCAGATAAGACCGGATCTAGAACAATCCCCATCCGGCAGATGGCGGTGTCGGTCGCGGTGTGCTTGATCATCTTGGCCACCGCTGACACAGTAGGTCTCAAGCTTGCCGTCCCCTGCATCGTGGCGCTGGCCATCCTGAGTGTTGCAGACAACGGGCTGACGGTAACCGCGGTTGTGGAATACGCAGGAACGGGCTATAGCGGACGAGCGCTTGGAGTGCAAAGCATGGGGCACCTCCTGGTAGGTTCGCTCGCTGGCCCCCTGTTCGGCGCAGTGATCGCAGCAGCGGGATATCCGACCCTGTTCGGGGCCGCAGCACTCGCGCCGATTGCGGCTATCTTCGCAATTCCCAGCCTCCCCGCGAACCGGCCAGGGGGGATTAAGCGTGCGATCGTTCGGAGGCAGCTCCCACAGCAAGAGTCCGTCCGCGACGCGGCGGGTAGGGGCCGAACCTAGTGAGACGAGCGGGGCGGGTTTGAGAGGCGCTGCTGTAGCAGCGGCCGGCGGGTCAGCACTCTCGGAACCGGGCCCCCGTTCGGAGGCCTACTGACAGACCGTGCGCTCTCCGGTTCGCCGGTGGCCGGACTGCTGATGGATGTGGTGCCCGCTTCGGCGTGAGCACTTGTTCATTAGGTCGCAGGGGCCCCGTGCACCAGGACTCCCGACATAGCTCAGTAATTGGTGTGCAGTCGAGGGTGGGATTTGACGCTGTAGTGCAGGGTGAGCCTGGTGGCGGGGTGGACGGTGTTGGTGGAGTTGAGGGCTTAGCAGAGTTCGGCGATGGCGGTGGTCTGTCGTGGTGTGGGAGTGCGTGAATATGGACGGTGATCCGCCGGCCCGAAGGCTGCACCGCCCGAGCACAGATTTGGCCGGACTCGGTCCACGAAATTATCGGATACCCGCTGTCCTCGACTACGTCTACGCCAGCAGCAGAAATCCGAGAACCCTCACTTTCCGAACCGCCACGTCGATAGGCGTTCAACAGATCGCGTCGACGTTCGGGTGGCAAGGTCGCCGACAATGCGAGAACGGGGACCCGGTAGGTGCCCAGCCACGTGAGAACCTTGGTCAAGTAGGCATTCATGAACACGTCGTAGGCGTGAACTTCGTCCACTATGACGACCTTGCCGGTTAACGCCAAGTGCCGAAGCATCAAATGACGTGACTTGAGCCCGGCGAAAAGCAGTTGATCGATCGTCCCGACGACGAAGTTGGCAAGTTGCGACTTCTTCCGGCCGGATAGCCACGCGTGCGCCACGACAGCGTGCTGAGCGGCGTGCCCAACGGATCGGCAATGCTCGTCACTTCCGATCTGCGTCAATCGGCCGCCGATAATGCCTCGGAAGAGCCGGTTGAATCGCGCCTTACCGTGGCTAAGCGTGATCGACCCCACCGACACGCCGCCTCAACTTCGAACGACCGCTTTCGCCAGGCCTGATGAAGCTGAATTTCCGAACAAGTGCCTCGGCGAGGCCCTTGCGCCCTCAGCTAGCGTCCGGATCCTCCGCTAACGCCTCGGCGACCTTATGGGCAAGCCCGATCGCGGCGCGCGCCCATTGCGGGGTCGCCCCCGCCAGACCGCACGCCGGGGACACCCCGACCCGGTCCCGCAGCACCGAGCGACCGAATCCGAGGCGATCGGTCACCGCGATCACGGCGGCAGCCACCTCTTCGGCGGCTGGCCACCGCTGCGGCGCGGTGACGGGGACAACGCCCAGCACGACGGCGCGTCCGGGCTCGACGAAGGCCGCGATGCCGTCCAGATCCGCAGCGTGCAGCGTGCCGGCATCTACCGATACCGCGGCAATACCGCTGCGCTGCAACAGTCCCCATGGCAGCTCGGACGCGCAGCTATGCAACATGACCTCAGCGCCGGCAGCCTCGACGCAGGTGTCGAGCAAGGCGCCGGCCACCGCTTCGTCGAGCGGGGCAACCGGGCTCAGTGCAGTGACGCCGCTCAACCGTCCACCTAGAGCCGCCGGCAATGACGGCTCGTCGAACTGCACCACCACCGGGGTGTCGAGGCGGCGGGCCAATGCGGCCCGGTGCGCAGCTACGCCTTCGGCCAGCGACGCCGCGAGGTCGCGCACCGCGCCCGGGTCGGTGACCGCCCGGTGGCCATTGGCAAGTTCCAAGCCGGCGGCCAACGTGACCGGTCCGGGAGCCTGAATCTTGACCACCCGTCCGCAGCCCCGAAGACCCGCCGTCTCCCACGCCTCTTCCAGGGCGTCCATATCCTCGTTGAGCATGCTGACGGCTCGTCGGGTCACCGCTCCCGGGCGGGCGACAATACGGTAGCCGCGCGGCACGGTGTCGACGGCCAAGTCGATCAACAGCGCCCCGGCCCGCCCCAGCATGTCGGCGCCCACTCCCCGGGCGGGCAGCTCGACAAGGTGTGCCACCGCATCCGCCAGCTCACCGACCACCACCTCGGCGGCCGGCCGCGCTTCGGTGCCGGGCCAGGACCCGATGCCGGTGGCCGTCCCGAAAATAGTCACCGGCCAACCGTATTCGAGGGCTGTTTACCGGCATGCCGCACGGGTAGGTTGCAAGACAGATGGGCAGACTAATCCCCCCGCTGATGTTGTGGTGCGCGATGGTGCTGACGGCGGCGTGCACCCGCGTGGTAGGCGGCGAAGCGCTGCCTGCCTACGGCGCATACCCGCTGGATGTACTCAACGTCGATGCGCTGCTGCTGGATCAATCGCGGATGCGGGCGATCACCGGCGCCGGTGACGACTTGACGATTGTGCCGTCGATGGACGGCAAACACCCGGTGGACGTTGACGCACTCGCTGACACCGTGCCCCGAGTGTGCCGGTTCGTCTATTCCGAGACGATGACCTTCGGGCCCGACGTCGCGGCGTTTCACAAGATCACCTTTCAGGATCCACCCGACAGCGGCCTGATCTCCGAGGGCGCCGCGGTGTATCGGGACTCCGAAGCTGCTCGGCGTGCCTTTGACGCTTTGACGGCCACCGTAGCAAGTTGCGCGGGCAGTTCGAGCGGCTGGCTGTTCGTCGGCACGTGGAACGCCGAGGCTGACTCGCTGCACATCCGACCCGGCGACTGCGGCCGCGACTACCGGGTCATCTCGGTGGCACTGCTGGAAGTCACCTATTGTGGTTTTCCCGAGTCAGTCTCCGACATTGTGATGACGAACATGGCCGCCAACGTGCCGGGCTAGGTCCGCCGCGGCCGTTCGGGCCTCTCACGCCCGGTTCATAGCGGCGGCCTCAAAGATCAATACCCGCTGGATACTGCCCACGCCAAGTCTCAGCGACGCCGCAGGCGCCTACGTGGCCGCTGATGCCGCCGCTGCGTCGAGTCGAGCTACGCCACGTTCCAGTTCGTCGGCCACTGATTCTGAAAGACGAGCTATCGAGAGATCCCACTGAGCGCGGCTGACTAGCCGAGCATCTCCCAAGCGGAGATGCGGAGTTCGCTCGGGAGGGCTGCACCGAGTGGCGGCATCTCAGCGAGGAGCTGGCCGCAGCCGAGGTGCGGGTGACCCAGGCAGGTCGTGAGCGCCCGCCACCAGTGCCGAGCCGTCGGCGGGGCGCGAGCTGGGCCATATCGACGAGTTAACTACCGAGATGGAGCCGCTGCGAACATGATTGGTGACCTTCGCCTGACAACGGATGTCCATTTGGGTTTCCAGTTACGCTCGCTCGCTAACCGACCGCGTCAACCAATATGCAGTGCCCAGGTAGCAGGTAGCATCGGCACCCGCGCACTCCCAACGAATTCACGACCGCGCAACGCCGTCAACCCGCAAGGTTGCGCGACCGACGCGCTACCGCTAGTCCCGGCAAATCCCGACGGGCCGCCACCTCGATCGGATGCCACCATCGAACCGGACGAATCAAACGGACTCGGCGCCACAGCTGGCGAGCCGGGTGCCATCGGCGATATCGACTGGGCGGGCAAAACCCCCGTAGGCTCACCCAATCCAGCTGCCACAGTACTTGGCCCAGAAGGCGTTGCATCCGACGGCACGGCCGCTGCACCAAGCTCTTGGTCTACATCCAACTCATCGCTACTCGACTGGTCGCTAACGTCCGCGCCGTTAGCCAGGGGCAGCGCGATACTAAGCGGTAATGCAATCGGCAACGCGATCGCAGCGCCGATCACGCTCACTGCGGCGATGGACTCCACGATCGAATCAATGTTCGACGTCAGCAGAGTCCAAATAGCGTAAAGCAATTCGCCTACTACGTAAATCAATTCGCCTACTATCTCGGCCAAAGCTGCAAGCACCTCGGCGAAAAACACAAGCGCGTCTAATACCACCTCCAACACCATCGCGCCCAAGGCCACCAACGCCTCGGCCAGCAGCATCCCTAACATGTACAGCACCTCCAGCACCACCATGACCAGGGCGGCCAGAGCCTCGGCTAGCAGAATGGCAGCTACATAGACCACGTCCCACAGCAATTTGAGAAGTTCCCAGATCCATCCCCAGATGCCGCCGAGCACCGCACCGCCCTGCGCTGTGGTGGTAGTTAGGCTGCCGGCCTCACCAACTCCGGGTTTAATCAGTACCGGCGCCGGGAGGGTGCGTGGTGTCGAGACCAACGCCGCACCTGCTATCGCCTCATAGGCACTCATCGTGCTAGCAGCCTGGACCCACATCCGCGCATAGTCGGCCTCATTTATCGCGATCGGGATCGCGTTGATCCCAAAGAAATTCGTCGCCAGCAAGGCTCCGTGCATGAGGTGGTTAGCGGCCAACTCCGGCAACGTCGGCATCGCTGCCAGCGCACTGAGATACGCCGCCGCCACGGTCTCATGCTCGGTGGCCGTTGCCGCGCTGTCGGCGCCGGCTTGGGCCAACCAAGCGACATACGGTATGTGCGCCGCAATATAGGATTCGGCGCTGGGGCCTTGCCAGGCTTCGCCGTGTACAGCTGCGAGTGTCGAAGTGAGTTCCTCTGCTGCCGAGGCGTATTCGCTACTGATCGATGTCCAGGCCGCAGCTGCCGCCAGCGCGGGACCAGGGCCGGGGCCGGCGCTGAGCATCGCCGAATGGAGCTCCGGTGGCGAGGCAAGCCAGACTGGTGCAGTCATGCCAAACCGCCCGGATTCACAAACGCTGACGCGGCCGCAGCGTCACCGGCGGCATAACTTTCACCGGACTCAACGACACCGACTCCCAGACGGCAAAGCCCTTCAGCACCTTGGGCCGTTACCGCGGTGTGCTGGTCGCCTCGTGCGCTGAACCCGACCACCTCCGGTGGGACCACCGCTGAAATCAGCTGCGCTGCAACACCATGCGCGGCCGCGAACCGAGTAGGCAGCGCCTCCGCAGCCACACTTGCCGCTGCCGAACCTTCCGAAACCACTCGCAGCGTCACTACCAATACTCCTTTTTGATCGCGTCCGAGCCAGGAATAACCGACCGCATACAGTCCGGAATAAAATCGCACAGATCTTAATTATTGGCAACTATTGCAAATAGCTACGGTTACGTAGGTTAAGGTTTCGGTTTCGTAGGTTTCCAGCATTATCTAGGCGTTTGTCTGCCCGGCGCGTCGCGGCAGCAGCGCAACCTGGCTTCCGGTGAAAATCACTGTAAGCAGCAATATTTCGGGCTCCGCCGCACTGGGGCAGCTACCCAGGAGTTGTCGGCGAGCCTATTGGCGGCCTTGGACGTCCACCGACCGATCATCCCGGCCACGGCCGCTGTTTAGCACAATGTAACCCTAAGCCAACCCTCGGGCTGGCGGCGCGTTTAGGATGTCCCGGTGCCGGCGATGGTGGCACTGCCGAGCACCTCGTCACCGACGGGATCCGGGCGGTACAAGACAATCGTCTGGCCGCACGCCACCCCCCGCAACGGGGCGTGCAACCGCACCAACAGTTCGTCGCCGACCAATTCAACTGTCGCGCTGGTTATTTCGCCGTGCGCGCGCACCTGCACCGCGCATTCGATGCGACCTGACGGGGCGGTCCCGGTGGTGAACACAGGCGCTCGCCCTGTCAATGCGAATACGGCGAGATCGGCTGCGCCACCGACACGAACCGTCGCCGTCTTGGCATCGATCGCGGTGACATACCGCGGGCGGCCATCGGGGCCGGGCCCGGGAATGCCGAGACCTTTGCGCTGACCGATGGTGAACTCATGCACACCGTCATGGGTGGCCAGCACGGCGCCGTTGGCATCGACGACGGTTCCCCGCCGAACGCCAATGCGCGCACCGAGAAACGCCTGAGTGTTTCCCGACGGAATGAAGCAGATGTCGTGGCTGTCGGGTTTGTCGGCAACTGCCAAGCCGCGACGCGCGGCCTCCGCCCTGATCTGCGGCTTGGCAGTGTCGCCGATCGGGAACATCGCATGCCGCAGCTGCTCGGCGGTGAGCACTGCCAGCACATAGGACTGGTCCTTGTCCCGGTCCACGGCACGGCGCAGCCGCCCGTTGGCCAGCCGCGCATAGTGGCCGGTGGCCACCACGTCGAAGCCTAACGCCAGCGCTCTGGCCGACAGCGCCGAGAACTTAATCCGCTGATTGCACCGCACACATGGGTTGGGCGTTTCTCCGCGAGCATAGGACGACACGAAGTCGTCGATCACGTCTTGCTTGAACTTCTCGGCGAAATCCCACACATAGAATGGGATTCCGAGCACATCGGCGACCCGGCGCGCATCCGAGGCATCTTCCTTGGAGCAACAACCCCGGGAACCCGTGCGCAGCGTTGCGGGTACCGACGACAGCGCCAAATGCACACCGACCACCTCATGTCCGGCATCGACCATCCGGGCGGCCGCAACCGAAGAGTCGACGCCGCCGCTCATCGCAGCGAGCACTCTCACCAGGAGGCTCCCGCGGCCGCCAGGGCGGCCCCCCGGGCTCGGGCCACCGCGCCGGGCAGTACCCGCAACGCCGCGTCGACGTCCGCGTCGACACTGTTGTGCCCCAAGGAAAGACGCAGCGAGCCCCGAGCGCTGGCGGGGTCAGCGCCCATCGCGATCAACACGTGCGACGGCTGCGCCACACCCGCGGTGCAAGCCGACCCGGTCGAACACTCAATTCCGTTGGCATCTAAGAGCATCAACAGCGCATCACCTTCACAGCCGCGGAAGGTGAAGTGTGCGTTGCCCGGAAGTCGCTGCGGATCACGCGCACCGTTGAGCCGCACGTCGTCGATGCCGGCGAGCACACCCGCAACGAGGCGGTCCCGCAGCAACCGCAGCCGCGCGCTGTTGGCCTCCAGTCCGTCTACCGCGATCTGCGCCGCCGTCGCCATTCCCCCCACACCGGCGACGTCGGGCGTCCCCGAGCGAATATCGCGCTCCTGGCCACCGCCGTGCAACAGCGGCACACAACTAACATCGCGTCGCAGCAGCAATGCGCCCACCCCGGGCGGGCCGCCGAACTTGTGCGCCGTCACACTCATTGCCGCCAACTTGCTGGCGGCGAAGTCGACCGGCAACTGTCCCACTGCCTGGATTGCGTCACTGTGCATCGGGACGCCGCACTCGGCGGAGACAGCGGCTAACTCCGCAGTGGGCATGATGGTGCCGACCTCGTTGTTGGCCCACATCACCGACACCAGCGCGACATCGTCGTGGCTCTGCAACACCTCGCGCAGCGCAGTTGCCGACACCGAGCCATCGGGCGCAGTAGGCAGCCACGTCACTTCGGCGCCTTCGTGCTCGACGAGCCAGGCCACCGCGTCGAGCACGGCGTGGTGTTCCACCTGGGAGGTGACGATGCGCCGACGGCTCGGCTCAGCATCCCGGCGCGCCCAGAAGATTCCCTTGACGGCAAGGTTGTCGCTCTCGGTGCCGCCCGCGGTGAAGATCACCTCTGAGGGGCGTGCGCCCAGTTTGTCTGCGATCCGCTCTCGGGACTCCTCGATCCGACGGCGTGCGATACGCCCGGTGGCGTGTAGCGAGGAGGCGTTGCCGACGGTGCCCAGTACAGCCGTCATCGCCTCGATGGCGGCGGGATGCATCGGGGTGGTGGCAGCGTGATCCAGGTAGACCATGACCCGCCCCACGATACCGGCCCGGCCAGCGACAATTCCGGTCGGAACGACCTGACGACGAGCGGGGAAACTCTGGGCCAGCCTAGCGGCTACCCGTCTCGCAAGCCGACCGCTATCGGTAACCGGCTGATCAGCGGTTGGCCTGCCATCCCGGCCACGCCGCGCTAGCGTTGCTTTTGATGGCTGCGGACATGCAAGGCGGCTGGGAATTCGTGGTGGCACCGCCGCGCAGCGCGCCCGGTGTCACATCGATGGTGGGCTACCGCGCGCTGGATGTGCCTGAAGCGGCGCATCGCGGCATGCCCTCGGCGATGTTGACGTTCATCGTCAGCCTCGACGACGGAGTGGAAGCCGCAGACACCGCCGACGCGCTGGCACAGGCACAACCCAACCCCTTGGTCCTCGCCGGCCTGCACATGCGGGCAAGCCACGTGCGGCAACGGCGGGGCCAGGCGGGAGTGCAGCTGGCGGTACACCCGTTGGCCTCACGTGCGCTGTTCGGCGTGCCCAGCGCCGAGTTGCCCGTCACGGACTTCGACGCCCTCGACGTGCTCGGTCGGCACGCACGCGACCTCCCCGAGCGGGTGGCAGCAGCACGCCGGTGGCCCGAGGCGTTCGCGACGGTCGCCGGTCACCTGGTGGATGCCCAGCGGCGGCGCGACGATGCGACAGTGCGGCCCGAGATCGCCCACGCCTGGCACCTCCTGGAGCGCACCCAGGGTCGAATCCCGATGAGCACGTTGGCAACTCGTGTCGGCATCAGCGCAAGGCAACTGACCACACTGTTTCACCGGGAGTTCGGCAGATCGCCCAAGACAGTGTCAATGCTGATGCGCTTCCAGCACGCGACGACGAGAATCGCTGCAGCGGCACGCCAGCACGGGCGGGTCGACCTGGCCGCGATCGCGGCCAACACCGGCTATTGCGACCAGGCGCACCTGACGCGCGAGTTCGGTCGGTTCGCCGGTGTGCCACCGCGGGCCTGGCTGGCCGCAGAGTTCCGAAACATACAAGACGGCGGGCACTCCTTCGGCGCACAGTGGGACCATGACAACTTCGAATCCGACCGTCTGGTTGACACTGCAGGCTCATGACGCTCCCAAACTCATCGACTTCTACGTCAACACGTTTGGCTTCCTCGTCGCGGCCCGATACGGCGAGGGCGACAAGGTCGATCACGCCCAACTGAATTGGCCCGAAGGCAGCGGCGGCATCATGCTGGGCAGCCACCGACCCGACGCGGACTGGTCGCGTGAACCGGGAACCGCCGGTGGTTACGTCGTCACGAGCGACCCGGCCGGCCTGTACCAGCGGGTCCGCTCACATCAGGCCGACATCGTGCGTCCGCTAGCCAAGACCGACTACGGCGCCGACGAATTCGCCGTCCGCGATCCCGAAGGCAACTTGTGGTCATTCGGCGACTATGCCGGCGAACCGCTGCCGGGGTGACCACCGAACCGCGGGCAAGTGAGCGCAGTAGCGGTTTGTCTAGCTGACATGAGCAACGGTTTCGTCGTTCGATGAGCGCCTCCGTTGGCTGGGATGCGCCGCCTGACTGATTTCAACGGGGTCGTGGCGCAGCAGCGCCGGCTCGGTGCCGGCCCGCCGCGAAGCTCGGCTAAGCCACCAGTACATGCCGCTGAGACTGGTGGCCCGCGTGCTGGGCGCGGACTGCGGATTGGCAGCGTCTGGCCAAGGCCCGGCGATCGGTGCCCGGCAGTTGCAGGGATCCGACCTGTACCCATGTCACCGTCCGGCGCGTGGCGAGCACCCGAAGAAACGACCGCACCAGAGTGTCCTCGCCGACGTAAGCCGGAGTGGTCGATACGCGGCCGTCGGCGTGACGATACGTCAACCGCAGTGGCTGCACCGGCCGGCCGGCATCAATCGCCGCCTGAAACATCGCCGGGTAGAAACTCCCAGCCGCCAGCCCACACCAGGTGGTGCCCTCCGGGAAAGCCACCACCGTCTGGCCGGCGCTCAGCCGCCGGGCGACGGCGTCTACCACGACGGGCAGCCGGCGCAGGCTGGCCCGCTCAATCGGGATGATTTTCAATAGGCGAGCCACCATCCCGATTACCGGTCCGGTGAACATATCCGCACGGGCAACGAACGATCCCGGTAACACCGCGCCGACGGCGAAAACGTCCAGCCACGACATGTGGTTGCTGACCACAAGAACACCACGCAGATTACGAATCGGATTGCCGGACAGGACAATTCGGACACCGATACAATGCAGCACCAACCGGCAATAAGCGCGTTGCAGGCGTGTCCGCCCTGGCAGCGGCACGCCGAGTAGCGGTAGGCCCGGCGCCAGCAACAGTGCCAGTGTGAGTCGCAGACCCACCCGCAACGCCACCAGCAGCGGCCGAGTAGCAGCCCTGTTGCCCACATCCACACAACTGACATCACACGATGCGCGGGGCAGCCACGGGTGCCCGACGGAACCGTTCATCACGGCGCTCCGACGGCCATCGCTGCGCTCAGCTCGGCGGCCGCCGCTACTGACCGCAACCGCTTCAGGTAGCGACCATCGGCGCGGCGCTTATCCAGCAGCACACAGAAATCACCCGCCCCGAAGTCCGGGTCGTGAGCGGGCTCGCCGCAGGCCTGGGCGCCCAGCCGCAGGTAGCCCCGCATCAGCGGCGGGATAGCCGACCGCCGCGGCGGGGCGATCTCGTCTAGGCCCTTGCCGTTGATGCGCACCGGCCGGTAGGGGTGAACCCGGTGCTGCGCCGCGTGACGTTTCAGCACGAAGTCGCGCACACCGCGGACCTGGCTGCCCGGAGGCTGTCCGTCACCATCGATCGGTACCGACACACAGCCGGTCACGTAGTCGTAGTCGCAGCGGTCCAGGTAGGCAAGGATCCCTGCCCACATCAGCAGCACTACGCCACCATTACGGTGACCATCGCGCACCACGGCGCGGCCCATCTCCACCAACGACGCCCGCAGCGAGTCGAATTCGCGCAGGTCGAATTCCGTGGCGGTGTATAAACCCCCTGCGGCGATGGCGCCGGCGGGGGGCAACATCCGGTAGCACCCCACCAGTTCACCGGTGTCGTCGTCGCGGACCAGCAGGTGGTCGCAGTACTCGTCGAACCGATCGACATCGCGGCCGTCACGTGCTAGGGGCAACGTGAAGCCGGTCGTGGTGCTGAAGACGTCGTAGCGAAGGCGCTGAGCGGCCTCGATCAGCGTGGCATCGGTGGACAACAGCAAGGAATAGCGCGGAGCAGAAGCTGCCCCGGTCGTTGGGCTAACCGGTTTTTCGCTGGTAATCAGAACAGAAGCGATGCTCATGCCAACAAGGTGACGTAATCGGTCGGCCACTTGGCATCGCTGCTGTGTCGCGTCGGTGCACGTCAGGTGACAAGATGTGGCGCGCGCTAAGCGACGGCCGCGCAGGTTGACCTGCGGGGCCGTGCACACTGATCAGCAGAAAATCAGCCCTTGCGAGCCTTGATGCCGTCGGTCAGCTGCGGAGCGACCTTGAACAAGTCGCCGACAACGCCATAATCGGCGATCTCGAAGATCGGCGCCTCTTCGTCCTTGTTGACCGCGACAATCGTTTTCGACGTCTGCATACCGGCGCGGTGCTGGATTGCGCCGGAGATCCCCAGCGCGATGTAGAGCTGGGGTGACACCGTCTTGCCGGTCTGCCCCACCTGGAACTGGCCCGGGTAGTAGCCGGAATCCACGGCGGCACGCGAAGCGCCGACGGCGGCGCCCAGCGAGTCGGCCAGTGCCTCGACCACGCTGAAATTCTCAGCACTGCCGACTCCGCGACCACCGGATACCACCACGGTGGCCTCGGTCAGCTCCGGGCGGTCGCCGGCCGCCGCGGGCTCACGCGCGGTGATCTTGGTGGCGTTTTCGGCGGGGGCGGACACCTCGACACTGACCTGCTCACCCGCGCCCTCGGCCGGCTGGGCCTCGATAGCCCCAGCGCGTACCGAGATCACCGGGGCATCGCCGTTGACCTTGGCCTCGACCGTGAACGCGCCACCAAAGATGGAATGCACGCCCACCGCACCTGCTCTGACCTCGACCACGTCAACGAGCAGGCCAGATCCGATCCGGGCGGCCAGCCGGCCGGCGATCTCCTTGCCGTCGGCGGTGGCGGCCACCAGCACGGCGGCCGGGGTGGAGGACTCGGCCAGCCCCGCCAGCACGTCGACATACGGAGTGATCAGGTACTTGTCGACCACGTCGGACTCGGCGACGTAAATCTTGGCGGCACCGGCCCCCTTCAGTCCGTCGATCAAGGGCGCGGCGGTGCCCGGGCCACCGACCACGACAGCCGCCGGCTCGCCCAGCGCCCGGGCGGCGGTGATCAATTCCGCGCTGACCTTCTTCAGCGCACCTTCAGCGTGCTCGACGAGCACCAGTACTTCAGCCATGGGGTTTTGTCGCTCTCGTCTCTGATTCGCGCTCGTTTAAATGATCTTTTGGGCAACCAGGTACTGCACGATCTGGTTACCGCCGTCGCCCTCGTCGGTGACCTTTTCACCGGCGGTCTTAGCCGGCTTGGGTGTTGAGGCCACCACCGTCGACCCGGCATTGGCCAGCCCCACTTCGTCAGTCTCCACGCCGATCTCGGCCAGGGTCAGCACGGTGACCTCTTTCTTCTTGGCAGCCATGATGCCCTTGAAAGACGGAAACCGCGGCTCGTTGATCTTTTCGTTGACGCTGACCACCGCCGGCAAGGTGGCCTCCAGGGTGAACAGGCCCTCGTCGGTCTCCCGCTCGCCGGTAACTTTGCCGGCCTCGACCGACAGTTTGCGCACGTGGGTGAGCTGCGGTAGCCCCAGGTACTCGGCGATGATGGCCGGCACCGCCCCACCGGCCCCGTCGGTGGATTCGTTGCCGGCGATCACCAGCTCAGTGCCCTCAATGGTGCCCAGCGCACGCGCCAGCGCCCAGGCCGTCTGCACGATGCACGAGCCGTGCATCGCGTCGTCCTTGAGATGAACCGCCTTGTCAGCACCCATCGACAGGGCCTTGCGAATCGCCTCGGTGGCCCGCTCGGGGCCGGCGGTCAACACGGTGACCGATCCCTCGGTGCCCGCTGTGGCCTCACGCTCGCGGATCTGCAGCGCCTCTTCCACGGCACGCTCGTTGATCTCGTCCAGCACCGCGTCGGCGGCCTCGCGGTCCAGCGTGAAATCGCCGTCGGTCAGTTTGCGCTCCGACCAGGTGTCTGGGACCTGCTTGATCAGGACCACGATGTTCGTCATGAGTCTGGTTCGTCCTCCTCGAAGGCGTCTCGCAGCGGTCGACTGCAAGACCTTGGCCACGCGTTATGCGACCACACTGGCATGTTACTAGCAGGTAACTTGGTGCGATCTGCCCTCACACCATAGCGGGTCGTAGTGCAGGTTCATTCGCCTGTGCCCGGTACCCGGTTCGCGAATCCGACGGTTCGGGTTAGCCTGCCTTAGCAATGAGCGCATTCGTACCCGACGGTCTCCACCCCGTCCACGCCGACCACCCGGGGACGGGTAATGCCGCGGTCCCAGCGGTGTTGACCCTGACCGGTGAGCGCACCATTCCCGATCTGGACATCGAGAATTACTGGTTTCGCCGCCACGAAGTCGTCTACCAGCGACTGGCAGCGCGCTGCGCGGGCCGCGACGTGCTGGAAGCCGGCTGCGGTGAAGGTTACGGCGCCGACCTGATCGCCGGCGTGGCCCGCCGGGTGGTCGCGGTCGACTACGACCAGACCGCGGTGGCACATGTACGCAGCCGCTACCCCCGGGTTGACGTGCTGCGGGCAAACCTGGCTGAGCTGCCGCTGCCCGACGCGTCGATGGACGTCGTGGTCAACTTCCAGGTCATCGAACATCTGTGGGACCAGGCTCAGTTCCTTCGCGAGTGTGCTCGGGTGTTGCGCCCGTCGGGCTTGATCATGGTGTCCACCCCGAACCGCATCACCTTCTCCCCCGGCCGCGACACCCCGATCAACCCGTTTCACACTCGCGAGCTCAACGCCGACGAGCTCACCCAACTGCTAGTCGACGCGGGGTTCGCTGAGGTGGCCAGCTACGGGTTGTTCCATGGGCAGCGGCTACATGAGATGGACCAGCGCCATGGCGGCTCGATCATCGACGCCCAGATCGCGCGGGCGGTAGCCGACGCACCGTGGCCACCAGAGCTGGCGGCCGACGTCGCGGCCGTGACTACCGCCGACTTCGACATCGTCGAGGCGGGCCTCGACCCGGCGCGCGACATCGACGAAAGCCTTGATCTGATCGCAATCGCGGTGCGGCCGTGAGCAATTGGGACAACACCGCTTCCGCACGTCGCGTGCCCGGCTTGTTCACTTTGGTGCTGCACACCCACCTGCCCTGGCTGGCCCACCACGGCCGGTGGCCGGTCGGCGAGGAGTGGCTGTATCAATCCTGGTCGGCGGCCTACCTGCCGTTGTTCCGGGTGCTGCGAACCCTGGCCAAGGAAGATCGCCGGGGACTCATCACGTTGGGCATGACCCCGGTCGTCAACGCCCAGCTCGACGACCCATATTGCCTGGACGGAATGCATCACTGGCTGGCCAACTGGCGCCTGCGCGCCGCGGAGGCCGCCAGCGTGCGGTCCGCTGGCCGGTCGAAATCCGCGCATTACCAATCCTGCACGCCGGAGGCATTGCGGGCATACGGGATTCGTGAGTGCGCCGAAGCCGATCAGGCGCTCGACGACTTCGCCACCCTATGGCGCCATGGCGGCAGTCCACTGCTGCGCGACCTGATCGACGCCGGCACGGTGGAGCTACTCGGCGGCCCCTTAGCCCACCCGTTCCAACCACTGCTGAATCCGCGGCTGCGCGAGTTCGCGCTGCGCGAGGGCCTGGCCGACGCCTGGCTGCGGATGGCGCAGCTCCCGACCGGTATCTGGGCGCCCGAATGCGCCTACGCCCCGGGCCTGGAGCACGACTATGCCGCCGCGGGGGTCAGCCACTTCATGGTCGACGGCCCGTCGCTGCACGGCGACACCGCGCTGGGCCGGCCGGTCGGCGACACCGACGTGGTCGCGTTTGGGCGTGACCTGCAGGTCAGCTACCGAGTGTGGTCGCCGAAATCGGGCTATCCCGGCAACGCCGCGTATCGCGATTTTCACACCTATGACCACCTCACCGGCCTCAAGCCGGCGAGGGTCACCGGCCGCAATGTGTCGTCGGAGGCCAAGGCGCCCTACGAACCCGAGCGCGCTGACCGCGCGGTCGACGTCCACGTCGCCGACTTCGTCGACGTGGTACGCACTCGGCTGATCGCCGAGTCCGAGCGCATCGCGCGACCAGCCCATGTGATCGCCGCCTTCGACACCGAGTTGTTTGGCCACTGGTGGTACGAAGGGCCGACGTGGCTGGCCCGGGTGCTGCGAGCCTTGCCGGCCGCCGGGGTTCGGGTGGGCACCTTGCGCGAGGCGCTGACAGCCGGTTTCGTCGGCGCTCCGGTCGAATTGCCGCCCAGCTCTTGGGGTTCGGGCAAGGACTGGCAGGTGTGGAACGGCCCGAAGGTGGCCGACCTGGTCCAGCTCAACGCTGAGGTGGTCGACGCCGCTTTGAGCACGGTCGATAAGGCGCTGGCCCAGACGGCTTCCCTGGACGGACCCACCCCACGCGATCAGGTCGCCGACCAAATCCTGCGCGAGACGCTGCTCACCGTGTCCAGCGATTGGCCATTCATGGTCAGTAAGGACTCCGCCGCCGACTACGCCCGGTATCGCGCCCATCTGCACGCTCATGCCACCAGGGAAATCGCTGGGGCGTTGGCGTCAGGGCGGCGCGATCAGGCGCAGCGGCTGGCCGACGGATGGAATCGCGCCGACGGCCTGTTCGGCGCCCTGGATGCCCGTAGGCTGCCGCGGTGAACGTCTCATTGCCCCGCGGGCGCGCGTGTCTGTACAACGACACGCCGCTTCACGCGGCGTTATGGGAACGCTCGCGAAGGGCGCCGAGAGGGTGAAAATCCTGATGGTGTCGTGGGAATACCCGCCGGTGGTGATCGGCGGGCTCGGTCGCCACGTGCACCACCTGTCAACCGCTTTGGCCGCGGCCGGTCACGACGTCGTCGTGCTGTCCCGCCGGCCCTCGGGCACTGATCCCAGCACCCACCCGTCCGCCGATGAGGTCCGCGAAGGGGTGCGGGTAATCGCGGCCGCACATGACCCGCACGAATTCAGCTTCGCCGGTGACATGATGGCCTGGACTTTGGCGATGGGACACGCCATGATCCGTGCCGGCCTGTCGATCAACACCCACACTACCGACCAAACCTGGCGTCCTGACGTCGTGCACGCCCACGACTGGCTGGTTGCCCATCCGGCTATCGCGCTCGCCCAGTATTACGACGTGCCAATGGTTTCCACCATTCACGCGACTGAGGCCGGACGCCATTCGGGCTGGGTCACCGGTGCGCTGAGCCGCCAGGTGCACGCGGTGGAGTCGTGGCTGGTGCGCGAATCCGATTCGCTCATCACGTGTTCGGCGTCGATGAGGGACGAGATCACCGAGCTTTTCGGTCCTGGGCTGGCCGAGATTACGGTGATATGCAACGGTATTGACGCGGCGCGCTGGCCGTTCGCGCTGCGCCGCGCGCGGACCGGCCCGCCTGAGGTGCTTTACGTCGGGCGGCTGGAGTATGAGAAGGGCGTGCACGACGCCATCGCCGCGCTGCCCCGGATCAGACGCAGTCACCCAGGGACCACCCTGACCGTCGCCGGCGACGGCACCCAACACGATTGGCTCGTCGAGCAAGCACGTAAACACCGGGTGCTCAAGGCAACCACGTTCGTCGGACACCTCGAGCATGCCGAACTGCTGGCGGTGTTGCATCGGGCGGACGTCGCGATATTTCCCAGCCACTATGAGCCTTTCGGGCTGGTTGCACTCGAAGCCGCCGCAGCCGGCGCGCCGTTGGTGACGTCGAACATCGGCGGCCTGGGCGAAGCGGTGATCAACGGGGTGACCGGAGTATCGTGCCCGCCCCGCGACGTGCCGGCGCTGGCCGCCGCGGTGTGCACGGCGCTCGACGATCCAACCGCCGCGCAAGGGCGGGCCCGGGCCGCCCGGGAACGGCTCACATCTGACTTCGATTGGCGCACAGTGGCCAAGGAGACCGCACAGGTGTACTTAGCGGCCAAACGCCGCGAACGGCAGCCACTGCCCCGGCTGCCGATCGCGGAGCACGCGTTGCCGGATCGCTAATCTATGCCGATTGCTTCAGTGCAATATCGCCACAGCAGCTCACGATCAGTTTCGCTGGATCGGGTCCACGGCAGGTAGTGCTCGGGACGCATCCGCCGGTCATGCCAGAAGGTGCCGGTCGGCGGTGTGGGTCTGGTCGCGGCAAGCCACACTGCGGTGTCGGCTCCCTCCCCGGGTGTGCGCAGGATCGGGCCCGTGACGGCGCGAAAACCGGGAAGCGACGAAGCCACCCCGGGTGTGTCGGCCCAGCCTGGGTGCATGGAATACACCGCGATGCTCTGGGTTGCCCAGCGGCGGGCCAGAATCGGGGTGAACGCCACCTGCATCCGTTTGGTGCGGGCATAGGCGACGGCACCCCGGTATCGACCGGTGCGATACTCCGGATCTTCGATGGGCAGCGATTGGGTGTACATCCCGCCCGAGGACATCAGGATCACCCGCGGGTCGTCCGATTCGGCCAGGATCGGAACTAGCCGTTCGGTCAGCAGGATCGGCCCCAGAACGTGGGTGGCCAAGGTGATTTCATGGCCCTCGTCACTCTCGTATCGGCTGGTGGGCAGCAACCCGGCATTGTGGATCAGCACGTCCAGCCGCGACACCCGGGTGCGCAGGTCGGCGGCGAAGGTACGCACGGCGCCCAAGTTAGACATGTCGCAGACTTCTACCCGCACCTCGGTACCTGATTCGGCAGCGATCTTGTCGCGGGCTTGCTCGCCGCTTTCCCGGTCGCGCACGGTCAGCAGGACGGTCGCGCCCAGCCCGGCCAGGCCGGCGGCAATGGCCTTGCCCAGCCCACGATTGGCGCCGGTGACTAACGCGGTCCGGCCGCGCAAGGCACCCGGCGGCGGATCGTCCGCCCAGCCGGGTCGACGCAGCTGATAACCGATGCGGGTATAGCCCGGAACAACCGCACGATCGAGGGCCGTGTCAAGTAGTGGGCGGATACCGCCGAAAACGCTCATACCCGCCCATAATTCCTTATCCCGGGCACTTACGGCGGTGCACCCACTCGTGGGACGGTAACGTCGAGTGATGGGGTTGGTGTATTCGAGCGTGGTCACCGCGCCACGCGACGAGGTGTTCGAGTGGCATGCCAGGCCGGGTGCGTTTACCCGATTGTCGCCGCCCTGGCAGCCCATGCGGCTGGTGACCGCGGCGGCCTCGCTCAAGGATGGGCGCGCCACCCTGGCCCTGCCCGGCGGCCTGCGCTGGGTTGCCGCCCACCAGCCGGACTCCTACGATCCCCCAAGGCGTTTCGTCGATGTCCTCGGCAGCGACGGGCTAGCCTCGCTGCCGGCACAGGTCGTGGTGCGGTGGCGGCACACCCACGAGTTCGACGACTGCGGCGCGGGCCGGACCCGGGTGACCGACCGGGTGGACACGCCGGTGCCGGGCCCGCTGTTGCGCCCGATGTTCGTCTACCGCCACCGCCAGCTCGCCGATGACTTAGCCGCCCACCAGGTGGCAGCTGAACACCGTCTCAAGCCGACGACGGTGGCCGTGACGGGATCGTCGGGACTGGTCGGTTCAGCGCTGACCGCATTTCTGAGCACCGGCGGGCATCGCGTCGTTCGCCTGGTCCGCGGCACCCCCCGCAACTCAGCCGAGCGACAATGGGACCCGGTAGACCCCAATCCGGGCCTGCTCGACGGAGTCGAGGCCGTCATCCACCTGGCCGGGGCATCGATCGCCGGCCGGTTCACCGCACGCCATCGAGAGGCAATCCGCGACAGTCGCATAGGGCCGACGCGCCGACTGGCCGAACTCTTCGCGCGCACCGCCAACGGACCTCGGGTACTGATCTCGGCGTCAGCGATCGGGTTTTACGGGTACGACCGCGGCGACCAGACCCTCACCGAAGACAGCGATCGTGGCGACGGATTTCTCGCCGACGTGGTGGCCGACTGGGAGCAGGCGACCGGCCCGGCCAGCCGGGCCGGGGCACGAGTCGTGCAGGTGCGCACCGGCATCGTGCAATCCCCGCGCGGCGGCACCCTGCAGTTGATGCGTCCGCTGTTCAGCGCCGGGCTGGGTGGCCGGCTTGGCGACGGCCGACAGTGGCTGTCTTGGATCGGCATCGACGACCTGGTCGACGTCTACCATCGCGCACTGTGGGACAGTGCGCTGTCTGGCGCAGTCAATGCCGTTGCACCGCAACCAGTTCGCAATACGGACTACACCCGCGTGCTAGCCCAGGTGTTACGCCGGCCCGCAGTCTTACCGGTTCCGTCGTTGGCTCCACGACTACTGCTCGGCAAGCAGGGTGCTCGCGAACTAGTATGCGCCAGTCAGCGAGTGCTGCCGCACCGACTCAACCAAGCCCAGCACCGATTTCGCCAACCTGACCTCGATTCGGCGTTGCGGCACCTGCTCGGGCGCAGCCGCTGAGCACGGAGCCGAACTCGTCGGACGGCTCTTGCAAAGGTGCTCGCTCCGGCGAAGACGATCCGCTTGCTCACCGGTCGGCCTCGCGGCCGTGACGGCTGCGAGCGTAGGCACGGCCTCGCAGATCGGCGAGCCATCGCGGAGCCAGCCGTACACCAGGTGCGGTGTTGACGACCGGATCGAACGATATGTCGTCACCGGACCCCGCGTCGAAGATGTTGGTGAGGGTCAGCCGCGCCAAATGCTGAAAGTTGGATCTGCCGTGGGCCTGGTCGAGGTCGACCTCGATGCCACCGTCGTCGAGCTGCGCCCTCACATGCTCGAGCGACAGACCAGATCCAGTGATATCCGTGACGATTCGGGCCCGAAGCCACCAGTACTCGCCTCGATAGTGCAGTGGCATCAGCGTGCTCATGCTGTGCCCTGTCCACGAGGTGACCGGCCGCAGCGCCAGCGCCCTCCCGAGGACGCCAGAACCCGCGGAGACAAGCAGGATGTCCCACGGTGTCGCCTCCGCCTGCGGCAGCATGACCCGGATGGCCACTCCAATGAAGTCAGGCACTGCGCCCGGAGTTCCCGCGGCTTTGGAGAGCCGGGCGACGGCTTCCGACGACGGGAGCGGCAGTCCCTTGCTTGCCGGCGCGACGCGTTCGATGCGGCCTGCTGCGACCACCCCAGCCGGATGGAATATCCGGCTGTTTCGGAGGGCGGATCCCCACTGAAAGGGTCGAGCGGCGATGTCAGAAACACTCACCGGCGGCGGATTCCCGTTCTCAGCGGGCGGAAACCAGGATGTGCGTAGAGATCTGCGGCCGGCCTCACGCCCGGCCTAGCTCACCGCGGCGGCTACGTCCCAGCGCCAGACCAAGCCCCAGCATCGCTACGCCAAGTCCAAAGTGCAGCCAGTTGTCGGCGGTGTTCACCGGAATGAAATTGGCTGCGGTGTGATAGTCGCCCAGCGCCAACCCGTAGATCCACAAGACGATGTAAATGATGCCGCCGCCGATGAGGAACCAGCGGGCCCCGCTCACCGTCCGGGCCAGCGCTACTCCCGCTACGCCGAAGGCTAGGTGCACGATGTTGTGCAGGACCGAGACGTTAAACAGTCCCAGCAGTTGGGCTCCGGAGCCATGACCGGCCCATTCCAGCATGTCGTAGTGGGTAGTGATCCCGGGAATGAAGCCGCATACGCCCACAATTAAGAACACCGCCCCGATCGCTAATGCGGCCAGCTGCACTGGAGTACGGCCGATAGCAGTCGCGTTGTGAGCTGCCGGGCCGGCTCGATGGTTGGTTGTCATGGTCGTGCGTTCCCTTTCCTATTTGTTGTGGCTCCGCGATCGCGGCCGCTAAGCGACGAGCTACGCGCCCACGGTTCCATTTCGCCGCAACCATCCCTCGCCTATCGATAATGGCGACTCCACACTGCCCAAAGTGCTACCCGTTCAACTGCCCTGCCAAACGCCAAAAATTGCGTGCCGAGATTGCGGGCCGGGTCGGTCATTGGCCGGCCGACAAGCGAAGGCGTCGGCCACCGCCGCAGCCAAAAAGCGAAAACATCACATTTCTCGCAGCGTCACCGGGTAGCAAAATCGCCTGCTTGACTTGAACTTCATCGTCGCGGTTGCGTTTGCCAGCGCGCTGCCGCGTCCTGCCCGGCCGCCGCGCCGCGGCGGTGGGCGCTAGGCTCTAGCCTAGGGGTTGAATTCACAGCCGAGACGTCGCGGGACCGAGAGTCGGATGACCGTCGATCTCCGCTCACCATCACATGAGATGGATGATTCACATGACTGCTGCACGAGCCATCGGCTCACCAGAATATTTCCAGGGCCTCCACATCGCCGACTGCGCTGGCGCGCGACTACAGGTGTACGCCCGCAACCTAGCCACCGTGCTGCGGGTCGACGGCGAGATTGACGCCGCGAACGCCGACCGCGTTGTCGACGCGATCCGCCGTCTAACCGTGCTGAAGGCGCCGTTGATACTCGACCTCAGCCATCTCGATTTCCTGGCTATCGATGGTTTTCGGGCACTGCTTGTCCTTAACCACGAATACCTGCAGGCGCGGCTGCACTGCAGCGTGGTCGCCGGCGCCGCGCTGCGCCCCCTGCTGCGCATCGTCGTCAACCATGGTTTGACCGTGGTCGACTCGGTTCCCGAGGCGCTTCAATTGCTCGAAGACATCATCGGGTCGCGCCGTCAGCTTGACTTGACCAGCAAGCGCAGATCACGGCAGCGTTACGCGCCGACGCACGTTATCTCCGAGCGCACCTAGCCGCACCGTCTGGTCGCACGAACGGCAACGCACACCAGATCGCCGATGCCTTTGCCGGCAAAGAGTATCCGGCCTCGCCGCCGCGCTTGGCGCTTCGGCAGTAGCCTCGGTATGACTCGCTAGGCAGGTAGGCAGCACTGATCGGAGCCGTGGAATGCAACCGAAGGACCACGACCGGCACTTCCCCTATCGTTATGACCCTCGGCTGGCGCCGATGTGGCTAGCGTTTCGGTGGCCGGGGCGGCAGGGCGTGATGCTGACCGCCGACGACCGTTTTCAAGCCCGCTACGGGCCCTTTCGTGTCGATGTGCCGTTGTCGACGGTGCGCGACGCCCATATCACCGGGCCGTACCGATGGTGGACCGCGGTCGGCCCCCGGTTATCGATGGTCGATGACGGGCTTACCTTCGGAACCAACGCGCAAGCCGGAGTGTGCATTCACTTCGAACCGCGTATTCACCGCGTGCTCGGCCTGCGCGACCACTCCGCCCTGACCGTCACCGTTGCGGACGTCGAAGGCCTAGTCGCCGCCCTCAAGCGCATCGCATAGCAGCGGCCGCCGACCGGCGCCCGTGGGCCGGCTCAGTCAATCGGTTGAAGCGATCCACTGCTAGCACCCTTCGTGGGCTGCGCGACGTCGTGTTGATAATGACGCTGAGCAGATTTAGCAGACCTCAGTCGCCGCACCGCCCATGCGGCAACGGGTATCGCAAACGCCATCACCACCACCGATGGCCAGAAAGCCAATTGCGCAAACCACAGTCGCCTTTGCCAGCGCAGCGCCTTCTGCTTTGCGCGCCACACGTGTCGCGGCGTTCCCGTGAGATTCACAGCGAATTGGATACCCGTGATCCCAGCGGGCCAAACTGGCGCCGCAGGAGGAGCCTCGTCGTGCCCGCCAACTGAGATGACGATCACCTGGGCGCGTGCCAATTAGTCCGTGCTCAGGGGTTTTTGGCGCGCGCCTAGCGGGAATCACCTGTAGTGGCGGAGCAACAGCCGTATCGAAACATTAGCGGGAGGCAGACATGGCACGAAGTGGACCACTGGAAGCAGTCAGCGGCGTCGTCGAAGGCGTCAAGGGTGCGATCAAGCAGGTGATCGGATTGGTGACCGGCAACAATCGGCTAACCGAAGAGGCGAAGGCGCAGCAAGACAAGGCCGAAGCCCAGCGCCATGCCGCCAAGAAGGAAGCGGCGGCCGAGTCGGCTCGCGCCAGCGCTAAGGCGGCTAAAGAGCGGCAGAAGGCTAACCAGTAACGTGCCAACGAATGGGCTCAGTCGACAAGCCGGCTGAGCCCATTACTGGCTGGGGGCGGCCGCATCGCGTCTCCACGATTTCCGGAAGGCGCACCGCAATGGCAGATAACACGTTTCGCGAGGGCGACCGCGTCTAGTGGAAGAGCCACGGCAGCATCGTAGCGGGAACGGTCGAGGACGTGCTCACTTCCGACACCAAGGCGGCAGGGCGAATGGTACGCGCTTCTGCAGAAGAACCGCAATACACGGTACGCAGCAGCAAAACTGGTGCAGAGGCGGTACACAAGCCGAGCGCGCTGCGGCACGCAGACTAACTCGCTTTAGGGCTTTCGCAGTTGAGGAGCACCCATGGCCGAAGACATCGAAATACGGGCCCGGTTTCGTGAGACAGTCAATATGACCGCGCGTGAACTCGAAAAGTGGCTTCAAACAGACGAATCGCAAAGCGTGGGGCAGCAGCAGGACGGCCACGAGTCAACGGGTCACGCCAGCGGTCGTCGCATCGTCGGGATTCTCCAGACGAAGACCGCGGACCTTGACGCCGACGACTACGCGCACATGCGCAAAGTCGTCGGCTACGCGAGGCGACACCTGGCCCAGCGCCCCAGCGGCGACATCACCGACACCGCCTGGCGTTACTCGTTGATGAATTGGGGTCATGATCCCGCCAGCTCGTGAGCCAACTCCGCAGTCGGCTTTCTCCCGGCTCGGCCAGAGCGAGCATGCCCATTCGTTGATTAATACTTAAACAATTGAAATGCTGTCGGGGTGGTCTGGAAAGGTCTCGCGGCTGCGGTGGCAGGCCGGTGGTCGTGGCTAATCACGTTCGGCATCATTTTGCTGGCCACCGGTTTCATGCTGTTGGTTGGTGGAAATACCGCAGCGGGTCAAGCACCGCAATCGGTGCCGACGCAGTCTGATTCGGCAAAGGTGGAGGCGATGTCCGGCCAGTTCCCCGGTGGCGATCGCGCTCCGGTGCTGGTGGTGGTCTCCCGCGGCGACGGCGCGGCGCTGGACCTACCCGACATCCGAGCCGCCGAGCAAGCTCGTGACCGAATGCAGGCCATCGTGCAGCCGGGCCCACCACCGCTACCGATGACGGTATCGACCGACAGCAAAGCGGCCATTGGGGTGGTGCCGATCAGTGCCCAGCTATCCGGTTTAGAACTCAGTGATGCCGTCACCGCACTGCGCACCGCCACGCGCCAGGGCCTGCCGGCAAACCTCGATGCCCATATTACCGGCGGACCCGCGTTCGGCGCTGACATCGCCAACGCATTTTCCGGCGCCAACATCACGCTTTTGGCGGTGACGGGATCTGTAGTCGCGCTGCTGCTGATCGCCACCTACCGGTCACCGGTGTTGTGGCTGCTACCACTGCTCGTGATTGGGTTCGCCGATCGACTAGCGGCCTCGGCCGGCACCGCAGTCGCGTCGGTGACCGGGCTGAGCTTTGACGGTGCGACCTCGGGGATCACCAGTGTGCTGGTCTTCGGCGCCGGCACCAACTATGCGCTACTGCTGATTTCGCGCTACCGGCAAGAACTTGGGCGAGACACCGACCACCGCGCTGCCCTGCGCCGCGCGGTGCGCACGGCCGGCCCGGCAATCGCCGCCAGCAACGCCACCGTGGTGTTGGCGCTACTCACGTTGATTTTCGCGCGGACCCCAAGCACGCGCAGCCTGGGCGGGCTGGCGGCAGGTGGATTGGTGGTCGCGGCGCTATCGGTATTAGTGGCGTTGCCGCCGCTGCTAGCGCTGTGCGGCCGACGCCTGTTCTGGCCCTTTATTCCCGAGCCGGACGTCCGGACAACCCTGGAATCCGGCCTGTGGCACCGCGTCGCCGAACGGGTAGCCCGGCGACCCGCCCTGGTCGCTACGGTTACCACCGCACTACTGGCACTGCTGGCCACCGGACTGCTCAGCACCCGAATCGGCCTGTCGCAGACCGAGCAATTCCGAGTCCGGGCGGACTCGGTAACGGGATTCAATGTTGCGGCCCAACACTTCCCCGCCGGGCTGGCCAACCCCACGGTGGTCATCGCGCCCAGCCAGCAGGCGGTGCAAGTGCAGCAAGCCATCAGCACCACACCAGGGGTGGTCTCGGCGACCCAGTCGGGTACCTCCACCAGCGGGCTGACGAAATGGTTGGTCGTTATCGACGCACCACCGTCATCGAAGCGGTCATTCGATATTGTTACCGCACTGCGTGATTCGACAAGAACAGCGTCTTCCGCCGGGCTGGTGGGCGGCCCTGACGCGCAAGCGCTAGACGTCCGCAACGCAGCGGCGCACGACCGCATGGTGCTGATTCCGGCGATCCTGACCGTCATCCTGCTGGTGCTGTATGCCCTCTTGCGAGCCCTGTTGGCCCCACCGACCCTGCTGGCGGCGACCATACTGGGTGCGCTCGCAGCGCTCGGACTGGGTGGCTGGGCCAGCATGCATCTGTTCGACTTCCCCGCGCTGGACAACAGCACTCCGTTGTTCGCCTTCCTGTTCTTGGCGGCGCTAGGAGTGGACTACACCATCTTCTTGGTCACCCGCGCTCGCGAAGAGGCCGCGCACTACGGCGCCCGTACCGGCATGATCCGCGCGGTGTCGGCCACCGGCGGCGTCATCACCAGCGCCGGAATCGTTTTGGCCGCAGTGTTTTGCGTACTGGGTGTCTTGCCGCTGATCGCGCTCACCCAGATCGGCATTATCGTGGGCCTGGGCATTCTGCTGGACACTTTCATAGTGCGCACGTTGGTTATTCCCGCTTTATTCGCCCTGATCGGCGACCGCATCTGGTGGCCTAACGATCCGAAACCCGTTGACATTTTCCCTGATAGCCCATTACCCGCCGAACGGAGCATCGGATGAGCAAATCGACACTGGCCGCCACCGGACTCGCTGTCACAGCGGCAGCCGCTTCCGGCAGCATCGCCAGCCCGCCCAACACGTCCCCCTGGTACCTGCGGCTGCGCAAGCCGCCGTACCAGCCACCAAGCATCGCCTTCCCGGTGGTGTGGACCACACTCTACGGCGACATCGCCGCCAGCTCGGCGGTGGCCATCGACCGGTTCCGCGCCACCGGGCAAGACGACAAGGCCCGCCGCTACATCGCCGCGCTGAGCGTCAATCTGGTGCTCAACGCCGGATGGAGTTGGCTGTTCTTCCGATTCCACAAACTCGGCGCCTCCGCGTTGGGCGCCGCGGTCCTGGCTACCAGCAGCGCCGACCTGGTGCGGCGCACCGCCGAAGCTGATCGACGCGCCGGCTGGGCGATGCTGCCCTACGCATTGTGGTGCTCCTTCGCCACGGTGCTGGCCACCCACATCTGGCGACTCAATCGCTAGGCGCCGATGATGGCGGTACTGCTGTGGTTTCGCCGCGATCTGCGGTTGGGCGATCATCCGGCCCTAGCGGCCGCAGCCGCCACCGGCGAGGAGGTACTCGCCTGCTTCGTGATCGATCCGCGCCTGGAGGCTTCGTCGGGACGTCGTCGCCTGCAGTTTCTGGGTGACTCGCTACGGCAACTGGACGACAACCTAGGTGGTCGGCTACTGGTCACGCGGGGTCGGCCCGAGCAGCGAATACCGTTGCTTGCCAGAGAGATAGCCGCATCTTCCGTGCACATCAGCGAGGATTTCGCGCCGTTCGGCCGGCGCCGTGACGAGCGGGTTCGCGCCGCCTTGGATTCGGTGCCGTTGGTGTCGACCGGTTCTCCGTATCTGGTCTCACCCGGGCGAGTCACCAAAGACGATGGCACGCCCTATCAAGTGTTTACACCGTTCCTGCGTAAGTGGCGCCAAGTGGGCTGGCGAGAGCCGGCGCGCTCGGGCGCCGATTCGGCGCGCTGGCTGGGTCCGGCTCAGGTGGCCGTCGACCAATGCGCAAGTCCGGATCCCGGTGTGACACTTGACCACACCGCCGGCGAGACCGCAGCACTACTGCAGTGGCAAGCCTTCGTCGCGGACAGGCTGGACGGCTACGGGGAGGACCGCAACCGACCTGACCGAAAGGGCACCAGCCGCATGTCGGCTCACCTGAAGTTCGGCACCATTCATCCCCGATCCATGGTCGCGGGCCTGGATCTGAGCGACACCGGCTCCCAGAGTTACCTGCGAGAGTTAGCCTTTCGCGACTTCTATGCCGCAGTGCTGTATTACTGGCCGGCCAGCGTCTGGCGCAATTGGAACAGCGACTTCGATTCCATGCAGACCGACGACGACGCCCACGCCCAACGAGTCTTCGAATCGTGGAAGGTTGGTGAAACTGGGTTCCCCATCGTCGATGCGGGAATGCGACAACTGCGCGAGACCGGGTTCATGCACAACCGAGTACGGATGATCGCCGCATCGTTTCTCGTCAAAGACTTGCACCTGCCCTGGCAGTGGGGAGCGGCCTGGTTCCTGGAACAACTCACCGACGGCGACATGGCCAACAATCAGCACGGCTGGCAGTGGTGCGCGGGTTGCGGTACTGACGCGGCGCCCTACTTCCGGGTGTTCAACCCCACCACCCAGGGCGAAAAGTTTGATCCCTCAGGCGATTACATCCGCCACTGGGTTCCCGAGCTGAGCGACGCCGCAGACATTCACTTGCGCACGGGTCAGCGGCCGCCGGCCTACCCGGAGCCGATCGTCGACCACGGCACCGAACGCGCCGAAGCGCTGCGCCGCTATCAGAGCATCAGCTGAGCCAGCCGTGTAGGCGGCAAACCTGCCAGGTCACCGTCGTCGCGCGGCGGGTGTTTCCCGGATTTGCTTTTCTGAAGCTGTTTGGCGTGTCATTATCAGCCGATTCGCAGTTGACAGTTGTCGGAAGCCAGGGAGGCGAAATGGGTCACTCGATCGTTCGGATGTTGCTGGTCGGCGGTGCCGCCGTGGGGCTGATGGCCAGCGCAGGAGCCTGCTCGTGCTCGGTCGGATCGTCGTCGCACTCGGTGAGCAAGAGCGATGTCGCTGACCAGATCAGAGCCAAGATGACCGACACCGCCGGTAACAAGCCCGAATCGGTCACGTGCCCAGGCGACCTGCCGGCCAAAGTCGGGGCTCAACTCAACTGCGAGATGAAAGTCAAGGACTCGACGTACAACGTCAACGTCACCGTGACCAGCGTCGAGGGTAAGGACGTCAAGTTCGACATGGTGGAGACCGTCGACAAGAACCAGGTTGCCTCCATTATTAGCAACAAGCTGTATCAGCAGGTGGGACAGCGGCCCGATTCAGTGACCTGCCCGGACAATTTGAAGGGTGTGGAGGGCGCGACCCTGCGCTGCCAGCTCACCGACGGCAGCAGTAAGTACGGCATCAGCGTGACCGTCACCAGCGTCGACGCCGGAGATGTCAACTTCGACTTCAAGGTCGACGATCACCCACAATAGGCGACGTCGGTGAACCTGCCGCTCGTTTTCCTATCGCCAGCGCCTTCCAGGCGCTGGCGATGATCCTGAGGAGCCGTTGATGCGATTGGTTGCGCGCTTCGCCGCGGTGGGTGTTGTCGTGACGCTGGCCTGCTCCGGAGGCAGCATCGGCAAGTCGTCGAAGAAGGCATCGGCGCCCAGCTCTACGCCAACGCCGAGCGTCCAGATCAATGGCGACGCCTCGAATCCGGTGAATCAGATTGTCATCAAGGCGATCACGGGCATTCAGGGATTTCGGAGCAGCGAGTTTTCCTAAACTCTATGGTCGCGACTACACGCCGGTCAAAGGCAGGTTCTGCGCGGTCACGCCGTCATCGGGGAAGTTGGCGCCGTGCGCAGAGTCGAAAGCCGACATCGCGGGCAACGCGTTCTCCTGCGCCAAAGCCGACGACATCGCCTGGGATGTCGAACGGCTGCTGCCGGATCTGCGCAAGAGCTTCGGAGACTTCGTCATTCCCGTCGTACTAGCGCACGAACGGGCACACGCGTTCCAGGCCCGGGCCAACTTCAACCAGACGGTCACCAAGGAGATCCAGGCCGATTGTTTTGCCGGAGCGTGGGCGGCGCGCGCCGCCAAGGGGACGCCTTCAAACCCACCGCCAACGACCTGGACCGCGCGCTGGCCGGATTTCTGTTCCTGCGTGATGAGCCCGGCACCGCGAAAGCCGATCCCCGTGCCCATGGCAGCGGCTTCGACCGCGTTAATTCGTTTCGCACCGGATTCGACAGCGGCACCGGCGCCTGCACGGACTACCGGGAAGGCGACCCGGTGGTCACCGAGATCCCATTCAACAACGAGGCCGACCTGGCCAGTGGTGGCAATGCGCCCTACGACGACATGGTCACCTATGTCCCGCAGGATCTCGAGGAATACTGGTCCTTGGTGCACCCGCAGCTGACCGACCAGCCGTGGCAGCCGCTGCAACCGGTGCGCCCGTTTGATCCCGCGCGGCAACCCACCTGCGGCGGGCAGTCCACGACCGGCTATTCGTTGTTCTATTGCGTGCCAGAAGATTACGTCGGCTTCGAGACAGGTGCGTATCCACGCTTCCGAAATACGGCTTCGGCGGCCGCAAGCAGCCGCTCGCGACCGGTGGTCCTACCGACCCGGCTCACCGACCCTGACTTTCCACACCGCCACGCACTCATATGTGGCCGGTGAATTAACCAACCGCTCAATCAATATGGCAGCACTGCGCCTTCAGTCGGCACCCCACGCTAGTGTTGACGGCTGGCGACGGACTGTGCCAACCGCACCTCGAAAATGCCGGATGGTGAAAAGGGGCGTCGATGTGATCCAGATCGATCACGACCGAGGTGTCAACGAGCCGCTGTGACGGCCGCGGAGTCTCAGCCACGAGGCGCGGTGTCCTGGCGGGCGGCTCGATCGAGATCCGCTCGGAACCGATCGAGCCTCACCCGCGGAGCGCCCCTGAACGCGGCCACGGCCGCCTCGGCGCTGATGAATCGGTGCCGGCGCAGCGGGGAAAGCTCTCCGCTCACCATCGGGTGCGAGCATCATCTCGGTCTAGCGATGGGGACATCGACACACCGAGCGTTTGACGTGTTCCCCGCCATGAATGGCGGCGATTCCCGTGCGTGGTTATGCCGCGGTTGGACTTCAACGAGTTGCTGGACGCGTTCTCGGTACGAGTCACCTGACCTGACAACGCCAACCGCGTCCCCGCTACGCGCGGTCCGCGCCGGCAAGCTTCAGCAGCCTGGCGGCATTCCCCCACAGCCAGTCGTGCAGAACGCCGGGCGCCAGCGGCAATGCCCGCATCTCGTCGCAGAGCTGGCGATACGGCCGGTTGAGCAGGAAGGCACCAGTGCCGTAGACAATCTTGTCACGGATGGTCGTCTGCCCGAACCGGATCAGCGCGTCCCAGCCGGCGCCGGGAGCGACAAAGTACTTGGGTCGGTGCGCACCCAGCTCCAGGTAGACGTTGGGATGCTTCCAGACGATCAAACACGCTTCCAGCACCCAGGGATAGCCGGCGTGGCTCATCAAGATGGTCAGATCCGGGAAATCACAGGCGACTTGGTCGATATGGCGAGGATCGCCGAGATCGCTGGGGCGGGTCCGAGTCCAGTTGGCCGAGGTATGGATGCTCAGCGGGATACCCAGTTCGACGCACTTGGCGTAGAAGGGGTAATAGCTGCGGTCGGTCGCCGGTTTGCCAATCATGAAGGGGCGCAGACTCAGCCCGCGGAAGCCGCGTTCACGCACCCAGTGTTCCAACTCAGCTATGGCCACGTTGCCGCGCATGATGTCGGCTCCGGCGAATGGGATGAACCTGTCCGGGTGGCGCTCGGCGAGGGCGGCGATCGACTCGTTGTGCACGAACGTCACCCCGCAGGTGGAGCGCTCGTCGAATCCGGTCACGAGGCTGTGGGTGATGCCGGCCTCGGCGAGCTCGGCGACTATCTGGTCGTCGCTTCGGCGCAGCGCTGCTGCGTAGCTGCTGAATTGCGCCGCGCTGACGTGGGTTTTGGTAAACACCTCCAGATACTGCAACTGCTCGCTCGGGAAGCCGGACTGAAGATCGGCGATGATCTCATCGGAGGGGACGATGGGTGCCCACATGTCGATCACTGCCGCCGCATCGTCTGTGGTGTCCGCGGGCATGCTACGCACGTTACCGCAGTAGCCACTTGCGACAAGCCCACGGGCTTCCGCGACAAGGCTGCTCGCACGTCAAACCTGCAGACGGCGGGTTGCTTACGCAGGGGGCGCTGCCGATGGTGCACACTGCATCCGCGGCAATGTGCGTCGAATCAATAGCCTCAATCACGTCTGGCACAGTTGCCACCCACCTGGCATACCGTGCAGGCCGTCAGCCGATCTTCCAGTTTTTTTGCACGGCAAAGAGTTTGCGCTCATTGTGGGAGTAGAGTGGTGCGGTGTTTGCCGCCCCGTCGAATCCGCGGATGATCGCCGGGCTCGCCGCCGCGTCCGTCTCGCTCGGGGTGGCCCAGCTGGTGGCTATCCCGTTCGGTGCGCGTGCCGATCCGCGCACCGCGATCGGCTCGGTGGTCATCGACCTGACACCGGGGCCCATCAAAGAGTCGGCAATTCAGACCCTGGGCTCTTTGGACAAACTCTTCCTGGCCGTCGTCGTGCTCGTGGTGATCGCGACGATCGCGGCAATCGCCGGGACCCTCGAGACTCAACGCCGCCCGCTCGGCAGTGCCGTAATTGCCGCGGCGGGCGGGCTCGGATGCATCGCAGTGCTGTCGCAGCAGGGGGCGACAGCACTCGACACGATCCCCACCGTCGCGGGCACCGCTTGCGGTGTGACGGCGCTAAGCTTGCTCACCTGTCGGTTCCGGCTTGGTGAAGACCCCGAAAACAGAGCTCACCACGACGAGCCGGACACCGGCAGGCGCGGATTGGTAATGTTCGCATTGCTCGGATTCGGAGTCGTGAGTGGCGTTGCGGGTGCGGTCATTACGCGGTTGGTGCATTCGGTGGCCGGGGAGCGCAACAGCTTCGCGGTTCCCCGGCCTCGCATGCCGGCGCCACCAATACCTGCTGATGTGCAACCGAACGGCGTCGTGCTGCCAAGCTTTATCACCGCCAGTACCGACTTCTACCGGGTGGACACCGCACTGGTTGTTCCCCAACTCAGCCACGGCGACTGGCGGCTGCGCATCCACGGCATGGTGGACCGCGAGACTACCTACAGTTTCGACGACCTCACCCAGTTCGACGCCGTCGAAACGGTGACGACGTTAACATGCGTATCGAATCCCGTTGGCGGAAAATTGATTTCGACGGGGCTCTGGACGGGCTACCGAGTGGCAGATCTGCTGGCGGCGGCCGGCGTACACGCCGACGCCGATATGATGCTCTCGACCTCGATCGACGGGTTCACCACCGGCACGCCAGTGGAGGCGCTCACCGATGGCCGCGATGCGCTCCTGGCAGTCGGCCTGAACAGTCAGCCGCTGCCGATCGAGCATGGGTACCCGGCCCGGCTGGTAGTCCCCGGGCTCTACGGGTACGTGTCGGCCACCAAGTGGATCGTCGAGATGGAGCTGACCCGCTTCGATAGAGCCCAGGCGTACTGGACGCGGCAAGGCTGGGCAGCGCGTGCACCCATCAAAACCCAGTCGCGGATCGACGTGCCACGAAATGGTCAGCAGGTGCCGGTAGGGCCCGTCGTGTTCGGCGGTGTCGCGTGGGCCCAGAATCGTGGCGTGCGGGCCGTGGAGGTCCGCATCGACGAAGGCGGGTGGCAGCCCGCGCAACAGGGCGCGAGCTATTCCAACCAGACGTGGCGGTTGTGGAGTTTCCCCTGGGAGGCGAAGAGCCCCGGGAAGCACACGATCTCCGTGCGCGCCACCGACAACACCGGAACCGTTCAAACTGCAGATCGGGTTGGCGCCGTCCCAGACGGCGCCACCGGCTGGCACACTGTGCAGTTCACCGTGGCGAAGACGTGAGGCGCTATTTCAGTGCTGTTTGAGTTTCCGCCAACTGAATACCGCGATCACGATGCCGATCAGCGCAGTAATAGGACCAATGACGGACCAGGTAACGGTGTTGCTCATCGGGCTTCCGTCAAGCACGCCGAATCCCTGCAGCGCCCAGATCAGACCGAACAGCGCGAGGATCAACCCGGCCGCGAATGTCACGACGAAACCCCTTCTCATACTGGGATGCTACGCACCACCTAGGACTTTCACTGTTGAGACTCTCGAAGGCAGTCATAGCCGACCTGGCCGCTGCGTTCGATTGGCACATGAATGGTCCAACAATCGTGACAAACAGCGCGGCCGCGAAGAGCTGGCGGGTCCGGCAGCCCGGCGGCAACTGGATCGTCAGCGGCGCATCTCCCCAGCCGGCCGAGGCGATCAGGTCGTACCAGTCCGGCAGCGCACCAGCCGGCAGCTGCCGACGCAACAGCTCGCCGCCGAATGTCACTGGAATCGCCTTGTGCGGCTTTGCTATCGCCAGGGCGGGGATATCCGCGCTCAACGCGTATCCGAGGTTGTTTCGGGGTACAGTGCGTGCAACCCGGCGGCAACACCTCTCGCTGCGCCCCGAGAATGTCAGCAGCGATCCCTGCGAACGTCAACGCCACTTCGGGCCCCCTGCGGTCAGCGATTTCCCGGCGAGGTGTGCAATGCGATTGCGTCCCAGAGGATTTGCCGACGCGATTCGACTGGGACGCGGGTCCTCAAGAAGGCTACCGAGGTGTCGGCGCCGCCCACCTCGAAGCGTTGCTGCTTCCCTGCTCGCTCAGTCCGATACCATGGAGTACGCAGCTAAGGAACACCAGTTCATCGTCACGGTCGGACCCGCCGTAGGCAACGGTTTTCGGCATGGGCACGGGTGAAACGTAGCTAGGAACGCGGTGGCTCACCGCATACCCAGCCGTGGAGAGCACAGCGGCGGCCATGCGCGTCATGGTCAGAGTTCGACTCTCGGTTCGGGGATGATCAAAGCCACCAGCAGCGCGGCGGCCGGGCCGTGGCAACGACAGCCCACCGGCAAGCCCAAGGCTGAGGCGATCCACAGCTGGGGCCACACCGCCGGGAGTGGCGGCCGTAATGTCATCACCCGGCGGCGGCGATGATGCGGTGCTACTCCACCAGCTCCTCTGCCCAGAATCCGGTGGGATGCTCGGTGCCGTCGCCCAGGGTCCAGCGGTCGGCCGCAGACGGCGTGACGGGGCCTTTCTCACGGGAGGCCGACCGGCCCCGCCGGCGCCGTGCTGGCGGAGATGTTGCGGGCGTACCCGTCGCTAGCCAATGTCCGGGTTGGACGGCTCACCCGCCGAACTTGGCGCCGGGCCGCGGGAACTGCGTGGCCAAGAAGCGGTCCCACATCCGGTCGGTCATTATTCCCCGGGTGCCGACGAGCAGGTGCGCTGACGGGGTGACCCGAATGCGCAATGGTGGGTGCTTGGTCGTGATAGCTTTCTGGACCGCTTTGGCGACAGAGTCAGGTCCACCGCCGAGCTTGGCCAGCGGTCCCTTCTCGTACACCTCTTCGGTCGCCGTGCCGACGGCGGCGTTGAATGTCGTGTAGGGGCCATCCGCGGAGCTGGGCGCGCCGAGTTCATGTGTTGCGGTGGCGGCGAATTCGGTTCGGATCAGCCCGGGCTGGACAATCACCACGTCCACGCCGAAGCCCTTGACCTCAAAACGCAGTGCATCGCTGAGCGCCTCGACCGCATACTTCGTGGCGTGGTAAGCGCCGGCGCCGGGAAATGTGAAATTGGCGCCCATGGAGCTGATGTTGACGATGCGGCCCCACCCTTGCTGCCGCATCCCGGGCAGCACCAGCTGACACATCCGCACCAAGCCGAAGACATTGGTCTCGAATTGGCGGCGCAGCTCGGCCATCGGCAGCGTCTCCAGCGCGCCCGACTGCGAATAGCCGGCGTTGTTGACCAGCGCGCCCACCGCACCATGCTCGGCGACGACGCGGTCGACCGCGGCCTGCATCGACCCCTCGTCGGTGACGTCGAGCGCCAACGTGCGGGCACCGACGTCACGTAGATCGGCGACCGCCTCCTCGCGCCGTGCGGTCGCATAAACCACGTGGCCCGCCTTCGCCAGCCGCTGCGCGGTGGCGCGCCCGATACCTGTCGAGCAGCCGGTCACGATAATGGCCTTAGACACATCTGGCATGGTGTACATGTTAGACGAATTTTGCTGAAAGCGTCAATATCCGTAATACTGTCACGGTGACCAACGGCAGGACGACCCGCGAGGCAATCCTGGCGGCCGCGCTGGCCGACTTCGCCACGTTCGGCTATCGACGCACCTCCATCGAAAGCATCGCCCGCCGCGCCGACGTCTCCCGAGCCACCGTCTACCTGCATTATCGAGGCAAAGAGGACATCTTCTGCGCGGTCGTCAGCACCTTGCACGACGAGCATCTGGCCGCCATGCGGGCCGCGGCTGAGGACCCTGACATCGACATTCATACCCGCCTGATTCGGTTGCTGCAGGCGCGTTTCCAACGTTTCGTCGAACTCATGGCCAGCTCGAACAACGCCGCCGAGCTGTACGACGTGCACAACAAAACGTGCGGCGACATCACCGAAGAAGCTACCCGCCGCGCCGACAAGATCTTCGCCGCTGCGCTGCGGCGTGCTGTGGCCGCTGGGGATATCGATCTGACGCGTTCGGGACTCACGATCAGCCAGCTCGCTGGCGTGCTAACCGACTGCGCCTCCGGCGCCAAAGGCGAGAACCCCGCCGCTATCCCGACAACCGAGTTCACTGCTCGACTGACGCGCAGCGTGCGCGCGATCCTCTCGGGTGTAGGCTCGCGCGGCGCTTGACCGAACACCACACTGACTACCCGGAAAAGGAGTGTCCAGTGCATGATCTGATCTGCCGGACGTGGACCGGGCGAGACCTGAGATTCCAGTCCGGATCGGGGGTGCTGTGAATCGGCTACCACGGCCCGATGGAGTCGAACTCGCGTTTCGGGTACACAATTCGCAGGCCGCTGGGGTCCCGGTGTTGCTTACTCACGGTTTTGCGGCCAGCGCGGACATGTGGGGCGCCAACATCGGCGCCCTGTCAGTCGACCGGCCGGTCATCGTCTGGGACCAGCGCGGGCACGGCAGCAGTGACGCGCCCGGCGATATATCCCGCTACGGGCAAGACATCAGTGTCGCGGACATGGCGGCTCTCCTCGACACCGCAGGCGCCGGGCGGGCGGTGCTGTGCGGAATGTCGCTGGGCGGCTACCTATCGCTGGCCTTTCACCTCGCTCATCCGGAGCGGGTGGCCGCGCTGGTGCTGGTGGACACCGGGCCCGGCTACCGCAACGACGAAGCTCGTGCCAAGTGGAACCAGTGGGTGGAGCGCACGGCGACGCGGCTGGAAGCCGGCGCGTCGCGCGAGCCGTCGCCGGAAGTCGCCCGGGCGGCGCATCTGCATCCCGAGGGGCTGCCCCGCGCCGCCCGCGGCTCAATGGTCCAAAGCGATGCCCGGGTGATCAATTCACTTCCGACCATCGCGGTGCCCACGCTGGTGGTTGTCGGCGCCCAGGACATCGACTTCCTGGCCGCGGCGAACTACTTGCACCGCCGCATCCCGAACGCGCGCAAGCTCGTCGTCGACGACGCCGGGCATGCCGCCAACATGGACCAGCCCGAAACGTTCAACACCGCCGTGCGTGAACTCTTGGAGCAGGTGTGAACACGGTGCCGCGGCGGTCCGGCGATGAAACAGACGGCGTCGGGTTAGACCCGTGCCGGGCGCTCAAGACCATCGGTGCCTGGACGGCCCTGCGCAAGGGCTCAGCATGGACGACTCGCCGGGTCGCGTCGTCAATGAGCTGCCTTCTTACGCTCGATGTCGGCCAGGGCGGCAGCCAGCTCCGCGCGTTGGGCGGCCGACGCATCCCAGGCCGCTTGCCGGTTCTTGACCACCCTGGCCGGAGCACCGACGGCAATCGAATAGTCCGGAATGTCGCCCCTAACCACGGCGTGTGATCCCAGCACGCAGCCTCGCCCGATAGAGGTGCCCCGCAGCACCGTCACCTTCACGCCCACCCAGGTGTCCGGCCCGATCCGCACCGGCGACTTGACGATGCCTTGATCCTTGATCGGCAGCGTGATGTCATCCATCCGGTGGTCGAAGTCGCAGACATAGCACCAATCCGCCATCAGCACCGAGTCACCTATCTCGATGTCGAGATAGGTGTTGATGACGTTGTCGCGTCCCAGCACTACCTTGTCGCCGAAGCGCAGCGAGCCCTCATGGGCGCGGATGGTGTTCTTGTCGCCAATATGCACCCAGCGGCCGATCTCGAGCTGCGCCAGCTCAGGTGTCGCGTGGATCTCCACACCCTTGCCCAAAAACACCATGCCGCGGGTGATGATGTGCGGATTGGCCAGTTTGAATTTCAGCAGCCGCCAGTAGCGCACCAAGTACCACGGGGTGTAGGCGCGATTGGCCAACACCCATTTCAGCGATGCCAGGGTGAGGAACTTTGCCTGGCGTGGGTCTCGTAGTCGAGAGCCAATCCAGCGGCGATGCAGCGGTGCACCCCACATGGTCGTCATGGCCGGAAGCCTAGCGTGACGACGATGCGGGACGCGC
>NZ_VTZN01000170.1 GCF_008370645.1 Mycobacterium simiae
ACCGCCAAAACCGCCGGGGTTGCCGGGCGCAGCCATAAACGTGCTGGCCCCACCTGCCCCGCCGGCACCGCCGTTGCCCCACAGCCAGCCACCGGCGCCGCCGGCCCCGCCGGCACCAGCGTTACCGGTGGCCGAACTCGCGCCTGCCCCACCGGCACCCCCGATGCCGATCAAACCCGCGGCCCCGCCGGCCCCGCCGCGTTGGCCGGTACCTGCTGCACCGGACCCGCCGGCTCCGCCGTTCCCGAGCAGCCAGCCGCCCGGTGCCCCGTTTTGCCCCGTGCCAGCAGCGCCGGCGATGCCGTCGCCGATCAGTGGCCGTCCGGTTAGCGCCTGCACGGGGGCGTTGATCGCGCCCAGCAGACTCTGGGCTTGCGCGGCGTTGGCGGCCTCGGCGCTGGCATACGCTCCCGCGCCGGCGTTCAAAGACTGCACAAACTGGGCATGGAACGACGCCGCCTGTTCGCTCAGCGCCTGGTAAGTGCGGCCGTGGGCGGAGAACAAGGCTGCAATCGCCGCTGACACCTCGTCTTCAGCCGCGGCCAGCACGCCTGTCGTCGAGTTGGCCGCGGCCGCATTGGCCTCAGCGAGGATGGAACTCAGACCAGTCAAATCGGCCGCCGCCGATGCCACCATGTCCGGCACCGCGATCAAAAAAGACATGAAACCCCTCCGCTCGAGCCAGCGACACGACTATTTGGCGAACATTCATTTCGCGTCGCTGAATTTATGGTTGACGTTGCAATGTTAACTCAACGACGCAATTCCGTAAAGTCCCATCAGCAAACCTAATGAATTGTCATCAACGTCTATTTATATACGCATCGTAGATCCCAAACGGAGGATTGATTCCGTCATCGTGTTCACCACGCCGCGCTGTGCTAGCGGCGTCAGATAAGTTAGTAACTTAAATCTTTCGATACAGCAGCGGCAGTCGTTCGGCGCCAGCGTGCAGGATCTGGATGGGGGTCAATCCAACTCCGACTAAGATAATTCTCCTTAATCTCGCTATCATTAATAGCAAATATCATGCTAACACCGAAAGTTGACGTCTAAGCACCTATCGCATAGCGGCACGCCTGGACACTTACTGTTGGTTCTCAAATTCATGACTCCCAGTGGCTTGTCTGCTGCCTATGCGGGCCGTCATCTAGAACCGGATGAAGGGGCCAGCGCCGGTGCCGATGTTGGCGATGCCGGCGAGCAGGTTGGGGATGGTCGGGTTTCCGGTATGCCCGAGGCCGGAGAGGGCGTTGCCCAGGTTGAGCAGGCCAGCGAATGCGGGAGGCGGCTTCGACGGAAGCGATCGCTGGGGCGTTTTGACCGAACAGGTTCGACAGCACCAGCGACACCAGGTTAGAGCGGTTGGCCGCCACCATAATGGGTTGCACCACCGCCGATCGGACCGCCTCGAACTCAGCCACCAACGCCCCGGCTTGCGTCGCCGTCTGCCGGGCCTGGGCGGCCGTAGCCGACAGCCAACCCGCGTAGGGGGCTGCCGCTGCCATCATCTCCGCCGCCGACGGCCCTAGCCATGAGCCGCCGACCAGCCCCGCGGTAACCGATCCAAACGACGTCGCGGCAGCCTCTAATTCGTCTGCCAGTCCGCCCCAGGCCGTCGCGGCCGCCATCAATGGTTCCGGTCCGGCCCCGGTGGATATCTGAGCCGAATTGATCTCTGGTGGCAATACCGAAAAGCTCATCGCCCAACCTCCATTATGGGGCCTCCCTGATGGGGCCCCACGCCGGTATCAACGCATGCCAATCCGGCAATCGCCGTGCCGCACTCGGTTCTTGTTGAGCTGATCTGCCATGCAACACACGTCATCCCGCGCCTTCAGCGACCCGTTCGACAAGTAGTCGTGGCATTACCTTGACGGGGGAAAACGTGCAGGTCAACGGCGTGGAGCCAAGTTGAAATGGGCCACCGGCGGACCGCTCTGCGGGCCGTCTCAGCGCGGCGTCAGGACCTGCAACGATGCTGAGAAAAGATGCTATCTTCGTCTCACGATTAGAAATTGGGCTGGATCTGCTGGACGAATGGACATGCGACCAAGTGGCTGCTGATGACTGGCTTCTCGGAGGTGATCGCCGTGAAGCCGCCGCCGATCGTATCTACGACGCCGCAGCCGAGCTCATCGCCCATGACGGACTCAACGCACTCGACATGGATAAGCTGGCCACCCGAGTCCATTGCTCACGAGCAACCATTTACCGGTACGTCGGCGGGAAAACCGAGATCCGTAATGCCGTCGTCCGGCGGACCGCGACGCGCATTGTCGAGAACGTACGTATGACAGTCGAGACGCTGGGCGGGGTGGAGCGACTCGTCGAAGCGATGATGTTGACAATCCGACAAATTCGGTCTGACCCAGTGTGCCAACTCATGATCGGCTCTAGTCGCGGTGGCACGCGCCAAGTAGCCTGGCTCGCGGAGTCGCCGCTCACCGCCCAGTTCGCCACCGACCTTGCCGGACTTGCCAGCGGTGATCCTCAAGCCGCGAGATGGGTAGTTCGAGTTGTGCTGTCTCTAATCTATTGGCCGGGCGAAGACGACGACGCCGAACGCCGACTAGTGCAGAATTTCGTCGCACCCGCATTCGCCGAACGTCAGTAAGGCCTACTCGTCGCCGAAGTTCTCGTAGAGCACGGGCAGGAAGCCGGCCAGGTGGTTCATCTCCTGTGCGCAGTGCACCAGCAGGTTACGACCGCTGGCCACCGGGTCGCCAAGTATCCGCGATGCGATGGGACGCACAGCTTTTGACGCGACGCCAGGGGCCCTGCGCACCGCGATGAGCGGTCCGCCCATCCAGAACCGGGAACGCATCTCGGCCCCACTTGGTGTGGACCGGATGTGGTGGATGAACCATCCCACGTCAACCGGGGCATCACCGGCGCCCAGCCGGGCACAGACCGACACCGCATCATCGCTATCGGGAGGACAGCCCAACTCCTGTGGCGCGATGAATTGGATCGCACCGTTGAGTAGCGATGAGCCGATGTACTCGCTGATCAACGACCAGCGGCCGATGTAGCGCTGGGAGCCCTGGTGGCCTGCATCGGTTCCGTCTTTCCAGGCGACGGACAGGTGTGCCCTCGGATGCCACAGCTTGTAGCGCCGCGTGTCGCTTCCGTGCCAGCCAAACCACCATGACCACATTGCCGGGGTGACACCGGGCATGTCGGTACGGACGGATACGTGATAGCTGCCGTCATCGAGTACCCCGTAGCCGTTTTCGGTCTGCTGGTAACCCTGGTCGGCGACGCTGGCGGCGTCGTCGAAGGCCAACAGCGCCATCCCGCCTTGCGGACCGTGCTGCAGCGCCTGCACGACATGCTGTGGCAACGGCGCCATTTCGGGTTTGAAGAACTTGCCGAACGGTGTGTCCGCGTCGTCGTTGCGGTAGCCGAGGTAAAGATCGCTGGCCATCAGAGTCGTCCCATCCAACTGTTGAAGAGTTCATCGGGGTCGTATTGGTCGCGCACTCGGTCCAGCTTGGCCATGGCCGCGTCGCTAGCGAAGCGCGCCGGACGCTGGGCAAGGTTCTCATCAGCAAGCTGAATCCCGGTGGCCAGATGGGACATCGCCTCCATGTTGGAGCGCGCCCAGTCGGCGTAACGTGCGCTGTCGGCCGGGTCCGTCGCATCATTCCAGGAGCCGTAGAGCGCCAGGTAGATGTCGGCTTCGATGCTGTAGGCCATGTCTTGGCGAGGAGGGCACGGGCCCCAGTTCAGCCAGAGGAAGTGCGCCGGATGCGGGGGCAACGTGTCCAAGATCGTTCGGATACCCGGTAGCAGCTCTGCTGCCGAAGCTGACGTCCACATGTTGTCCACGGCGTAGTGATGGTCGGACAGATAGTGAGTCATCGCGATGTCATACCAGCTGGGCAAATCGGTTGGCATATAAGGGATTTTGATGATCGCCTGGTCGGCGACCGGGCAAGTGCCGAACAGGGCGAGAGCCTTTGCGGCCTCCTCGTCAGAGTCGGCGAACGCGGGCGAGGCAAACGAGATCACGGGCACGTCGATGCCCATGTTCGGTTCACCGCGGGAGGCGACAGCCTGCAGCTCGACGCGCGGATCGACGTCAGCGCTGATCGCGCGGGCCCAGGTAAACACCTCCTCGGCCAGCTCGAATGGGTAGAGGTACACGCTGGTGCCGCAGGCGGCCGGCCGCGGGTACAGCTTGAGATAGAACGACGTGACGACGCCGAAAAACCCCGGGCCAGCCCCGCGAGCAGCCCAGTACAGGTCGGGGTGATGGTCTGCATCGCAATGGATTTGCTCGCCATCTGCGGTAATGACGTCCAGGCCGATGACGCTCTCGCAAGCCGGGCCATAGACTCGACTGTTCCAGCCGTATCCGCCCTGTAGCAGATAGCCGCCGACACAGACGCCCTTGCAGTGGCCCCCTGGGAAAAACAGATTCTGCGCCTGCAGATCGGCCATCAGCACGCTGCCGCCCTTGCCGGGACCGACCACAGCGGTTTTGGATTCGGCGTCGATCCTCGCGTGGTCGAGACGGCTGACATCGAGCAGCACGGAGCCGTTGCGCAGATGGCTGGCAGCGAAGCTGTGCCCACCGGACACGATGTTGACCTTATGACCGTTGGCTTTGGCGTAACGAAGACCCGCTTTGATGTCGTCGGTGTCGGCGGCCTGCACAATCACCTCGGGATAGCGCTCAGGCACGCGCTGATGCCACACACTGCCGCGGCGAGCTGCTTCGTAGCCGTCATCGCCGCGAAACCAATGCCGCCCCGCCGGCAAAGCAGTCATGGCCATCCCCTTTGATCCACATTTCGGCTCTTCAAAATCCGCTGTGCGGACCACTATAGTGGAACTGTGGCCATCAGGGAACGAAAATTGCCAACGAATCGCGACGAAGGTATCCAGGTATTGCGTCGGGCCGCTGCCGCATTGGACGAAATCGCCACGGAACCGGGCCAATTGCGCCTCGTCGACCTCAGCGAGCGGTTGGAGCTGGCCAAGTCGACCACCCGCCGTCTGCTGGTCGGACTCGTCGAGGTCGGCTTGGCGAGTGTCGACAACCGCGGCCACTTCTCGCTCGGCGAACGTCTCCTGGGGTTTGGGAGCGCGACCGGAGCACACGTCGCCGCGAAATTCCGGCCCACCATCGAGCGAGTGGCTACCGCAACTGGAGGCGAGACGGTCGACCTGTCGATTCTGCGTGGCCAGCGCATGTTGTTTGTCGACCAGATTGAGTCGACACACCGACTACGAGCGGTTTCCGCAGTCGGTATTCGGTTCCCCTTGGACACGACGGCCAACGGAAAGGCGGCGCTTGCGGCGCTCGACGACGCTGGCGCCGAGGCTGCTCTCGCTCGGTTCGACGACGAGGTTGCCGAGCGGCTCCGCCGCGAGATCGCCGATATTCGTCGCACCGGAATTGCTTTCGACCGTGATGAGCACACACCGGGGATCTCGGCGGCCGCGATCGCGCGGCGGGCCGCAGGGAACAAAGTGGTAGCGATTTCGGTGCCGACACCAACCGGGCGCTTCCGCGGTAAGGAGCAGCTGATCATTGCTGCACTGCGCGCTGCCGCCGACTCTGCGGCCTGGGCGCGCTGACCGCCCGCAACCCCGTCACTCAGCGGGCTGGCGCGGCGGACCCGGCGAAAAGCTGACCCCACTCCTCGCGTGCCGCCGACTGCGCATCCACAAAGCTGGCCGTTGCCTTTCCCGAATTTCCGGCCAGATGGACCAGCGCCCATGCCATGGCGAACACTGATACGTTGTGTCGTTGTGCCGCTCTGAACAGCTCGTCGAAGGCTGCCTCCGAGGGGCAGCGACGAAGACCGATCAAAATGCCCCGCGCGGTGTCGAGAATGCGGCCAGAATTCGGGCCACACGAGATATGGGTGGACACCCAGTTTGCCGTCATGCCGTGTCTACCTCCTACCTATATCGCCCAGGCAACCGGCCGATGTCGCAAAGGCCGGGTTTTGCTAGCGTGCGTGGCGCTGGCGCTGCGTGCCATGATTTGTCGATCCATGCGGTAGTGCCAGATTGCCGACGAGATCGGTATGTAGCCGTAATAGTTCTGGTATCGGGGCAAGATCGGGCTGACGCCGCCCGGACGGGCTCGGCCTTGCCGAATTAGCCTGCGAGAGCAAGCACCTCGTCGAAGCCGGCAACGAGAGCATCATGGAAGACGGTGTAGTCGGGTATCGCGGCGGTGTCGACGTCGATGCCCAAGGAGCAGGTGTCGACGTAGGACAACAACGTGACGTTGACCGACGCGCCGATCGTCGGGCCGAAAGCATATTGCGCCCGCACCGCGGCTCCCCCTAGGAATACAGGCACCGGGACGCCGGGCACGTCGCTGGTCAAGAAATCAACGTGACGCAGGACCGAGCCGATGTACCACCGCGGCATCAGGTTGAGAACGCCGGCAATCACTTGGGTGTACGGTAGCGACTTTTCCTGCCGGACGGCGCTGACGCGCTCGTGGATGGCCCTGATCCGTTTTGCTGGGTCAGCCTCGCCGACGGGAATATCGAACCGCATCAACGTGATTCGGTTTCCGCCCATGTCATCAGTCTTTGTGCGCAGGCTGATTGGCATGGTCAAGTGCAAGTCACCCACCGCAACGCCGTGTTTCTCGTGATAAATGCGCAACCCACCGGCTACCCCGGCGACAAAGGCATCGTTGAGCGCGCCGCCACACCGGTGCGCCGCCCCACGCAATGGCACTCGCGGAACTTCGTGCACCCCAAGGCGCCGGATGAGGCTGCGCTCCCCGATCAGTGCAGATCCGGTGTGACTCAACGGGCGAACGGTTCGGTAGATCGAGGCTGCATTGGCCGCCGCCGACCGGGCCGTCGCGATCGGTCGCCGAATAAGGCCGTACATCAGTCGCGGCGCCCGGCTGGCCGTGCCGGTCAATGACTGGGCGAGCAACGAAACGCCATAGCGCCAGGAGTCGCGGTACCCGTCGAGCGGTGATGACCCGGGCAGCTGCTGCGCATCCGGCAGCGGCTCCTGCTGGTAATGCTCTTCGGAAAGGTCGAATAGGCGCATCGCAATCTGGATCCCCCCGACACCATCGGTGAGGGCGTGATGGAATTTGCAGATCACGGCGGCGCCGCCGTCGGGCAGACCCTCGACCAAGGTCGTCTCCCAGAGTGCTCGGGCCCGGTCGAAATCCTGCATCTCGGCCACCCGGGCCATCTCGAGCACGTCGTCGAGGGTGCCGGCTCCGGAGACGGCCACCTGCCGCATGTGGTAATCCAAGTCGAAGTCGGCGTCGTACTCCCACCGCGGTGGGGCAGGCGGCGGTGATTTGACCACCCGCTGGCGAAACATCGGCAGCTCGCGGCTGATCAGGGCGAACCGTCGGCGTACCTCGTCCCAGTCCGGGGAACGATCCAGCAGCACCACCGTGACTACCGTCGATCGAAGCCGTGGATCGGTTTCCATCGCCCAGGTAAAGGCGTCGCTGTTGCGCATGAACTCGGTCATGAGGTCTCCACGCACAAAACGTACGACGCTTGGTGGCCGCGGTCACTAGTTGGTTACCAGCCAATGACTTTGGTCCCTATAAGTCGGGTCGTTGGTCGCCCGGTCAGGGGCCGAGCACCCGCCGGGTGTAGTCGTTGAGGAAAACGCGGTTGGGGTCGAGGCGATCGCGGACTGCCGCGAAACGGTCCCACGCGGGAAACCGATCGCGAAGCGTGGCGGCGGTCTGATAATGGCGCTTGCCCCAATGCGGCCGGCCCGCGTACTCGTTCATGATCTCTTCGACAGCGCGAAAATAGGTCTCGAACTCCATGCCGATGTATTGGTGCACCGCGATGTAGCAGGTGTCGCGGTCATGCGCGCAGGACAAGAAGGCATCGTCGGGGGCGCCGAACCGAACCTCGAGCGGGAACATGATCGGCAGCTGACGACGGCGAACGAGGTCGATGACGCGCTGGGTTGCCGCACGCGCATGCGCGCGGGGAATCGCGTACTCCATCTCGGTGAACTTCACGTTGCGCGCGCTGGCGTAGACCTGCCAGCCACGGTCCTGGACGGTGGACTCCGACATCAACCTGGTCATGAGTCGGTTCAAACCTGGTGCGGCGGAGGGGAATTGCCGGCCGGTGCGGCAGATCAAGCTCAGCGCCGCGTTTTCGACATCATCGGTGATCCGGCGTTTCCACCCAGGTATGGGTTTGGGCGGCTCGTTGCTGCGGCGCGTAGTGCGCGTCAGCGCGGTATCCCCGTAGGGAAACACGAAGAACTCGAAATGGTCGCTACCGTCCACGTACTCGTCGAGCCGATCCAGCGTCTGACTCAGTGGCCTCAGCTCGTCAGCGCGATGCAACGTGAACAGCGGCACCACCGTGAGGGTCACCTGCGAGATCACCCCCAAGGCGCCGATTGACACCCGAGCAGCCAGGTAGTCGTCACCTTCGGACAGGCTCAGGACGTCGCCGCTGGCGGTGACCAGCCGCAGCGCGACGACTTGCGCCGACACGTTGGTGAATCGGGCCCCGGTGCCGTGTGTCGCGGTCGAGGTCGCACCGGTGATCGACTGCTTGTCGATGTCGCCCTGGTTCTCCAGGGCAAGGCCGTGCTCCGCCAAGTGTGAGAAGGTCGGGCGTAGTTTGGCGCCGCCTTCGACCGTCGCCACGCCCGCGGTTTTGTCTATATCGATCACCCGCTGCAGGCCGGTCATGTCGATCATCACGCCGTCTGTGCACGCGCAGTCGGTGAACGAGTGCCCGCTGCCCACCGCCTTCACCCGCTCACCGCGCTGTGCAGCTCGTGCCACAATGTCGGCCAGCTCGGCCTCGGTGCTGGGCCTGGCCACCTTCGACGGCGCGCACACCTGCTCGCCGGGCCAGTTACTCCACACTGTGCTCACCGCGCCAACTCCCTCACCACTGATTCAGCCACGGTGACTGCGTGCGTCACCGTCGCATAGACGACGTTGTCTGGCGTATCGGACATCTGGTGGTAGTTCGCCAGCGACTTGTGGCGGTCGATCGAGGAGAAGCAGGCGGTCGGGTAGCCCGCGCGACTCATGATCACCGCATCGGTGCTGTTGCGTGATCTCATGCCCCGTCGCAGCGGCGCCTCGGCACGCTCGGCGGCTCGCACCGCCAGATCACGAAAGGGCCGGTAATAGTAGTCCTCCATGATCGTGGTGCCCTCGCCCTCGAGCATGATCAGCTCAGGGGAGCCGACCGTGTCAAAATTCAAGAAGTAGCTGTGGTCACGGTCCAGCTCAGACTTGTGGCGGGCAATGAAACCATAGATGCCGCCCTGCAACTGCTCCTCGGCGCCCAGGGACACCAGCAGCACTCGCACCCCATCGACTGGGTGGTCGCGGAGCCGCTCGGCTAACGCGACGATCAGTGCGACGGCGGAGAGATTGTCGTTGGCTCCCGGCACGATCGGACTACGGGCAATGTCAGTAAAGGCCGCCACCCCGATCGCGCTCATCGCGGCTCCGGCAAGCATCATCTTGCGGCTGCTGCGCAGCGCCCCGACACCGGCGACCGCCGGCGCCAAGATCGACGGCCACCAGTTCGGCAGTGAGGTGTCGATACGCTCGACGAGGCCCGGGAATCGCTCGACGAAAAATCGTTGATAGCCGGGCTCAAAGAACTTTCCGCTATGCGCGGCGTCGTGATGAGCGCACACCACCACCGTTTGCTGGCCCGCAGGGTCACCGGCCTCGGCCACGACATTCCAAGTGGCTCTAGGCTTTTGGAGTCTCTTGCGAGCGACGCGTATCCCGTTGGAACAGTCGTCGGCTATCGCCAGCCCCGCGCCCAGTCCCGCCAGGGCGGCCGGGATCCGCAGCCGCCGGCTAACCAAGCCGGCGACCGCGGCGCCGACTCCGACCGCTGAAAGCTTGGCGTGCAGCCGTGGGTAGCCGTCGTAGAACAGTTCCTCTTCGATCCGCGCATGTTGTGCCCCGGCAGCGCGCAGCCGCTCGACGATCCAGGTGGCCGCCTGGTGCTCCCCTGGCTCGCCGGCCGCCCGTTCGATCGGCGCCAGGGTCTCGACGACCTCGCGCATCGTGGCCAGCTCGGTCGGCAGTGCGGTGATCGCGGTCATAGCAGCTCCTTGTCGCGCAG
>NZ_VTZN01000171.1 GCF_008370645.1 Mycobacterium simiae
CCGCGCCGCACTTGGGCCACGCCTATGAGTACATCGCCACCGACGCGATCGCCCGGTTCAAGCGGCTGGACGGCTTCGACGTGCGTTTCTTGACCGGGACCGACGAGCACGGTCTCAAGGTGGCGCAGGCCGCGGCCGCCGAAGGGCTGCCCACCGCCGCGCTGGCGAGGCGCAACTCAGACGTGTTCCAGCGGCTGCAGCAACGGCTGAACATCTCTTTCGACCGGTTCATCCGCACCACCGATCCCGACCACTACGAGGCCTCCAAGGCCATCTGGCGGCGAATGGAGGCGGCCGGCGACATTTACCTGGACACCTACTCCGGGTGGTACTCGGTGCGCGACGAACGGTTCTTCGTCGAAGCGGAGACCGGATTGCTTGACGATGGCACTCGGGTGGCCACCGAAACGGGCACGCCAGTGTCCTGGACCGAGGAGCAGACCTATTTCTTTCGGCTCTCGGAATATGCCGACAAGCTGCTGGCCCACTATGCGGCCAACCCGGACTTCATTGCGCCCGAGGTACGGCGCAACGAAGTGGTCAGCTTCGTCTCCGGCGGGCTGCGTGATCTGTCGATATCCCGCACGTCGTTCGACTGGGGCGTCCCGGTGCCCGATCATCCCGACCACGTCATGTACGTCTGGGTCGATGCGCTGACCAACTATTTGACTGGGGCCGGCTATCCCGATACCAACTCGGAGTTGTTTCGCCGTTACTGGCCCGCGGACCTGCACATGATCGGCAAGGACATCATCCGGTTTCACGCTGTGTACTGGCCGGCGTTTCTGATGTCAGCCGGAATCGAGCTGCCCCGAAAGGTTTTCGCACACGGTTTTCTACTCAACCGCGGCGAGAAAATGAGCAAGTCGGTGGGCAACGTCATCGACCCGGTGGAATTGGTCGAGAAGTTTGGCGTGGACCAAGTGCGCTACTTCCTGTTGCGCGAGGTGCCGTTCGGCCAGGACGGCAGCTACAGCGAAGAAGCCATCATCACCCGGATCAACGCAGACCTGGCCAACGAGCTCGGCAACTTGGCCCAGCGCTCGTTGTCGATGGTGGCCAAGAACCTGGACGGGGTGGTGCCCCAACCCGGCGAGCTCTGCGATGCCGATTGCGAGTTGCTGGCGACGGCCGACGGCCTGGTGGAACGGGTACGCGCCCACTTCGACAATCAGGAATTGCATCTGGGCCTGGAGGCAATCTGGCTGCTGCTCGGCGGCGCCAACAAGTACTTCTCAGCCCAGCAACCATGGGTATTGCGGAAAAGTGCGGCCGAGGCGGATCAGACCAGATTCCGCACCACGCTCTATACGACTTGCGAAGTGGTACGCATCGCAGCGCTGCTGGTTCAGCCGGTCATGCCGGAGTCGGCGGCCATGATGCTGGACCTACTTGGTCAGGCCGAAGACCAGCGAGCGTTCAGCGCCATCGACACCAGGCTCGCGCCGGGCACCCAGCTGCCCGCGCCCACCGGCGTATTCCCACGTCACCAGCCTGTTCCGCACGTGCAGTGACACCGCCAAGGGTTGCGCCCTCCGCGAGCCGGCTAGCAGGGCCGCGTCGACCTGCGACGTTGCACCCAGGCCGCGCTATCCGCCAGGCGGTTCCGATCAGTCGCCGTCGCCCGCGGTCGGCATGCCGCGCGGGATGTCCAATGTCGCGATCGGATAGAAGCCGGAGTCGTCGCGGCCGTCGCGGGCCAGTTGCATGGGCGGGTAGTTCACCACATGGGACCCGTTCGGCTTGTGCTGTTGCCAGTCGACCGACGCCCGCAGCGTGTAGTGGCCTGCCGGCAAGCCGACCAAATCGACGCCGACAGTCTCGCTTGCCGACACCGCGATCGGCTGCTGGGCGGTGCGGTCGCCGGGGGCCTCGGGAACGAGCGACTTGAGATCCACGTTTGCCGGCAACGTCCGTATTGTTTGGCCCGCGAAATCCACCAGCCGATAGCTGGGCACCCACTTCTCGGTGGCGGCGGCCGAGCCATAGTTGGTCCAGACGACGGATATCGTTGCCACTTTGCCATCACGAAGCCCCTGGGATCCGGGCTTGGCTTCGACCGAGTACCGATAACCGGCAGTGGCGTTGGCTTGCGACCACAGCGCATACAACTTGGGGTCCATCGGTGAGGTCGTGTTCTCGTCAGGGAAGTTGATGCTCGACGTCATCGCGACGTGGTACTTCATCACGTCGCGCAGGCCCCTCTCGTAGTAGGCCTGGGGCGCAGTTCCACTGGGCAGTTGGCACCATTCGGTGATCACCGGAGCCGCCGATAGCCGCTGGCGCAGCGCGGCGACGACCGGATCGTTGACCTGCACGTAGTGGGCACCGCTACCTTCGGCCCACGCCGGCATGGGGGCAGAGACACCCAGGCAATCGGAGCGGATGCCCACCGGCGCGGCGAGTTTCTTCGTGATGTCCTCGGCGAGCAATTCCCGGGCGATTTCCGGGTTCGCCGGGCTGGTCACCAGTTGAGTGCGGGGAAAGGCGCTGACGTTGGCCTCGACCAGTCGCTGAACAGACGCCTTGGTGACGTTCTGATCCCGAAACTGGCTGTAATAGCCCAGTGCGGCAACGCTTTCATCGGGTCCGGGACCGGGTGCGCCGAGCGAGTCGCGCAGGTAGACGATGTGGTTCTCGCTGAAGTCCCCATACCCGGAGAACTCGAAAACGCTGAGCCGCTCGTCGCCATCGTAGCGGCGCCCGAGTGCCGCCAGCAGCTGCCCGAAGTCGTTCAAATAGGTCGGATCGTTGAAGTTCGGCACTACCTGCAACACTCCCGCCGCGGGACCAGTGGGCCGACCGGGATAGGTGGTGTTGCTGCCCGGACGAGCGCGCTCCCAGTCAGGAATCGCGATATTGGTGTTGTCCGGATACGTTGCGTTGCAGCAGGAGTTGTAGGAGTACACCCGAAGGGTCAGCCGCATCCGCCGCTCGCCCAGCCGGCTGAGCGCGTCGTCGATCACGCTGAAGTCGTACTTGAGTTCGTCGGAAGCGTCCGGCGGCAAGGTGGCCGGGTCGGTCGGCTGCAACTGACGCCACGAGACCCGCACGCTGGCGTCGTACGACGCCGGCCACGCAGGATACCTCTGTTGAGCCGGATCGCGTTGCGGGAAAAGCGGTTCCAACATGTCTTCGTACTGGCCGCGCAGCGGGTTGGGTATCTCCTGCGCCGTCGACGGGATGGCCGGACTCGCCATCGCGGTCAGTGGACTGTTGTGGTTTTGGTCGCTGCTGCATCCGCTCACCACCCCGCCAAGCAAGGCCGCGCACATGACAACGATCAGTATGTTCTTGCTAATTGTTTCCAACCATTCTCACACATGAGCTAGATCGCACCGAACATCAGTGCCTCGCGGCCGGCGAGGAACGGCATCGGCATCCAGCGAGCGGACAGCAACGCCCCCATGGCGTTGCCCGGGACGGGGCGCCTCCATCAGCTGCGTCGCTACCGAGGTGACGACGAAGTCCAAGCTGCGCGGCAACGGGGTCCTCCGGTTTGTGCGCGTGTCGAATTAGGGCGACCGCCCAATTATGAGCGACTAATCCAGTTGACGGATTGTCTATAGCACTTTCCAGAGCCGCTTTGTCGAATGCCCGCCGATGCGCGTCGAGGAGCCCTGGCGCCGCCCTGTTGCCGGATTTACCGAGATGTCCCGGAGCATTTTTCGTGCGCGAGCCTATCACGATCACCCATTTGGCCGAGCTGCCGCGTGCAGTGCATGGGAAGCATGTGGCAGCGCCTACCTGCACCACGGCCCGCCGGCGGATCGATGAATCCGTACCCGGCCAGGCTCACTCGACAGTGCAGCAGATCACAATTCGACCTGGGTTTGTCCCATCCTTCCACCTCCGCGGTGTCTACCAGACACCCGACCCGTACCAAGCCAGAGGGATTCCATGACCCAGATCATCGGCCAACGCCATCATGTCGTCGTAATCGGCGGCGGCTACGCCGGCACCGTGGCCGCCAACCACCTGCGCCAAAACGGAAACGTCGATATCACGGTGGTGAACTCACGTCCGGTCTTCGTCGAACGAATTCGGTTGCACCAGGTGGCCGCCGGCAGTGGCACCGCCGCCGTCGAGTACGGCTCTCTACTCGGTGAGGGCATCCGGCGATCTTGCTTGCCTCGGCGCGCGGATAGCCACTGTTCTGTCAAGCTAGGTCGGTGCGAATCGACCGGCTCGGCGATCTGGGCAGTGCGCCACAGGTGTTGCGCGCTGTCGGCCGTGCGACCGGTCGACTCGGCCTGCCGTCGCCGGCTGCCTTGACAGGTGAATGGTTTGGCGCGCTGGCGGTGATCGCACCGAGCGTGTCGGTGCAACCGGTATGCGATCTCGACGCGTTCTCAGGACCGGTCGGGGTGGGCGCGGAGGCGGTGGGCGGCGGCTGGGTCGGCTACCTCTCCTACCCGGATCTCGGCGCCGATGGGCAGCCCCGCCGAATCCCCAACGCCGCCGGTGGCTGGACCGATTGCGTGCTGCGCAGAGACCGTGACGGCCAGTGGTGGTATGAGAGCCTCACCGGTGCGCCCATGGCGGACTGGCTGGCTACCGCGTTGGCCGGACCCCTACCCACCCCCAGGCCGGCATCCACGTGCCGAATCGACTGGCAGACACCCCATCAGTCCGCACACCGCGACGCGGTGCTGGCCTGCCTGGAGGCGATCGCTGCCGGCGAGGTCTATCAGGCGTGTGTGTGCACACAGTTCATCGGCGCAGTCACCGGATCCCCACTGGATTTCTTCATCGACGGCGTTGCCCGCACCTCCCCCACGCGGGCAGCCTATGTTGCCGGCCAGTGGGGCGCGGTGGCGTCGCTATCCCCAGAGCTCTTTCTGGCGCGCCGCGGTGCCGTCGTGGTGTCGAGTCCGATCAAGGGCACGCTCCCGCTGGATGCTTGGCCGTCGGCGCTGCGCGCGTCACCCAAAGAGGTGGCCGAAAACATCATGATTGTCGATCTGGTCCGCAATGACCTTGGCCGAGTGGCCATGACCGGCACCGTCACCGTGCCGGAGCTGCTGGTAGTGCGCCGCGCACCGGGTGTGTGGCATCTTGTATCCACGGTGTCGGCCCAGGTTCCCGTCGAGTTGCCGACGACGGCCCTGTTGGACGCCACCTTCCCGCCGGCCTCGGTTACTGGGACACCCAAACTTCGTGCCCGCCAACTGATTTCGCAATGGGAGCGCCGCGGTCGCGGAATCTATTGTGGAACAATAGGTCTAGCTTCTCCAATTGCCGGTTGCGAACTCAACGTCGCGATCCGCACTGTCGAATTCGACACGGCGGGCAACGCCGTGCTGGGCGTCGGCGGCGGGATCACAGCGGATTCCGATCCTGTCGCCGAATGGGAAGAATGCCTGCATAAAGCCGCGCCTATCGTTGGGCTAGCGGTCCCGGCGGCCGCCACTCGGGTGGGCTAGCCAGCAAACCCACGATTACGCAGTGGCGATGCAATTTCGCGTAACGCCCACGCGACGGGTCGGCGGCGCCTAAGCTCCTAACCATTGACCCGCGTGGACCGCGAGGTCAAAGGCGAGAGGGGTCACACATGCGAGTCGGTGTCGTTGGCGTGGCGGCCGCAGCCATGGTGGGGGGAACGCTGGCGGTTGCGCCGCTGACGATGTCCGGGCCGATGCACACACCCAACCAAGGGACCTGTGCCGCAGGCCAGCAATGCGATCGGCTGGCTTCGGTCCTTATGCCCAGCACCACTCAGCCGGCCCAGGCGGCCCAGCCAGCCCCGGAGCCCGTCCAGCAACCGACCGACGCGCTGCCGGGTCTAGCGATGCCAGCCGCCGCGCCGGAGGCGGCGCGCGCGGTGCCCGGAGTGTTGACGCCACTGGGCCCGGGAACGCCTGCCGTAACGGACTTGGGCCCGGCAGCGTTGCCCGTCGCACCCCCCCTTCCGAACGCCGCCGCACTACCTCTAGCGCCCGGCGTGCCTGACATCGGAATCCCTGGCGTCGGAATCCCCGGCCTCGGGATCCCCGGCCTCGGCATCCCGGGTCTACCGGACGTCACCGGGCTGGCCTACGTGCCCAGCGGGGTGAACGCCGCCACCTCGATCGTCAATGGCGTCTTGGGCGTCGGCAACACAGCCGCGGGCGTAGTCAGCACAAGTGCGCTGGCCGTCACTTACGTGGTGCTGGCCTACAACGCGTTGCAGTCCTCCGGCATCCTGCCGCAGGCTAGCGCAGCGCTGAACACCGTAGGCTCCATACTGCTGCCCTCGGCGGCGCCCGCGGCGGCCGCGGCGGCCGCAGCTTTGCCGGCGTTGAGTCTGCCGGGACTGGCGGCGCTGCCCGGGGTATCGCCCGCAGGCTTGATCGCGCTGGCATCAGCAGGCGGCTTGCCGGGTGTGAGTTTGCCGAGCCTGCCCGGTGTGTCTCCCACGGCTCTGCTGGCCATGGCGGCAAATGGCCTCCCGGGTCTGCCAGGCATCTCGCCGACCGATCTGATGGCGCTCGCGGCTGGCGGTCTACCGCAACTGGCGGCCGCATTGCCGGCGCTGCAGGCTGCGCTCCCAAACCTGCCATTAGGTCTGCCGGCGGTGCCGGGTGTAGATCCTGCCATGCTGGCTGCGGCCCTGCCGGCGCTGTCAGCAGGTCTGCCAGGCGTAGATCCCGCGGCGGTGGCTGCAGTGCTGCCAGCGCTGGCAGCCGCTGCGCCCGGGGGGCTACCGGCGTTGCCGGGTGGGCTGCCGGCGTTGCCGGCGCCGGCCCTGCCGCCGCTGCCGGCCCTGCCGGCCCTGCCGGCCCTGCCGCATCCGCAGCTCTGCACGCCGAGCTTCGGGCCGATCGGGGTATGCACGCCCTGACCAGCGGAGAACTTACTCCTGGGGCCCCTCCGTGTCGCGGCGGGTGAGTAGGACCGCATCGTAGAGCTGGCGTGAGCGTACACCCTGATGCCCCGCGGTGACCTCGCTACAGGCGTCCTTGACCCGAATGCCCGCCGCGACCAGTTTCTGGACCTCCTCGACCAGAACCTGCAGGTCCAAATAGGGCGTCGCACCGCCGAGTACCACGGTAATCTCGCCGAGCACGCCGTTGGCCGCCCACGCCGCCAACTCCTCGAGCGAGCCGCGCACCACCTCCTCGTGCACCTTGGTCAGCTCGCGGCAGACGGCGGCCGGACGTGCGCCCCCGAGCTGTTCTACGGCATCACGCAGGCACGCGGCCAGCCGGCGCGGGGATTCGAAGAACACGCAGGTGCGCTGCTCTTCGGCCAGCGAGGCCAGCCACGTCCGGCGTGCCGAGCCCTTGCGCGGAGCGAAACCCTCGAAGCAGAACTTGTCCGACGGTAGACCGGACACCACTAGCGCCGTCGTGACCGCCGACGGCCCTGGTAAGCAGGTCACCGAAATCCCGGCATCGACGCAGGCCACGACCAGCCGATAACCGGGATCGTTGATCACCGGCAGTCCGGCGTCGCTGACCACCAGCACCGTCGCGCCGGACTCCATCGCGTCGACCAATGACCTCACCCGTAACGCCTCGACACGGTCGAAAAGGCTCACCACCCGGCCCTTGATCTGGATGTCGAGTGCTTTGGCCAAGGTCCGCACCCGGCGAGTGTCTTCGGCGGCCACCACATCGGCGCTGGCCAATGCGTCGAGCAGGCGTGGCGATGCGTCCGAGGGCCGGCCCAACGGGGTTCCGCCGAGCAGTAGGCGGCCAGAAGTCATGTCGGACAGCCTACGATCGAGCTGATGTCCGCCCCTCCCCAAGAAACCAATCTCGTCGCCGAGGGGCGTGCGGCACCCGTCATCAGCCCTGGGCTGCGGGCACCGGTAGCGGATTTCGGGCCAATGGACCGGATGTGCGGCTGGCTTGTGACGGCCGTGATCACGCTGCTGGCCGCGGTGACACGGTTCGTGAACCTTGGCTCGCCCACTGATGCCGGCACGCCGATCTTCGATGAGAAGCACTACGCCCCTCAGGCCTGGCAGGTGCTGAACAACCACGGCGTCGAAGACAACCCCGGGTTCGGTCTGGTTGTCCATCCACCGGTCGGCAAGCAGATGATCGCAATCGGCGAAGCCCTATTCGGTTACAGCGGGTTTGGGTGGCGGTTCAGCGGCGCGCTATTGGGCGTGATCCTGGTGATGCTGGTGACGCGGATCGTGCGGCGGATCACCCGGTCGACCCTGGTCGGGGGCATCGCTGGGGTGCTGCTGAGCTGCGACGGGGTGAGCTTTGTGGCCGCGCGGACCGCGCTGCTGGACGGGTTCTTGACGTTCTTTGTGGTCGCGGCGTTCGGCGCCCTCATCGTTGACCGGGATCAGGTGCGCCAACGGATGCAAGTCGCCCTGCAGGAGAACCGAATCGGCGAGACGGCGTGGGGCCCGCGGTTGGGGGTGCGCTGGTGGCGGTTCGGCGCCGGCGTGCTGCTCGGCTTGGCCTTCGGGACAAAATGGTCCGGCCTGTACTTTGTCGCCTTCTTCGGCGCGATGTCGTTGGCGTTCGACGTGGCGGCCCGGCGCCAATACCAGGTGCCGCGACCGTGGTTGGGGACATTGCGGCGTGACCTCTTTCCTAGCGGCTACGCGCTGGCGGTTATTCCGTTCGCGGTGTATCTGGCCAGCTATTCGGGGTGGTTCGCCTCCGAGACGGCGATCGACCGGCATCAGGTGGGCCAGACGATCGGCCCGCACAGCGTCATACCGCTGCCCGACGCCATTCGCTCACTGTGGTACTACACCGCCAAGGCTTTCCACTTCCACGCCACGCTGACAAATTCGGCGGGCAACCATCATCCGTGGGAGTCCAAACCGTGGGCCTGGCCGATGTCGCTGCGGCCGGTGCTCTATGCGATCGACCAGCAGGATGTGCCCGGCTGCGGCGCGCAGTCCTGCGTCAAGGCCGTCATGCTGGTCGGCACCCCGGCAATGTGGTGGCTGGCGGTGCCGGTTTTGGGGTACACGGGCTGGCGCACGTTTGTCCGGCGGGACTGGCGGTACGCGGCGGTCTTGGTCGGCTATTGCGCGGGCTGGTTGCCCTGGTTCGCCGACATCGACCGGCAAATGTATTTCTTCTATGCGGCGACGATGGCGCCGTTTCTGGTCATGGCCATTGCCTTAATCCTCGGCGACGTCCTGTATCACCCGGGTCAGAATGCGGAGCGGCGCACGTTGGGCCTGATCGTTGTGTGCTGCTATGTGGCTCTGGTGGTGACGAACTTCGCCTGGCTGTTCCCGATACTGACCGGCCTGCCGATCTCGCAGCAGACCTGGAACATGGAGATTTGGCTGCCCAGCTGGCGGTGATGCTTGGCCCGAGTCGAGATTGCCGTGAGGGCTGTGGTTGCGCTACCAACCACGACCATGGCGGCAATCTCGATGACGATGTCGGTCGCCTAGCGCATCATCGGCGCGTGGCGAGGGTCTTTCTCGGAAGCGAAGCGATAACTGCTGGCGCCCTCACCCGCGGCCAACTGCGATGGAACTACCGTCGTATCCACAGCGGCGTCTATTTGCCCAAAGACTCACCTCGAACGTTGCGGGACGACATCTACGCGGCGTGGTTGTGGTCCGGACGCAGAGGCGTGATCGCCGGTCGTGCAGCGGCCGCGCTGCATGGAGCTAAGTGGGTTGACGACTTCACACCAGTCGAGCTGCTAGGGCCGTTTCACCATCCACCGCCGGGCGTCATCGTTCGCCGGGAACGGTTCAGGGCCGACGACGTCGTCGAACTGGCCGGCCTGAGCGTGACGAATCCCGCACGCACGGCATTCGATCTAGGCCGGCATTTGCCGCGCGGCATGGCCGTTGCTCCATCTCGACGCCCTCTGCGCCGCGACCGGCCTCGACGCCAGTGATGTCACGCCATTGATGGACCGGTACCGAGGAGCCAGGGGCATCCGCGACTGCCGACAAGCCTTGTCGCTGATGGATAGCGGCACGCAGTCGCCGAAAGAAACCTGGCTGCGACTCGTACTGTTCGACGCCCGACTGCCCAAGCCCGCCACACAAATCCGAGTCACCGACAGCAACCTCGTGGCCTACCTCGACATGGGCTGGGAGGAC
>NZ_VTZN01000172.1 GCF_008370645.1 Mycobacterium simiae
CGAGAACAGCTCACCGAGCAGGGGCTGCCCATTTCGATCGACATCATCCGGTTCGTCAAGTTCATCGTGACCGAGATTTTCCCAGGGGGCCGGTTGCCCTCGATCGACATGGTTGAGCAGCACTGCGAGAAGGCCGGCTTCACGCTGACCCGCCGCCAGTCACTTCAACAGCACTACGCGCGGACCCTGGACCTGTGGGCCGAAGCACTGCAGTCGCACCAGGATGAGGCCATCGAGATCCAGTCCGAAGAAGTCTACGAGCGCTACATGAAATACCTGACCGGATGCGCCAAGGCCTTCCGCACCCACTACATCGACGTCAGCCAGTTCACCCTGCAGAAGTAAGGATCGCGCCGAGGCGTTGGCGTAGGTGGGTACAACGACACGGTTAACGCGAGAAAACGAAGCATAACGATTCGTCCGCCGCGCTGGCCTTGGCCGACGGCGAGATGCGAGTGTGATTCGATGAGCGTTGATGTCGGCGAACTGGCGCACGTTTCGCGCGCCCAGTGGATGGACAGACCACCCCGACGCTGCACCCGCGGCCACTGGCTACTACCCGGCCACATGATCGTCGCCACTATCGCGTGTTCCTGCGGCCAGCATATTTGCTGGCACTGCGAGTGCGGTGCGGCTACCTATGGGCCGGCGTTAACCGAGTCGTGCAGCCTGGCCTCCACCCAACGCGGCTCCGGTGTGATTCAGTAGGGCCGCGCTGAGCCTCACCGCCACGCGGGCTTGACCGACGGCCAAACGATCGGAAAGCCGGACAGCAAGATCTCCGCGGCGCCGCACGGCTGACGAGGGCCCCGGCTGGACATCTGCCTCCTTCGCTTGCACCGGCAGCTGCGGCGGTCGTCACGGCCGCAAGCGCCTGACAGCGACCTGCGCAGTTGTGCGGACAACAGCGCGCTGACGATCGACGTCGCGCGTCTGCAAGCTAGTGGATCCACCTCTCCGACGGACCACCGCCGGTTTGCTGAGAGTGCCTTTCAGCTGCGCCACCTACTATGCCGTCACCGAAGCTGCCGGCGTCCTGGCGCCCGCTGAACCGATCGGAGAAACGACGTGGATTTCGCAGTGCTCCCGCCGGAGGTTAACTCTGCCCGAATGTATGCGGGTCCTGGCTCGGGACCGATGCTGGCTGCCGCGGCGGCCTGGGACGGGTTGGCCGCCGAGCTCCATTCGGCAGCCAGCTCGTATCAATCGGTCATCGCGGGGTTGACCGCTGGACCGTGGGTGGGCCCTTCCGCAGCGGCGATGGCTGCCGCGGCCGCCCAGTACGTGACCTGGACCAGGGTGACCGCGGCGCGGGCCGAGCAGGCGGCCAACAAGGCCGCCGCCGCGGCGGCTGCCTACGAGACGGCCTTCGCAGAGACGGTGCCTCCACCGGTGATCGCGGCCAATCGAAGTCTGTTGCTGACGCTGATCGCGACTAATCTCTTTGGGCAGAACACCCCCGCCATCGCGGCGACTGAGGCACAGTACGCCGAGATGTGGGCACAGGATGCCTCGGCGATGTACGGCTACGCGGGGTCGTCAGCGTCGGCGACGGCACTCACACCCTTCACGTCACCACAACCGAATACCGACACGAGTGGGCTGTCGAGCCAAGCTGACACCGCGTCCGGAGCCAGCGAACCCTCCGGCGGCAACGTGCGACGCAACATCTCGAGGGCCGCACCATCGTTCACCGCGGTGCCCAGCGCGTTGACCAGCCTGGCGAACCCGGCTGCCGGCATCGCATCGCTGACGCCGATGGAGTGGCTAAACCTGTTGGCGGACCTCAGCGGACTTCTTGTCGACCCAGAACTTGGGGCTGTGGGACTCGGCATCGACTCGTTCCTCGGGATAACCGCTCTTCCCTATGACATCGACGGTTATCTGATCGGTGTCCACACCGATGACGTCGTCAGTGCATCCGCCGGCATTCAGGCCTGGCCAGGTACCGCGCCGGTGCCACCAGTGTCCTTCCCGGCGATGGCCAACCTCGGCACGCCGGCCGTGTCGGCGAGCTTCGGCGAGGCAAACTTGATGGGGGCGTTGTCGGTGCCGCCGACCTGGGCCGTGGAGACAGCGGCGATACGGCCTCTCGCAGTGGCGTTGCCGGCCACCAGCCTCGGCACCGTTGAGGTCTCAGCAGGCGGTGCCGGCAGCCTGTTCAGTCAGATGGCGTTGGCCGGTATGGCCGGGCGGGCGATGGTCGGCACCGGTGGCGTGGGCCGTCGCGAGCGGTTCGCGGTCGCGGCGACAACGCGCGGAGAGGCGTCGGCGCCCACCGCTTCGACTCACAGCTCGATCATGTCGCCGCCAAGTAACCTGGCCGGCGGCCCGATCACGAGCATCGCTGCGGAGCTACGCGAACTGGCTGCACTGCGAGACGCTGGCATCCTGACGGAGGACGAGTTCACCGAGCAGAAACAACGTCTGCTGCCGTAATGCTGTGTACGGTCGTGCAAATGACGTCACGGATCGACAGGCGTTCGATGCTCGTCCTCTCGTCACTCGGTGCCCTCACGGCGGTGCTGCCCTCTTGCAGCGGCGCAGAACCATCCCAGAACAGCGAGGAGCCCTACCGCAGCGACGAGGAGCCCGTCCAGCTCGATAATTACGGTTACGATTTTGACGTTCCGGAAACGGCGAGACCGGAACCGCCCACGCGCCGCGGTAAAGTGCCGCCGGCTGCATCGGTGCGGACCGAATGGTTGCCGCCGGTTGGCAGGCAGACCCTGCCGAACTGTTTCGTGTGGGCTTCGGTATATGGTTTGGCGACGTTCTACGCCGCACGCAAGAGCGGCATTCCGCCGACCAGCCCCGCCCGGCAGGCCGGGCCAGATTACGCCTACATTCGGTACGAAATGGCAAACAAGATCGAGCAGGGCACCTGTCAAGGCGGGCAAGTCACCAAATGCCTCAATTGGCTTCGGGCCAATGGCGGTACGCCGTCGTTGGCCGCAGCCCCAAACCACGGCAGACAGCAATCCAATCCATCGTGTGGAGTCAACTGGTCGGCGTATAGCTCGCAAACAATCCTGCCGGAACCGAGCTTCCTGATCCCCGAGTACAAGGCGACAAAGATCACCGGTTCGGATGGCTTGAACAACCTACGGACCGTCATCGCGTCCGGCGCGCCAATCGCTTTCGGTACCGCCCTCTACACAGACTTCGCCCGCTATCGCGGTGCGCCCTCGCCCTATGTCGGCAATAAAGAGTTCGCAATGAACAAAGAGGGCAAGAAAGCCGGCCATGTAATGCTCATCGTTGCCTACGACGACGCCTACACAAAGACCACTGGGGCTGTTCGTATTCAGAACAGTTGGGGAACACGTTGGGGCGAAAAGGGATTCGTATGGATGGCCTATGAGACTCTTGAATCACTCGCCCAGGGATCCGGGGTGTACGTACCCGACTCTGCTTAGCGCCGCACGGTATCTGAGGCCCCGCGCCGACGTGCCGGGACCAGCTGACAATGTTTTGCAACGGGGTTCTCGGGGGATCCTGAGCGCTACTACCGGCCGCCTCCCCGGGCTCGACAGTTTGGCGGCGCGGGTGCACGCTGCCCAGCCGGGAAAGTACCGCGAAATCACTAACGCGATGTCCGGCACGCCGCTCGGCCGAGTGCGGCACTGCAGCACCGGCAATGTTGCCGCCCGCGCACGGCAAGCGCAAAAGGACTGGGCGACAAGGCCGATCGCGGAACGGTCCGCGGTGCTGATGCGTCCGCACGACCTGGTGTGAGAACGCCAGAACGAGGTGCTCGACATCATCCAGCCGGAAAACGGCAAAGCCCGCCGGCACACCTTCGAGGAGGTCATCGACGTCGCGCTGACCGCGCGCTACTACGCGAACACCGCCGGGGAATACTTGAAACCCCAACGGCGGCAACCGGACGCCGTTCTCGCTGCTGTGGGCGGTGGGCTCTTGGAAGAAGCCGGAATGCCGTTCGGCCTGATACAGGTCGTCACCGGCCCTGGGTCCGAACTGGGTACGCCGAATATCGAACAGTCCGACTACCTGATGTTCACCGGCTGCCGCGCAGGCGGGGGAGCGGTTGATCGATTGTTCGATGGAGCTCGGCGGCAAGAACGCGCTGCTGGTGCTCGGCGATGCCGACCCCGGCAAGGCCGCAACAGGTGCCACCCGCGCATGCTTCTCCAATGCTGGCCAATTGTGTATCTCGATCGAACGAAGCTATGTGCCAAATATGCTGTGGGACAATTTTGTTCCGAAATTCGTCGTGACCGCCGAGAAGATGACGCTGTCGGCTGCGCTGGACTATTCGGCTGACATGGGTTCACTGATCAATGAGACGCAATTGAGAACCGTCATCGATCACGTCGACGACGCGGACGGTATTTCTACGAGCCCACCATCCTGTCCGGCGTCAAAGAAGGCATGGCCGCCTACGCTGACGAAACATTCGGACCGGTGGTGTCGCTGTATCCCGTGGACAGTGCGGACGAAGGAATCGCCATGGCCAACGACAGCTCGTTCGGGTTGAACTTCAGCGTCTGGACTTCGGATCCGCAACGCGGCCGACGTGTCGCCGCGCAATTGCGAGCGGGCACGGTCAACGTGAACGAAGGCTATGCTGCCGCGTGGCCTCCACCGACGCGCCGATGGGCGGCATGAAGGACTCCGGGTTTCGGCCGCCGCCACGGCGAGCAAGGAATCCTCAAATACACCGAACCGCAGACCATTGCGATCGAACGCGTGCTGCCCGTTGGCGCCGCCGTGGCTCCGAGCGGACCGATACGCCCAGGTGATGACCCGCGGGCTGCGCGCGTTCAAACGACTGCCCGGCGTCAAATAGGAGCAGACGCGGCATTGTGATGCGGTGAGTGCTAGCGACGCCATTTGATGCCGCACCCGATCGAGGGCCGCTGATCGGGGTCCACCGGCCGCCCGGCGAGGACGGAGTCGACCGCCGCACGAACGTCGACGGCCGTGACAGGTAGGTCATTGCGGGGTCGGGAATTGTCGAGCTGGCCGCGGTAGACGAGTCGGCGGTCACCGTCGAAGACAAAAGTGTCAGGCGTGCAGGCCGCGGAGAAAGCGCGGGCGACGTCTTGGGTCTCGTCGTAGAGGTACGGAAAGGTCCACCCGCGACGGCGGGCCTCCGCGACCATCTGATCGGGCCCGTCCTGCGGGTAGGTGGCCACGTCATTGCTGGAGATGCCGACCATCGCGACACCCCGCTGTGCCAGGTCCCGACCCAGCTGGGCCAACCCGTCGGCAACATGCTGAACGTAGGGGCAATGGTTACAGATGAAGGTGACCACCAGGGCCGGACCGGTGAGGTCGTCGAGGCTTACCGTGCTACCGGTGGCCGGCTCGGGCAGGGTGAACGACGGTGCGCGGGTGCCGAGGGCGAGCATGGTGGACTCAACTGCCATACCCGCCAGCGTAGCGTCCGCAAAGCTGGTCGGGCAGCTGGTCGGGCAGCGGTCGCAGCCGGGAGCAGTGTCTTTTGCGCCCAACACATTTCATTTACGCCACCAGGCTGCGGCGTGCTCTTGGTGGTCGTGCTCGTAAGCTCCATCGGGGGTGCGATCGCGGTTGTTGCGCCAAGGTCGACGTTAGCGTCACGCCTGCTCGCACTCTTCCGCGCTGGCGTGGATCTCGATACGTGTCGGGTGAGCGCTAGCCTCCTTGAGCACCAGCTTGTGTGGCGGCTCACCCGCGCCGCAGTCGAAGGCGATGACGTCGCCGGACTCGACGTCATTTGCTGAATTTTCGCGGGCTGAATAAGCGTGGCAGATGACCGGCGCGTTAAAAGGCAGATACCACGACAGGATCTGGCTACGCTTATGGACACATCGATCGGCGACTAGGGAAGAGGGAGCGACGTGTCACTTCTAGCGGTGGCTCCCGAGTATCTGGCCTCAGCGGTAGCGGATCTACAAAGCATCGATTCCGTACTGAGCGCGGCAAACGCTGCGGCAGCTACCCCGACCACCGCCCTTGCCGCCGCTGCTGCGGATGAGGTATCGGCGGCGGTCGCGGCGATGTTTGCCGGTTTTGGCCAGGAGTATCAGGCCCTCAACACACAGGCAAACGCATTTTTTCAACAGTTCGTCCTCACGCTGAACTCCGCGACCGGCTCGTATGCGACCGCCGAGGCGCAGAGCGTGAGTCTGCTGCAGACGGCAGAACGCGATCTGCTGGGCGCGATAAATGCGCCCGCGCAGGCCTTGTTGGGGCGTCCGCTGATCGGCAATGGCGCCAACGGGACGGCCGGGAGCCCGAACGGCGGGGCTGGTGGGCTGCTGCTGGGCAACGGCGGCAACGGCTATTCGCAAACAACGTTGGGGGTAATCGGCGGGGCCGGAGGTGCGGCGGGGCTCATCGGCAACGGCGGCGCCGGCGGTACCGGCGGACCCAACGCGGCCGGCGGGGCCGGTGGCACCGGTGGCTGGCTCTGGGGCAACGGCGGGCCCGGTGGGCTGGGCGGCACGTCGGCGGCTCTCGCGGCTGGTGGAACAGGCGGCCGGGGTGGGGGCACCGGCCTGTTCGGTGCCGGCGGGAACGGCGGTGCCGGTGGTCTCGGTATGGCCGAACTTGGCACCGGCGGCGCCGGGGCGCCCGGCGGCCTGGCCTGGGGCAACTATGGGGTCAGCGGGGCCGGCGGGGACGGCCGCACGGTGCCGCTGCAGGTCGTCAATGTCACCGAGCCGGTGATATACCCGAACGTCAACGGCGGACCGACCGCCCCGATCCTGGTCGACACCGGGTCGGCTGGTCTGGTCCTTCAACCCCAAAACGTCGGCGGACTGCCGGGAATGCTGCGCATGGGCATTCCGACCGGCGTGAGCCTCGGCGCGTACAGCGGTGGCTTGACCTATTTGTTCGCCTCGTACACCACGACAATCGATTTCGGCAACGGAATTGTCACCGCGCCCACCCCTGTCAACGTCGTCCTGCTCTCTCTCCCGACATCGCCCTACGCCATCTCGGCATGGCTCTCCGCCCTGTGGACCAATCCGCTGACCACCCCGTTCGACGCCTATTTCGCGTCCGCCGGGGTTGACGGCGTGCTCGGCGTCGGGCCCAATGCGGTAGGACCGGGCCCCAGCATCCCGACGATGGCGTTGCCGGGAGACCTCAGTGACGGTGTGCTGATCAACATGCCCGGTAATGAGCTGCGGTTCGGCCCCAACCCGCTGCCTGGCCCCGACGTCGCGGTAGTTGGAGCGCCAATCGCCACCCTGTATGTATCGGTCAATGGCGGCGCCCAGATACCCGTTCCGTCGATCATCGACTCCGGCGGGGTGTATGGAACCATCCCGGCATCGGTGATCGGCTCGCCAACCCTGCCGCCGAACACCAACATTGAGGTCTTCGACAGCAGCGGAAGTCGGCTGTACTACTTCAACACCAACACCTACCGCCCAACGGTGATTTCGTCCGGGTTGATGAATACCGGGTTCTTGCCCTTCTGGCTGCAGCCGGTCTACATCGACTACAGCCCGAACGGTGTCGGCACCACGGTTTTTGACAGCGCCGTGTGACAGGATCCGTGGCTTAGCGCTCGCACATTGACCTCGAGATTGACACCAGCGCGCAAAAGTCCGACGACGCTGTGACCCTCACGTCGATCTCGGCGCAAAGCTGCCGAGCGTGACCACCTAGCTGGCTGGGCCAAGCTTGTTGGCCGCGAACGTCGCCGCCTGAGCTGTCATCCCGGATTCGATATAGGAAACGTGGGCCATGATGTTGCCGCCGCCGGTGCAGATCGGGTCGTCGGGGGCGCACAAGCTGATGGTCTTTGAGCTGTAGATCGGGTTGATGGTCGGCAGCGGCTGACCGCCCCACAGCATGCTGGAGAATCCGCTGGACGGCTCGCCGAACAGGGCGACGGCGGCAACATGATTTGCCGCCGAGGGCGACGCCGCCACCGAAGCCAGATCGATCACCGTCGCCCCTTGGGAATACCCCCCAAGCACGATCTTGGTGTTCGGGCAACTGGACACAGTGCTCTGGATATTGGCGCTCGCGTCATCGGAGCCGAGGGTCGCGCTCGTGTGGTAGTCGTCGTTGGCTGGGTAGTTGACCGCGTAGACGCCGACGGACCGCCCGCCGGCCTGGGCGGTGAGCGACTCGACGAACGACTGTCCGACATTGCCTAAACCGGGTTCCTGATGGGTGCCACGAGCGAAAACCACCGCTACGTCAGAACACGGATCAGCTGTGGCGGCTGGACCGACGATGGGAGCGCTCACCAGCGCCCCCGCCGCCACCACCAAGACACCAACGATGCGAGCAAGGCTGCGTGCAGTCATCTGCAAATGCTGACATACCGTTGGCGGCCGCCATGCCAGCGGGGTGTGGGCGGGAGGCCGGGCAAACTCACAACTCACCCGGCAACTAGCTGCGGCGGGGGAGCGGCGGTAGCGGCGGTGCCGGTGCGACCAGCGTCGTCCCGCGGGTCAAGCCGGTAGCCACCGCGTCCGCATAGACACGTGCGGCCTGAGGGTCAACGAATACCTATTGACCCAGCGGCCATTCGTCGGTGAGGTAACCCGCGGCCGAATATGCCTCAGCTAACGGCGTTCCCGGGTACGGAGTGATCCGGCCCATGAATTTGAAGGGCTGGGTGAAACATGATGGTCCCCGGAATACCTCGTTGCCCAACTGCTGCGGGCATTGATCGTGTCCGCCGCATATTGTCCACGGTCCCCCCGACAGGGGGATGGCATAGGGCCCGACTTAGTCTGGCGGCTCTACTTCTGCGCCGACAGTCAGGGCACGCTCTCGGTCGCTGGGCTTGCCAGGAACGCCTTGCGCCTCCGGCTCAGCGGCAACCTTTTCGTCGAGCTGATCGACGATGCTTTCCAACTTCTCGGCGTCAGTGGGTTGGTCGTTATCGGGTTCTGTCATATCGCTTCCATGAGCGTCGTCTTCGGATGGTGGCTTGTCCATACCCGGGCTACTCGGTCAGTAACCGGCAGCGCAATCAATAAGCTGTCGTCAAAACACTGTGGATGACGCCTATGCTGGCCGGAGTGGCCGAACCGTCCGTCGCGGAGTTACGCAGCCGTCTCGACGGATTGACCATCCGCGATGCTGCCCGCCTGGGCAGGCGCCTCAAAAGCCTGCGCGGCGCGCAGCCTGACAAGCTGACACAGCTCGCCGGAAAAATCTCCGCGGCCGAGATACTCCTCGCCAGCCGGCAAGCCGCCGTCCCAGCGATCAGCTACCCGGACCTGCCGGTCAGCGAGCGACGGCACGACATCGCCGACGCGGTGCGGGCGCACCAGGTGGTGGTCGTCGCCGGCGAAACCGGGTCGGGGAAGACGACCCAGCTGCCCAAGATCTGCCTGGAGCTTGGCCGCGGCATCCGCGGCACTATCGGACACACCCAGCCCCGGCGGCTGGCCGCCCGCACCGTGGCCCAGCGCATTGCCGACGAACTGCGCACTCCGCTCGGCGACGCCGTCGGCTACCGCGTGCGATTCACCGACCAGGTCAACGACCGCACCCTCGTCAAACTGATGACCGACGGCATTCTGCTTGCGGAGATCCAGCGCGACCGCCGTCTGCTGCGCTACGACACCTTGA
>NZ_VTZN01000173.1 GCF_008370645.1 Mycobacterium simiae
TTTGGTGCTGACCATGGGAGCTCCTCTACCGACGATTCAAGGCTGCAGAGCACCGGCCGCCAAGGCGGCTGAATTAATTCGGGTGAGTACCCGGTGCAGGTGATGCAGCTCGGCCAGGTCAACACCCAGCCGCGCGACCGAAGCAGGTGGAATCTCCAGTGCGCGCTCGCGCAACGCAACTCCGTAGTCGGTATTTTTGGCTGCGCCGTTCGCGGGTTGGGGCGCGTTCCTCGACCGACTACCGGTGTGTCGCGGGCGTTGACCGCCCGAAAGGCAGCAGGACGCTTCTGCTTTGAGCAGCCTACGATTCGACCCATCCGTGTTTTCGGGCGAGCGCCTCGAATTTCGTGCGCACCTGCTTGATCTGTTCACCGGTGATTGCGGGAGCAATATCGAGGAGAATCTCGGTGATCGTGCATTTAAACTCCTCGACCGAAAGCACGTCATAGTATTCGTCGGCGCCCAACCCCGTATCGTTGCTGCGGTCGTCGATGCCGGTAAGTGCGCCCTGGCCTGGCCGCACCGAGGTTGCGAACTTACCGCGAGGCCCGTCTTCGATTTCAAACGACACCTTTGCTCCTGGTCTGGCCAAGGATTTTTCCATTTCAAGATCGTTAGCATGTAGAAAAACATCATCGCCGCCGATATCCGGAGCAATAAACCCGTACCCGCGAATATCATCGAACCGAACAACTTTGCCCGTGACGCGCATCTACCCCGATCCTAAAGCTAAAAGATGCCAGAACGCCCTTCAGCCTACCGCGACGCGGCAATGGACTCGCAACATGTTCCTGTCGGGGTCGACAAGTACCCAAGGGCGCACATTGCATTAGCGTGACCAGGTGCTGGTTACGGTCGCGGTGGAGAACTACCGGTCGTTGCGGCAGCTGGTCGTCCCGTTGGGCCAGCTCAACCTGGTAACCGGTCACAACGGTAGTGGCAAGTCCAACCTCTATCGAGCGTTGCGTTTGCTGGCCGACTCGGCACGCAACGGCGCGGTGGCTGCGCTGGCCCGCGAGGGGGGGCTGAGCTCAACGATGTGGGCCGGGCCGGCGGTAATCGGCAAGTCAATACGCCGGGGGAGTCATCAGGTCCAGGGGACGGTGCGTACCGACTCGGTCAGCCTAAAACTTGGCTTTGCCGGTGACGATTTCGGCTATGCCATGGACCTCGGGCTACCCATTGCGACCCACACCGCGTTCGGACTCGATCCCGAAGTCAAGTCGGAGGCGCTATGGGTCGGGCCGGTGTGGCGCACCGCCACAGTCATAGCCCAACGTGCTGGACCCATTGTGCGAGTGCGCGACGGCGACGACGAATGGCACCGCATCACCGCTATACTGCGGCCGTTCGACTCGATGCTCAGTGAACTAGCCGATCCGGTCCGCGCACCAGAGCTGATCCAGATGCGTGAACGTATGCGTAGCTGGCGCTTCTACGATCACCTGCGCACCGACGCCGACGCGCCCGCACGGCAAACCCGAATTGGCACGCGGACCATAGTCTTGGGTCACGATGGCGCCGATTTGGCCGCGCGTTGCAAACGATTCGTGAGATCGGTGATGACGCCGCGCTCGACGAAGCCGTCGATCGCGCCTTCGAAGGCAGCCGCGTCGACATCCACAACGAGAGCGGTCGCTTCGAACTGGCTTTGCGTCAGCCTGGAATGCTACGGCCGCTCGGCGCTGCCGAGCTGTCTGACGGCACGCTACGCTACCTGCTTTGGACCGCGGCTCTGCTAACGCCGCGCCCACCGGAGCTGTTGGTACTCAATGAACCTGAGACTAGCTTGCACCCCGAGCTGTTGCCGGCCTTGGCGGCGCTGATCGCAACAGCCGCCGAACGCAGTCAGATCATCGTGGTTACCCATTCGGAAGCTCTTGTCGCGGCACTGCAAGAGGGCGCTGACGTGCACACCGTGCGCCTGATGAAAGAACTTGGTGAGACCCAGATTGCGGAACAGCGTCTACTCGACCAGCCGCCGTGGCACTGGCCGCCACGCTAGCGAGACAGCTAACGCTCGCCGCTTCGCTCGTGAATATCTCTGGCGCCCTTCATGTTGCGCAATCCGGTACAGTTCACACAGCCAATGCACCCGATACAGTCGGTGCAGCGGACGCATCCGATGCAGGCCACGCACCGGGCGCAGGCGATACAGGCCAGGCATGCGACGCATTCCCGGACAGCTATGCAAAAGACGCTCAACGCGCTAGCAATCACCCCGACGCTGCCCGCGGTTCCGGTTGAGCCGGCGACCGCGACGCTGCCGGCGGTGGCTACCGCGCCGGCGACCGCGACGCTGCCTGCGGTCGTCGACCGATCCCGCGACCGCGACACTGCCCGCGGTTGCAGCCGATCCGGCAACGGCGACGCTGCCCGCGCTCGCAACCGAGCCAGCGACCGCGACGCTGTTTTTGCTGGCTGGCGCTCGCGAACCCACTTTGGCGTCGCCGTCGACACCAACTGCTTTAACCCACGTAGAAAACACGTTTCTTATCATCGCAGCCGGCGCCGCGCCCACGGTACGGCCGTCGTGAACGTCGCGCCCCCGTACTTGCCCGCACGCCGGCCCTCAGTGGTGGTCGCTATGCGTCCCGCCAGGCCTATCGTCGAGGCGTGACCATCACGTACCACGAGGCGCTGCACAAGCAGATCCGTGCACAGTTGGCGGATCACGACCGTCGTGCCGTGACCGACCCGAGCAAGCGGTATGCGGCGGTCGCGGTGGTGCTTGTCGACTCGGAGGTCGGTGCAGACAGTGTGGATCCGGCGCCGGTGGACGAGTGGATTGCAGGGCGGCCAATGCCGGCGGAAGGACTCGACGGACGCATGATCGATGTGGGCGCTGCCCGGCGGCCGGGTGGATCCGGGCGAAACGGCGATCGACGCCGCGCTGCGAGAACTAGACGAAGAGGTCGGTATCAACTTATCGGATTCGGCTGTGCTGGGATTGCTCGACGACTACCCCACGCGGTCGGGATATGTCATCACCACGACCGGGTTGACCACCTCGAGCAGCCCGTCTTCGCCTGGCAGTAGGTGGCCCGCCGCTACAGCGTGGCCGCTGCCCCGCGGGCCGTGGCGGCCATGGTCGCGATGAGCCGGTTCTCGTCGGTATCGATATCGCCGTGCAACCAGCCGATGATCAGGTCGGTTGTTCCGGCGACCAACGCGCGTACGGCCAGCACCCGGTCGACGGACCGGCGCGGACGCCTGGTGAAGGCGATGGCATGAGCCGCCATGTGCTCGCTGAACTCTCGTACGGCGCGCTGTTGGCGCTCGCGCAGCCGCGGGAAGCCGGGACACTCCATGTACAGCCGGGCATCGGCGGGGTCACAGGCCAGGGTGTGCATGACGGCACGCAAGGTGCCCTCGACCCGGTCGGCACGCGGCATGGTGGTCAGCACTTCCTCCATCGTGGCCCACAACCGGCTGAACAGATCCTCGGCGCACGCGTCAAGCAGGTCCTCCTTGGTGGCGAACTCGTGGTAGAAGTACCGTTTGCTCAGACCGGCGCGCTGGCATACCACGTCAACGGTCAGAGGGGCCACACCGCCATCAGCGATGAGCCCCCGGGCGGCCTCCAACAAGCGTGCGCGTCGATCCTGTGAACGCTGTTCAGCGCTGAGCCCACCGTAGATCCGGCCTTCGACAGTCATGACCACATCTTGACCGATTCGTCGACGTAAGCCTAATCTCAAACGATTGCGTTCCACATTGAATAAGATGGCGGATGGGTTGATGCGCCAATCGATCTCCGACACCGACGAAGCCTTAGGAGACCGCAATGAGCACCCGGATCGCGCACGAGGCTGCGCGGGTCTTGGCCGACGCCTCGGCCTACACCGATGAAAAGCGGCTGCATGAGGCGTTAGCCCAGCTGCGCGCCCACGCCCCGGTATCGTGGGTGGAAGTCGAGGGCTATCAACCTTTCTGGGCAATCACCAAGCACGCCGACGTGATGCACATCGAGCGGCAGAACGACTTGTTCACCAACGACCCGCGCCCGCTGCTGATGATCACCGAACTCGAGAAGAAGTTGCGCGCGGATCGAGAGGCCGGCATCGGTCTGCGCACGCTGATCCACATGGACGATCCGCACCACCGCGACATGCGCAGGATCGGCGCGGACTGGTTCCGCCCATCAGCGTTGCGGGCCTTGAAGGCTCGCTGCGACGAGTTGGCCAAGATTTACGTCGACAAGATGGTGGAAGCTGGGCCGGAGTTGGACTTCGCCCAGGCGATCGCGGTCAACTATCCGCTGTACGTAATCCTGTCGCTGCTTGGCTTGCCGGAGTCGGACTTCCCGCGCATGCTTAAGCTCACCCAAGAGCTGTTCGGCAGTGACGACACCGAATTTCAGCGTGGCGCCAGCAGCCAGGACGTCCTGGCCACGCTGCTGGATTTCTTCAACTACTTCGCCGCGCTGACCGCATCGCGTCGCGAGCATCCGACTGAGGATCTGGCTTCGGCCATCGCCAACGCCACGATCAACGGGCAGCCGCTTTCGGATATGGACACCGCTTCCTACTACGTGATTGTGGCCAGCGCCGGTCACGACACCACCAGTGCGGCCATCGCCGGCGGTCTGCTAGCGCTGTTGGAAAACCCGGGTGAGCTGGCCCGGCTGCAACAGGACATCAACCTCATGGGCACTGCGGTGGAAGAGATGATCCGCTGGGTGGTGCCGGTCAAGGAATTCATGCGCACCGCTCAAGCCGACACCGAGGTGCGCGGTGTGCCGATCGCCAAAGGCGAATCGGTGCTGCTGTCCTACGTTTCGGCCAACCGGGACGAGGATATCTTCCGAGAGCCGTTCCGATTTGACGTGCGGCGTGACCCGAATAAGCATCTGTCCTTCGGCTACGGTGTGCACTTCTGCCTCGGTGCGTCGCTTGCACGTATGGAGATGCAGAGCTTCTTCTCCGAACTGATCCCGCGGGCCAAGTCCATCGAGCTGGCCGGTGATCCGCAGTTGATCGCCACGACGTTCGTCGGCGGCGTCAAGCACCTGCCGATTCGGTACTCGTTGCGGTGAGCCAGCCGCTTGAGCAGTGGTACGTCGTATTAATGTCCGGTGCGCTCGCGGTGCTTGCAGCCCGGCCAGCAGCAAGGCCGTCGGGCGCCCTCCTGCAGCTCTTCCTGCGTCCGGCGAATGCGGCGTCTTCGAGTCGCCTCTTGCTTGGCATCCTCGATCCAGCAGATGAACTCATTGCGCGCCAGCGGCGTGATGTCCTTCCAGGCAGCGAGGGCGCTTGTGTTGGCCATCAGCGACTCGTGCAGGTCTGCCGGCAGTTCATGCACTACCCCACCGGGCACGCGGTGGCCGCTCATGGAACTAGCCTAAGCCTCCGCAACTTCACGTCGACCCGCATCGAACAGTTCAGCGGGTCCGCTCGTGGGCCCAGGAATTAGGGTAGACGGTAATGTTCCAGGAAATCAGCTGCGCTAGTAACGCTTGCTGCGGGTGCGGTCATCTGGCCGGCTAGCTGACGAGCGCGAGCGACGCAGCCGGGAGTCAGGACCGACCGCAGGTCTGCGGTCAGCGTTTCCGCTGTGGTGACCGAAAAGGCCCTTCCAGAGCCGACTCCCAGTTGTTCGACTGCCCTCGCCCAGATCGGCTGGTCCAGCCAGAGCCACAGGATCACTGTGGGGATTCCGGCCCGCATGCCCGCGGCCGTGGTGCCAGCCCCGCCGTGATGAACGACCGCGCGGCAAGCTGGAAGGATGGCAGCATGGTTCACCGCGTCTACCACCTTCACCTGCTGTACCTCAGGAATGCAGCTGAAGTCGTTGGCGCCGCTGCAAATCAACGCTCGCTCGCCAAGTTGCGTACAGACCGCGCCGATCATCGCGACCGTGTCTGCTGGGGACGCAAGCGGCGTGCTGCCAAAGCCAAAGTAGATGGGCGGCGTTCCAGCGGCAATCCACGACAGGACCTGGTCGTCGGCGTCCGACGGTAGCCCCAGCGTCAACGCGCCGACAAAGGGCCGCCAGTCGTCTTCCTCCACCCAGTCGGCTGTCGGCCCCGGCAGACAGAGTTGGTCGTATGCTTGCAGCTCGAGAATTCGTTGCGGTTCGGCGTCCGCAGGCAATCCCAATGCGCTGCGTTGAGCGTCCTCAGCCGCCTGGGCTATCAGCGACGACATACCACCTGAAGCCCAAATCCGGGCGGGGAAGAAATGCAACGCGGCAACCGGGATTCCCTGATATTCGGCAACGTTGGCGGCCAGTCGTTGCTCGTTGAAGCCGGCAACCAGTAGATCGGCTCCAGCTGCCAGTGACGTCAGCGTTGCGCTCTTGTCCGCGTTAACCTGGCTGACGTGCTCAATAACGTTGTACAACAGACTGATCGGATGCTGAGGCTGCGCCGCAAGATCGCGGACCAAATCCATGGCCGGGTTCATCTGCTCGCGCGAATCCGGCCCGTAGGCCACCCCGGCCAAACCCGCCGACTCGACGAAACCCAGCATATTGGGCGGGACCGCCATGCGCACCTCGTGACCTCGCCGCAGCAACTCGCGAGCGACGGCGGCGCAGGGCTCCACGTCGCCGCGGCTTCCATAGCTTGCTACCACAATTTTCATCGGTAGCAACCTAACTCGCGATCATCCTCAATCGTCCTACGGGTAGCGGTCTATACCTCAGGCCTACCGGACGCATGTTTGAGGCCGAACCGGGGAAGTCCTGTGGCGAAAGCAATTGGGTGCAGTGGCCAGGCTGTCTGTGTTGAGCTACTTGGCGAGCATCAACGTCTTGCGGGCTGTCTTCAACTTGATTCCGGCGGCGCCAGTGGACGGCGGCCGCATCCTGCATGCCGTGGGCCCGGTGGCGTCGACATCACCGAGTCAAGACGATTGCAGTGAAACCGCGGCCGTCATCGATGACTGGTCCAACGGCGCGGTGTCGGCCGGCTATCGAATGGGCAGCCCAGTGATTGCCCGCGAAATCACTAGGCGCTGAATCTCACTGGTTCCTTCGAAGATGGTGAAGATCTTCGCGTCGCGGTGCATGCGCTCGACGGGGTAGTCGCGGGTATACCCGTTGCCGCCCAGAATCTGGATGGCCTCGTCGGTGACGTATACCGCAGTTTCGCTTGCCGCCAGCTTGGCCATCGAGCCCTCCGCCGAGTCGAAACTCTGGTTGTTGCGGGCCATCCAGCCCGCCCGCCACACCAGTAGGCGAGCGGCATCGATCCGGCTCTTCATGTCCGCCAACTTGAAGGCCACGGCCTGGAACTCACCGATCTTGCGGCCGAATTGCTCACGCTGGCAGGCATAATCGAGGGCGTATTCGTAGGCGGCCCGGGCTACGCCGACGGCCATCGCGCCGACCGTGGGCCGAGTCCGCTCGAACGTCTTCATGGCTGCCTGCCCGCCCACGGAGGCACCCGACTTCGCTCGCGCGACGCGGGATTCGAACTTCTCTCGGCCGCCGAGAATCAAGTCTTCGGACAGTCGCACATCGTCGAGCACCACCTCGGCGGTGTGTGAAGCGCGGATACCGTGCTTCTTGAACTTTTGACCCTGAGCCAGGCCCTTGGTCCCCGGCGGGATGATGAACGTGGCCTGGCCGCGGGTGCCCAATTCGGGGTAGATCGACGCCACCACGATATGCACGTTGGCGATACCGCCGTTCGTCGCCCAGGTCTTAGTGCCGTTGAGCACCCACTCGCCTGCCGCCTCGTCGTAGCGAGCACGAGTGCGGATGGCACCGACGTCCGAACCGGCGTCGGGTTCCGATGAGCAGAAGGCGCCCAGCTTGGGGTCGTCGGCGGTGCCGAACATCTCGGGCAGCCAGCGACCCAGCTGCTCGGGAGTTCCGTTGCCCGCCAACGCAGCTGCGGCCAACCCGGTACCCATAATCGAGAGTGCGATACCGGCGTCTCCCCAGAACATCTCCTCGAACGCAGCCAGCATGCCCAACCCGGTCGGCTCAGCTGCCTGCTGTCCGAAGAAATCGGGTGAATAGAGACCCACTTTGGCGGCCTCTTGGATGACGGGCCAGGGAGTTTCTTCTCGTTCGTCCCATTCGGACGCGGCCGGGCGAATCACTTCCGCCGCAAACTTGTGTACCCAATCGCGCACCTCGATCACGTCGTCGCTCAGTTGCAGTGAGAACGTCATAGGTCTTCTCCCGGGTAGCTGGGTTGTCGTCTAACGGTTTGTGTAGTGCGCGATGACGCTGGATCGTCGTCGATGTTGCCAGGTGCGAAAAGGGGCCTCGCCGAGCGTGAACGCACTGCGAAAAATCGTCGAGATTGTGGCAGCCAGTACACGCTCGGCGCGCGGATTAGAAGACGAAAAGATCGACGGTGTTGTTTCGGTGCGGCTCTGGCGGGCGTTGGTGACACGTCGTACGCTCCTGTCCGGTTAACGGCGTAAGTCAGGCTTGCGCCGGCAGGCGGTGTTCGATGATGGTCAGCGCCCGCTCGGCCCAGCGGATGTTCTCCTGCTCGAACGATATTCCACGCAGCAGCGTCAGGTAGGGGCCGATTCGTTCGGCGTGGGCTAGGAATTCCTCCTCGGTGCGGCCGTCGAGCAGTCGAGCCCGTAAGCGCTCGTAGCGCTCCAATTTTGCCGCTGCCCATTGCCGTCGCTCGATAATGAAATCGCGGACCGCGTCGGTGTCGCCGGCATCGCACGCCGCAACCTTGATCAGCAGTTCGTCGCGGATCACCGCAGGCTTCGGCGCTCTGACTATGAACTTTCGGATCGTTTCGCGGCCGGAAGCGGTGAGGGAATACACCCGCTTGTTGGGTCGGCGCTCTTGGTGAACAACGCGCGCCCGGATGAGGCCTTGCCCGGCTAGCTGTTCGAGCTCGCGATACAGCTGCTGCGGCGTGGCCATCCAAAAGTTCGCAACTGAGGCATCGAACTCTTTGGCGAGGTCGTATCCGGATGACTCGCCGTCGAGTAGGGCGGCCAACACCGCATCACGCAGCGACATCGGCAGAGTATACACCGCTACGATTAATCAATAAAGTGATTACTCTACTATGGACATACTGGCCGCCAGCCTCTAGCGTCAGTCACACCAGTCAATAAGTTGACGATGCGAGGTGCCTGATGCATCCGTTCCGCAAGGCGGTCGAGGAGCGCGACGAGGCGGCCATCCAGGCGATGCTGGCCGACAACGTCGTGTTCACCAGCCCGGTGGCGTTCAAGCCGTATGTCGGCAAGCCGATCACCGCGGCCATTATCCGAGGAGTAATGCGGATCTTCGAAGACTTTCGCTACGTCCGGGAAATCACCGACGACAGCGGCCGTGACCACGCATTGGTGTTCGAGACGCGCGTGGCCGGGAAGGCGATAACCGGTTGCGACTTCCTGCATTTCAACGACGAAGGTCTGATCGACGACTTCATGGTGATGGTGCGACCGCTTTCGGGTGCGACGGCGTTGTCCGAGGCGATGGGCGCCCAGTTCGATCGGATCCAGCAAGAGGCACTCGACCAAGCCGGTGCGCAGGGAGGCTGACCATGCGGATCGGACTGGCCATCAATTATGCGGGTGGCTTCAAGGAGGTGGCCGCTGAAGTAGCCGACCTGGAGCGCGCTG
>NZ_VTZN01000174.1 GCF_008370645.1 Mycobacterium simiae
GTCGTCGAAATGCGGCGTTAATTGATCAGCCATTTATCTTATGGACGCCTTTCCGGTCGGTAGACCGATTCACGGTGCTCAACCAAGAGGCACCCAGAATATCCCCCAAGCGTGCCAACGCATGCTATCCGATTCAGCACGCGCCCCGAAATCCCGAGCCGACGTCAACCTACTAGCTTCGTCAGCCAGGCTGGATTCTGTAAATCCACGCCTTTGTGGCCGTCCCACACGAAAGGGGTGCCACTCGCGTTCAGCCCGGCCAGTGTCTCGCTAGCGTTCGCGGCCTTGATTCGCCCGGTGCTGACGTCACTTCCCGACTTGATGCAGTTGATCGCAGTTGAATTAGCGCCGACGTCTTGAGCAAGATGGGCTAGTTCGGCGTCGGTGCGATCTGATGCGGCACCCTCTTGGGGCTGAAAGTCACTGGCGAACAGGGCGGAGTAGAAGTGGGCATAAACTGTCGGGTCGTTCTGGCCGGCGACACAGTAGGTGGCCGCTACCGCACGGGTCGAATAATTCTTGGTGTGCGACTGGTCGTCGAGGAAGTTAAGCAGGTGGTAACGCACCGCGAGCTTTTTGTTAGCCACTGCGGTGTCGATGTCGCTCGCATACGACCTGATGAAGGCACCGCAGGGCGGACAGATGGGCTCATTGAAAATGTCGATCGTTGTCGCTGCCGCGGAACTACCAACAAGCACGCCGTCATCGACCACCCGAAGTTCCAGCGCGTCTGCGGGCGGAGCTGACGACGACGGCAGTGCCGACCCCGGCGTCGATGACCCCCAGGGATGAGCAAGAACAATGCCAAGCCCACCCACCAGGGTCGCCACGGCGGCAACGGCGATACCTACCCACAGCCAAGGTTTGCCCGCGCCAGTTGACGGGTAAGGCGGTGGCTGAGCCCACGGAGGTGTCCCAGTGCTCCCTGGATAACCGGTGCCCCAGCCGGTGGCGCCCGGCCAGGGGGTGGGCGGGGGTCCGCCGGTGGCGACCGGTGCTGATGGCGCGGGCCAGGCGGTGCCCGGCGGTACAGCTGGGGTCGACGGTGTTGGTGGTGCCGGGGTGACTGCCCTGGGCGGCTGGCTGGCGGCGCCCGCCGGTAGCTGCGCTACTTGGCTGCGCTGCAAGATATCAGTGGCCCGATCCTGATCAGGGGTGGCCAGCGACGCGTAAGCGGCCGCGGACAGGTCGCTGCAGGTGGCGAATCGGTCGGCCGGATTTTTGGCCATGCCACGGGCGATCACGTCGTCGAAGGCGATTGGAATGCCCGGCCGCGCGGCGTTGGGTCTAGGGATCGTTTGATTGAGGTGCGCGCCCATCACGCTGAGCTGATCACCGCGATAGGGCGGAGATCCGGTCAAGCATTCATACAGCACGCACGCTAACGCATAGATGTCGGCCCGATATGTCACCTCGTTGTTGCTGAACCGTTCCGGGGCCATGTAGTAAAGAGTCCCCACGGTGCTGCCCAGCTGCGTCAATTTTTCGTCTGTGGTGGCGCTCGCGATCCCGAAGTCGACAAGGTAGGCGAAGTCATCGGAGCTGACCAGAATATTTTCCGGTTTCACGTCGCGGTGCATCACCCCGGCAGCGTGCGCGGCGTCGAGTGCCGAGCCAATCTGGCGGACGATCGCCACCGCCCGCGGCGGGGTCAGGGGGCCGTATCGCCGCAATATCGCGGCCAGGTCCTTGCCGTCGATCAGGCGCATGTCCACATAGAGCTGCCCATCAATCTCGCCGTAGTCGTGAATGGGCACGACGTGGGGTTCCAGCAGGCGCCCCGCGGTGCGGGCCTCACGCTGCATCCGCGCGCGAAAGACCGGATCGCTGGAAAGTGTTGGCGACATGAGCTTCAGCGCTACGACCCGCTCGCGAACGGTGTCCTCGGCCTCATAGACGTCGCCCATGGCGCCGCGGCCGACCAGCCGCCGCAATCGATACGGACCGAACTGCGAACCTTCCCGCGAATCTGCGGTGTCATCCATCGCCGACTCCTCACCCGCCTTCCGCGCGCAGCAAACCGACTAGAAGCGCCTACGCCAGTGGCTATTGCCTGCGGCCGGACAGCAGGACGCAGTGGCTTGCAGGAATAAGGCTAATGGCTATGCCCCATGGGGGGCGCAGCGTGTGAAGCGTACGCCAGCTGCTTCAAACCCTATTCGGTTTCAACGTGGAGGTCAGCCACCTGTATTGACACTAGCGTGGGAACGGGCAGTGAACGATTGCCCGGGCCGATGGGCACGACCCGCCGATTGGTCGGGAACACGAGCCCGTCGGCGTCGAGGTGTTCGTCGCAGTAGTGAGCGGCTCGTGCCCAGCGGCCAACCACCTCGGCGACGTAGTCGTGGCGTCGCAGCAGACCGCTGTCATTGAAGTAGAACGTCTGCTGAGGCGAGTGGGTGACGATGTGCGGCGGAAAACTTGCGTGCAGGCGTCGCCATCTTTCGCCGCCCTCCTGCCAGGTCTCGCCCTCGTCGACCGTGACGCCTTGCCTGGAGAGCAGGTAGGGCGTGGTGAGGTAGTTCCACATGGCGTAGCCGGCGAAGTAGACGGAGTCCAGCGGGTCCCACCGGACGTTTCGCCGTAGTCCCGAGCGGCCGTGAAACGCTGACCGCGGGTCCGCACGCGAGCTGACGATCTGGCCTTCACGCCCCTCGATTCGTACCAGTCCGTTTTCGAAGACCCCACGCTGCCCGGCACGCGGAAACGGGTCCAATACGACCCGGGCCTGCTGGACATGAGCCGTTATTCGGTAGTCCGCAAGTCGGTTACCCGGAACCCGGGTACGCAGCAACAGCCCCCCGGTTCGTACGCGTGCGTGCACAGTTACGGCGCTCTGCCATCGCCGCAGTCCCCCATGGGCGTTCATTACCTCGTCCAGCAGCGCGCTCATGACTGACACTGCCTCGACAGCAGCTGACCGATGCTCATCGCAGTCATCGAACACCATCGTGGCTCAGGCCCAGCACGGGGTATCCCGTTACCGACGATGTGGTCGCTTCAATGAGCCAGAACCACACGAACGTCGGTGCGGCTAAAGTCGGCTGCTTTGAACAACAGCGGCTGACCGCTGATCTTGGCAAGAGCGTACGAGAAGCAGTCGCCATAGTTCAGGCCCGCCCGGTCTCGTCCCTTGCCGTATCTGCGGAAGGCGGCTAGTGCAGCTTCTGCCTGATCGAGATCGACGCCGACAAGATCTACGGCGGCGCGATGCAACCACAGGTCCAATTCGCGTCCGCCCGGCTCACCAAAGCGTGTTTCAATCACGATGGCCGTTTCCAGATATGAAGCCGTAGACATCAGCCGAACCCCGTCTGCTTCCACTGCTGCCTCGAACCGCTCGGCCTCCGGCTCAGCGCTGAGCATCGCGACAACCGCGGAGGTGTCGATAACCATCAGGCGGGCAGCCCGCGCTCGTCGTAGCCGAGTATGGCGTCCGAGGTGCGGGTATCGAGCACCGGCAGGGCAGCACAGCGTCGGCGGATAGCGGCCAGTTCCTCTCGCAACGGGATGGCCTTTGTACGCCCAGTCTCGCGTGCCAGGCGTTCGTAGACACTTGCCTGACGCCGGCGTTTCGTGCTCATGGGGCGGCACGACGAGCGGCGTCGCCTTCTCCCCGACCGCCCCGATGATCTCCGGGAGCCGCTTTTCCGTCCGTCGGCTGATCACAGAGAACACCGGCGGATTCTTCCGCCAGTTCGGCGTCGGCCACCGTTAATGGCACAGCCAGCTCTTCCAGCGGGCGCCGTTCGGCGGCGACCCCGAGCCACATTTCAACCAAACCTGCAAGGGCCATCACCGCCGCCCCGATCAGGAACGACCAGACCACCGCGCCGCGCTGGCCGGAATCAATCAGTTGACCGAACAGCAACGGACCGCTGATGCCGCCAATCGCCGTCCCGATCGCGTAGAAGAATGCGATGGCCAGCGCCCTGGTCTCCATCGGGAAAATCTCGCTGACGGTCAAGTAGGCCGCGCTCGCACCCGCCGACGCTAAGAAGAACACCGCTGCAAGCACGACGATAAATGTCCAGACCCCGCCAGTCTGAGTCACAAATAGCGCCGAGAGGACAACGGCCACAAGAGCAGAACCAACATAGGACAAGGTGATCATCGGCTTGCGGCCGATGGTGTCGAAGAGCCGCCCTAACACCAAAGGACCGAGAAAATTGCTGAGCGCCCATAGGATGAAAAACAGTGGCACCTGCCCGGATGCGACCCCGTAGAACCGACTCAACAGCGTCCCGAGGTTGAACGTCACCCCGTTGTACAGGAACGCCTGACCGATGAAAAGTGCCAGTCCGAGGACCGCGCGCGCTGGATAAAGCGTAAATGCCACCTTGGCAATCTCTAGCAGTGAAATCGACTGTCGTTGACGAACTCTCAGCGGCCGCCCTTGCGGCGCGGGCAGCGGTTGGCCGGTTTCTCGCTCCACGTCCCCTTCGATTTCGGTGACAATACTTTCGGCTTCCTCCTCGCGGCCGTGAATGAATAACCAGCGCGGGCTTTCCGGAACGTTACGCCGGACCAGTAGCACGAAAATGCCCAGAATGGCACCGATACCGAAGGCGAGCCGCCAGCCAGTGTTCGTCGGGAAGTTCGACGTGTTCAGCAGGACCAGTGCGCCGGCGGCGCCAGCCGCCGAACCCAGCCAGTAGGTCCCGTTGATCACCAGGTCTACGCGACCACGCACACGGGCCGGGATCAATTCGTCAATCGCCGAATTGATGGCTGCGTATTCGCCGCCTATGCCTGCGCCGGTGAAGAAGCGCGCGATGAAGAAGTACCAAGGCGCAAAAGCGAACGCGGTCGCGACGGTTGCGACCAAATACACCGCCAGGGTCAGGATGAACAGGTTGCGCCGTCCGAAGCGGTCCGTCAGGTGACCGAAGAACAATGCACCCAGGGAAGCTCCGGTGATATAGATAGCCGCCGCCACGCCGATCTGCGCGGCCCCGAGTTCGATCCCGCTGCCCGGCTCGGTGAGACGAGCCGACACGTTGCCGACCATGGTGACCTCGAGCCCATCGAGGATCCAGACCCCGCCAAGACCGATAACGACGCGCCAATGAAACCGCGCCCAGGGCAACCGGTCCAACCGTGCCGGTATTTGTGTCGTGATCGTATTGGTTTGCACGCTTGCGCTCATCGCCGGCTCCGTTCCTGGATGGACACAGATTTCCCCACACCGCGTATCGCACGCTCCACGCTAGTGGGTCGGGCAACGTGGCAAGCACTGGTGGCTCGGCGTCGTGCTCATCTTGCCCACAGTCGGTGCTGACCTCCCGCCTGTTGACGTTTTCCGGACGGATAAATCCACCGGATTTCGACCCCGCCTTGTTGGGTTGGGTCGGAGCAGTAATTCCTCGCGGTTTCCTGTTGGTTCCTGCTTCAAGGACTCCCCGTAGCCCGCGGGCTACGGTTCACCTCCACAGGCGGTTTGACCATCCGCATTAAGCCCGCGGGCCCGCCCGGCGGCCAGTACGTTTTGGGCGGCGTGGACGTCCGCGTGTGCTCGGTATGTGAGCAGTGGGTGCACCGGAAAAACCGCTTGGCTCTCACGTGATTTCGGGTCCACATGCCCACGCGCCGAGCAGCGTTGCGATGTCAACGCTGCCGCAACCTTCACCACTTTCGTTCCGCACCCTGGTTAATCTGGCAGTGCGATACTCGCACCACCAAGACGGCTGGAACCGATGGGAAGCCCGAAGATGAGCGATGCCACCCAAGTGCCTTCTACAGCCGCGGCTGTCGACGCCGCACCCACCGGCGTCGAGGACGTGCGTACCGGAATGAGCGCGAACGCCTTGCGGCAGGCGATCGAGGATCACCTGCGGTATTCGCTCGGCCGCCCGGCCGCCCTTTTGGAACCCAAGCACTACTATCGGGCACTGGCGTTGGCCGTGCGAGACCGGATGCAGCAGCGGTGGATTCAGACCACCCAAACCTATCTGGATCTTTCCCGCAAGGTGGCGTGCTATCTGTCAGCGGAGTTCCTACTTGGCCCGCACCTGGGCAACAACCTGCTCAACCTGCAGATTGAGGACCAGGCTCGTACCGCCCTGGCCGCGCTAGGTCAAGATTTCGACGAGGTGCTGGCGTGCGAGGAGGAGCCCGGGTTGGGCAACGGCGGGTTGGGCCGGCTCGCGGCCTGCTACCTGGATTCACTGGCCACCCTGGAACGTCCGGCAGTCGGCTATGGCATCCGTTACGAGTTCGGCATCTTCGACCAGGAAATCCGCGACGGCTGGCAGGCGGAGAAGACCGACAACTGGCTGGCCGACGGAAACCCATGGGAGATCGTCAAACCTGAATTGAGCTATCGAGTCGGTTGGGGCGGCCACACCGAGGCCTACACCGACGAGCGGGGCAAGTACCGGGTGCGGTGGGTCCCTCAGCGTGCGGTCAAGGGCGTCTATTACGGCACGCCCATTCAGGGTTACGGTGTCAACACCTGCAACACGCTCACGCTCTGGAGCGCGAGGGCGATCCAGCAGCTGGCCCTAGACGCCTTCAACGCCGGCGACTACTACCGTGCCGTGGACGAGCAGGTGGTTTCCGAAACTGTTACCAAAGTGCTCTACCCCAACGATCAGCCGGAAGTCGGCAAGCAACTGCGGTTGGCACAGCAGCATTTCTTCGTGTCCTGCTCCCTTCAGGACATCCTGCACCTGCTCGAAGACTTCGCCGGCCTGCCCGTCCGGGAACTTCCCAACCGGGTCGCAATCCAACTTAACGACACCCATCCCTCGATCGCCGTCGCCGAGCTGATGCGGCTACTCGTCGACGAACGCCACCTGGATTGGGATGAGGCTTGGCCAATCACCGTGGCGACACTGGGCTACACCAACCACACCCTGTTGCCCGAAGCGCTCGAAACCTGGCCGCTGTCAATGTTCGAGCGGTTCTTGCCGCGTCACCTGGAGATCATCTACGAAATCAACCGCCGCTTCCTCGACGAGGTGCGTGCCCGGTTCCCCGGCGACGACGACCGCGTCCGGAGGATGTCGCTCATCGACGAGGGCGGCGACCGGAGGATTCGCATGGCGCATCTGGCGACCGTCGGCAGCCACGCCGTCAACGGTGTCGCAGCCCTGCATTCCGAGCTGCTGAAAACTACTGTGCTCAAAGACTTTTACGAGATGTGGCCGGAGCGGTTCAGCAACAAGACTAACGGGGTGACACCGCGCCGCTTTGTCGCGCTGGCAAATCCCGGCCTGCGCAAACTACTCGACGAGACAATCGGCCAGGGCTGGTTACGCGATTTAGATCGGCTGCGTGAACTGGCTCCTCTGGCCGGCGATCCCGCACTGCAGCAACGGTGGCGGGCCGTCAAACGGGAGAACAAGGCGCGCTTGTCGGACTACATTCTGGCTCAAACGGGTATCGGGCTTGATCCGGACTGGCTTTTCGACATCCAGGTCAAGCGTCTTCACGAGTACAAGCGCCAGCACCTCAACCTGCTACACATCCTCACCGCCTACCACCGGCTCAAGCAGCATCCGAACCTCGAAACCGCGCCGCGCGCATACATTTTCGGCGGTAAGGCGGCGCCCGGATACACGATGGCCAAGCTCATTATCAAGCTGGTCAACTCCGTCGCGGAAATCGTCAACGCCGACCCGGACGTCAACGACCGCATGAAGGTGGCGTTTATCCCGAACTTCACCGTGCAGAACGGCCAATTGATATATCCCGCAGCAGATCTATCCGAACAGATCTCGACGGCCGGCAAGGAAGCATCAGGAACGGGGAACATGAAGTTCATGATGAACGGGGCGCTGACCATCGGTACCCTGGACGGCGCCAATGTAGAGATGCGTGAGCAGGTCGGCGCAGAGAACTTCTTTCTGTTCGGGCTCACGGTCGAGGGTGTGCACCGCGTGCTAGCCGAGGGGTATCGGCCCAGGGATTACATCGGCCAAAACGATGAGCTCGCAGCAATTCTCAGCCTGATCGCCGAAGGTCGGTTCTCGCGCGGCGACACCGAGGTGTTTGCTCCGCTGATCGCCAACCTGACCAACCACGATCCGTTTCTGGTGATCGCCGACTACGCCGACTATGTGCGCGCCCAGCGGGAGGTCAGTAGCACATGGCAGGACACGGAAGCCTGGACGCGTAAGTCCATCCTCAACTCCGCGCACAGCGGAAAGTTCTCCTCCGACCGGGCCATCGCCGAATACAGCGACGACATTTGGAAGATCGCACCGGTGACCATAGGACCCCCGAAAGGCTGAGCGGCTCTCGTGCCCGGCAGCAGCGACCGCCCCCAGCGCATCGGCGTTGATACGATGTGTGGCGCTCATCAAACGTGAGATGCCAACTAGAGTGCTGTGCGTGGGCAGAATTGCGTTGACCAACGGCTGGCGGCGCTGGTTGGCAATCGCGGCCTCACTCCTGGTCTCTGGCGCCATGGTTTACGCCCAAGCCACCGAGCGCCGGTGTTGTGTCCAGACCCCCGATCAAACCTCGACAAACCCTACGCTGGCGCCTCCCAGCGCGCCGCACACCGCTAGTCCCGCGGAGGCGGACCTGCTGGCGGCAAACGCTCCCGTTGCTGCCCAAGATTTTCAGCTGGCGTTGCCTGCAGGCGTCGCGGCGGAGCAGGGATTGCAAGTCAAGACCATATGGGCGGCTCGTGCTATCAGCGTGCTCTTTCCTCAGATCACCAACATTTTCGGTTTCCGGCAGGATCCCTTGAAGTGGCACCCCAACGGGTTGGCAATCGACGTCATGATCCCCAACCATGAGTCACCCGGCGGTATCGAACTCGGCAACCAAATCGCCGGGTACGCCTTGGCAAATGCGAAGCGATGGGGCGTGCTCCATGTGATCTGGCGGCAGAAGATCTACCCGGGCATCGGCGCACCGAGCTGGACGGCGGATTACGGCTCCGAAACCCTGAACCACTACGACCACGTTCATATCGCCACCGACGGTGGCGGATACCCGACCGGGCAGGAAGCCTACTTCATCGGATCCATGCGGCCTATGCCGCCAGAGTGATCAGCCAATGCGTGCTCGACGACGCGCCCTCTCAGCACGAGAACCGATTTGTTGGGCCGCCCGAGGCGGTGCGGTCGGCGTGGACCGCGATTACCCGGGTTGGCCGTTGGCCCCGCCGGGCGAACCGCCTTTGCCGCCGCTACCGGCGTACCCCCCTAGTCGCCCGCCGGTCCCTCCGTTTCCACCGGCACCGCCGGTGGCCGTGACGTCCCCGCCAGAAGAGCTGCCGACCGTGGCCGCGCCGCCGCCTGACCCAGTCCCGCCGATGGCCATGGCGAGTCCGTCGGCTCCCGCGGCTCCAGTAACTGCTCGCCCGCCTGCTCCCCCGTCGCCGCCGTGACCCCATAGGTAGCCGCCAGTGCCGCCATTCCCGCCGGACCCAGCGGTAGCCGTCGCGGCCCCGCCGGCAGACGCGCCGACCGTGGCATCCCCGCCGGCCCCTCCGATTCCGCCGCCGCTGCCGGTCCCGGTGTCCCCGCCCTTGGCCAGCAGTGTCCCACCGGCCCCCCCGTTCCCACTAAATGCGGCCGCACCCGAACCCCCAGTG
>NZ_VTZN01000175.1 GCF_008370645.1 Mycobacterium simiae
TGTGTAGGGCGGTACCCAAGGCGCCGGCCGACTTTTCGCCATGAGTACACGCTCGGCGCGGTCTACGTGTGAACGACCGACTTGTACCCAACCCCACCAGCCCCGTGCAGCCTGACCCCCGACGAATTTACGGGCGCGACCACCAAGACTCCTGCTCACTGCCCCTTATTCGTAGGTCGCTTGCCGGAAGGCTCCGACGCTCATAGGTCCGACGTGGATGCGACACGGGCGGCTACCGAACCGATCGCACCCGGCGGACGCGCTTTCGAGTCTCGAACAGCCTTCAGTCGCACCATCGTCCGCATCCGGCCGCCCTGTCTAGCTGCTAGCGGACCTCGATCACGGCGTTCGACAACACCGGCGTGCCGCGTTCCCTGCAGAGCGCTTCGACGAACACCGCCTCGGGCTCCTGCCACATCCGGACGGTGATCGTTTCCCCGGGGAACATTACTCCGGCGAATCGGGCGCGGTAGCGTCCGACACGGCCGACGTCTCCGTCTAGCGCCGAGTCGACCACCGCCTTCAAGACCATCCCGTAGCTGCACAGGCCGTGCAGAATGGGCTGATCGAAACCGCCTTTGCGGGCAAACTCGGGGTCGGCATGGATCGGGTTCATGTCACCGGACAGGCGATAGAGCAGCGCCTGTTGCGGCAGGGTCCGGCAGTCAACTTCCACGTCCGGCTGCCGTGCCGGTGGAGCCGGCGGCGGTGATGCCGATCGCGCACCATCGCCGTCGCCAAACCCTCCCTCACCTCGAATGAACGCGCTGAACCGGTTGGTGACCAGAGGCTGATCACTCTCGGCGTCACGGGTAACCGTCTCGAGCACCACCAGCGCCGCTTTGCCCTTATCCACGACATCGCAGATCCTTGCCGACGTTCGAACGGCGCGATTGACGGGCAGAGGTCCGTACAGTTCCATCTCCTGCTCACCATGGAGAAGCTTGCTCAGGTCGATGTCCATGCCGGGCAGCTCCAGCATGTCGAACAACATCGGGGAGGCCGGGATCACCCCGAATGACGGCAGAACTTTGAGCTGGCCCTCATAGGTATAGGCAAGCTCAGCGGGATCCGTGGGCGGAACGCCGGCGCCCAAACCCAAGTGGTAGAGGATGACATCGCTCGCGCTCCACGAGCCCTTCCGCTCCGCGAGCTCTGCGCCAAGGACCGAATCGACATCGATGGGCATGTCATCAACCGTGGGATTGCTTGAAGACGTACGTGCCGGGAGCCGGATCAAGCGGCGTGTACCGACTATTGCCGAGTCGGTCTGGTGCTTTTGCCTTCTCGCCCGCCCGCTCAGCGAGCCACGGCGCCCAGTCCTGCCACCAGGTGCCCTTGTGCACCTGTGCGGACCGCAGCCATTCCTCCGGCGTCGGGCACGACTCGTCGCCGATGCGGTAAGCCGATTTCGGGTTCCCGGGAGGGTGGATGACCGCGGCGATGTGGCCGCTGGTCGACAGCGCGAAACGTGTCTTGCCGCCCAGCATTTCGATGCTGCGATAGCAACTCGGCCAGGGGGTTAGGTGGTCGGTTTCGCCCGCGGCTATATAGGCGTCGCAGGTGATCTGGGCCAGATCGATCGGCGTGCCGAGGACCCGGAGGGCACCGGGGTTCGCCAACGGATTGGCGAGCGCGAGGTCCACCAGATCGGCGTGCAGCCCCGCCGGCATGTTCATCGAATCCAGATTCCAGAACAACAGGTCGAGCGCCGGCGGTTTGTTGCCGAGGTAGTAGTTGTTGACAAAGTTGTTCCAGACCATGTCGTTGGGTCGCAGCCACGCGAAAGTTCGCGCCAACTCTGTGCCGGCGAGGTAACCCTTGCGCTTGATTTTCGCTTTGGCCGCTTTGGCGATATCGGGCGAGGCGATGCTGAGGATGGGACCGCCGCGGCGGACGTCCAGCACGGTGACCATAAGGCTCAGACTTGCGACGCGATCGATGTGGCCCAGCGCTGCCAGATGCGCGACGGCGGTAGTGGTGGCGATTCCGCCGGCACAGAAGGCCACCACGTGAACCGCGTCGGCTCCGGCGATCTCGCGTGTGGTCTCGATCGCCTCGACGATTGATTCGAGGTAGTCCTCAAGGTTCCAGCCTGCGTCGTCGCGGGTCGGATTCGCCCACGACAGCGCGAACGGCTGCAGCCCGTGGTCACCGAGAAACTCCACCATGCTCTTGCCTGGCGAAAGGTCAACGACATAGAACTTGCTGATCATTGGCGGGATGAGCAGTACCGGAACCTTATGCACCTGTTCCGTTCGCGGCTCGTACTGGATGAGTTCGAAGCGATCATCGCGGCGCACCACGGCACCGGGCGATGCGGCCATCGTCTTTCCGACCTCGAACGGGGTGGGATCGACACTAGCCGGCAGCTTTATCGGGGAACGGGCGTCGCGCACTGCGGCGCGTGCGCCCGTGACGAAGTTCTCTCCTCCGCGATCGATGGTCGTCTTCCACACGGTGGGGTTGGTCAGCGGGAAGTTCGTCGGGGCCAGCGCGTCGATCAGGTTGTCGACCACCAGGCGCAGGCGTTCGTGGTCGGCCCAGTCCAAGCCTGACTCATCGGCCAGAGCGCGCGCGTAGTCGCTGATGCTCAGGTATCCCTGGCAGATCCGACGAAATAGCCAACTTTGCGTCCACGCGGGATCGCGGAATCGTGAGTCACCTTTTGGCGGAGTGCGTCCGGACCGACCCGCGATCACCCGGGCAAGGTCGGCTGCGACCGTCGCGGTTTGGCCCGCTAGCAGGCGGGGCCGCAGCGCAAGCCCACCGGCAGCCTTGAGAAACTCCGCGCCGGGCACGAACCGGCTCTCGGCGCTGGCGGCCTCGGTCAGCAGCTGGTCGAGGCCGACATTTTGCACCTGACCGGTGGGGTCGGTGATCTCCGGCCGCACGGCCCCGGATCGCGCCTGCACGGGCGGCGCACCGTCGTTGTCGGACTTCGATGATCGCGTTTTCGCTCGCAACTTCGGCTCGGCGCCGTTCGTCCCCGAAACGTGAGTCGCCCTCGAAGCACGGCTCTTTTGCGTTGGTGCGTCCATAGCAACACGGTATGAATCCCGCCAGGTGTTGGGGACCTCCCATTTGCCGTAACTACCTCTCCCAAATGGGCTTTCGCGAGCCGAAGCGGCCCCGATCCTGGGTACCGTTCATGTTGTGCCAGGTAATTCGGCACTGTTCTTCGCATCGAAAGGAGTTCGCGTGCCTGTCGATCGCCTGCTGCCCACCGACGAGGCTCGCGAGCTGATCCGTCTCACGCGGGAAATCGCAGATAAGGCGCTCGAGCCGATCGTCGACCACCACGAGCGGATGGAGACCTATCCAGAGGGGGCCTTTGCGATCCTCGGCGCCGCGGGGCTGCTGAGCCTGCCGTATCCCGAGGAATGGGGGGGCGGGAATCAGCCGTACGAGGTTTACCTGCAAGTGTTGGAAGAGATCGCCGCACGATGGGCGGCGGTCGCGGTGGCAGTGAGCGTCCACAGCCTGGCCTGCCATCCGTTGGTCGGGTTCGGCACCGACGCGCAGAAGCACACATGGCTTCCGGAGATGCTGAGCGGCAACATGATCGGCGCCTACAGCCTGTCCGAACCACAGGCCGGCTCCGACGCGGCCGCGCTGCTATGCAGTGCTGCTGCCGTGGACAATGGGTACCGGGTTAACGGCGCCAAGGCGTGGATCACGCACGGTGGTATCGCCGACTTCTACACCCTGTTCGCGCGCACCGCCAAAGGCGCACAAGGCATTTCCTGCTTCCTCGTGCCCAAAGACGCCGAGGGGCTCACCTTCGGCAGACCCGAAGAGAAGATGGGCCTGCACGCGGTGCCGACAACGACGGCGCACTACGACGACGTGTTCATCGCTGTTGAGCGGCGCATCGGCAACGAAGGACAGGGCCTACCAATCGCGTTCAGCGCACTGGACAGCGGACGCCTCGGAATCGCCGCCATCGCCGTCGGATTAGCGCAGGCCGCGCTCGATGAAGCGGTCGCCTACAGCCAGCAGCGGACCACCTTTGGCCGCAAGATCATCGATCACCAGGGCCTGGGATTCCTGCTGGCGGACGCCGCCGCGGCGGTGGATTCCGCACGCGCGACGTACTTGGACGCCGCCCGACGCCGCGATGCGGGGCTGCCCTACTCCCGGCACGCGTCCGTCGCCAAGCTGGTCGCCACCGACGCCGCCATGAAAGTCACCACCGACGCTGTCCAGGTGTTCGGCGGCGTCGGTTACACCCGCGACTACCGCGTGGAACGCTACATGCGGGAGGCCAAGATCATGCAGATCTTCGAGGGCACCAATCAAATCCAGCGACTGGTGATCAGTCGCAGTCTCGCCAGTCACTAGGCAGCTCCCACGAGAGGAGCCGCGGGCGCGAACCGCACTGAAACGAAAGGAAATGCCGAGTGGAGACCGAAGACGCGGTGGCCATGGTCACCGGAGGCACGTCCGGCCTCGGTCTAGCCACCACGAGGCGGCTGCTTGACGCAGGTGCGCACGTCGTCGCGCTCGATCTGAAGGGCGAGGAGGTGCTCGCCGAGCTCGGCAGCGATCGTGTCCAGTTCGCCGGGGGCAGCGTCACCGACGAGGTGGCCGTGGCCACGGCGCTAGACGCCGCGGAATCGCTTGGCCCGCTGCGCATTGTGGTCAACTGTGCCGGGGTGGTCAACGCCGTCAAGACCCTGGGCCGGGACGGCGTTTTCCCACTCGATGAGTTCACCAAGGTGATCCAGGTCAACCTGGTGGGCACGTTCAACGTGATTCGGCTAGCCGCCCAACGCATGGCCCAGACCGAACTGCTCGGCGAGGAGCGCGGCGTCATCATCAACACCGCGTCGGTGGCAGCGTTCGACGGACAAATAGGGCAGGCCGCCTACTCGGCGTCGAAGGGCGGGGTGGTCGGTATGACGTTGCCGATCGCCAGAGACCTGGCGAGCATGGCCATCCGCGTTGTCACCATTGCCCCCGGCCTGTTCAGGACGCCCATGCTGGCGTCGCTGCCCGAACAAGCGCAAAAGTCGCTGGGCGCTGCGGTGCCGCATCCGAGCCGACTTGGCAACCCCGACGAGTACGCCGCACTGGCCGTCCACATCGTCGAGAACCCCATGCTCAACGGCGAAGTCATTCGCCTCGACGGCGCGATCCGGATGGCGCCGCGATGAATGTTTCCGAGAAGAGCCAAGGAGAACCGATGCCTGCGCCCGCGATCGCCCGATGGCTCGAGTTCATGGAGCAGGGAAAGATAGACGTCCTCGACAATTTGCTCGCCCCGGATGCTGTCTTCTACTCCCCGGCTGTATTCGCCCCGCAAGAGGGTCGGGCGAAGGTAGCCGGGTACTTGCGCGCCGCAGAGCTCATGTTCTGCGACGCCGACTTCCGCTATGTCGCGCAGTGGTTCGACGATCGCTCAGCAGTTCTGGAATTCACCGCGAATCTCGAAGGCGTGCATATCGAAGGCGTCGACATTATCCACTGGAACGACGAGGACAAGATCACCTCTTTCAAGGTGCTGGTCCGCCCGCTGAAGGCGATCCAAGTTGTCGTCCCCAAGATGGGTGAGCTGTTAGGCGCGGGAGCGAACCAACCATCTCGAGTCCATCTGGCGCGACAGCAAAGTCGGCGAAATCTATGAAGGCGCTAACGAAGTCCAACTGTGGAGCATCGAAGGCCGCAGATTAGGAAGGAGACAACGTATGCACATCTCAGCCGCGGTGGTGCCAGAAGTAGGCGCGCCGTTCACTCTCACCGAGGTCGACCTTCAAGACCCAGCACCTGATGAGGTGCTAATCGAGATCGCCGGAGCCGGCATCTGTCACACCGACATCGCTGTGCAGCACGGGCAATTGCCGTTTCCGCTGCCCGGCGTCCTGGGCCACGAGGGCAGTGGAACCGTGGTGCGCCTCGGCGCCGGCGTGAAGTCGCTAGCCGTCGGTGATCAGGTCGCTCTCAGCTTCAACAGCTGCGGCGCATGCCCCACTTGCGCGACAGGTGAACCCGCCTATTGCTACGACTTCCTTGGATACAACTTCGGCGGCGTGCGCCCGGACGGATCATCCGGGTTAGCCTCTGCCGGAGCACCATTGGGGGCCAACTTCTTCGGCCAGTCGTCGTTGGCGACGCACGCGCTGGCGCACGAGCGAAACGTGGTGAAGCTACCACCGGGTACCCCGGTCGAACTCGTGGGGCCGCTCGGATGCGGCATCCAGACCGGGGCCGGCGCGGTGATGAACTCACTTGACGTCCAACCCGGATCGACGGTGGTAGTCGCCGGCGCGGGGGCGGTGGGCCTGTCCGCGGTGCTGGCGGCCGTGGTGCGCGAGGCCACGTCAATCATCGCAATCGATCTGCACGAGAGCAGGCGGAAGCTGGCCGTCGATCTCGGCGCCACCCATGCTGTCGACCCGAACGCTGGCCCGCTGGCCGACCAGATTAAAGAGATCTCGCCGGCGGGCGCCGGTTACGCGATTGACACTACGGCGGTGCCGCCCGTCACCGAGCAGCTGCTTGCCTGCCTTGGCGTGCGGGGCAAGCTGGGGTTGCTTGGCGTGCCTGCCAGTCCGGAGGCCGTCTTTTCGGTTGGGCTGTTCCAGCCACCCCTGCTCGGCCAAACTATCCGAGGCATCATCGAAGGCGACGCCGACCCGCAGACCTTCATCCCCTACCTGCTCGATCTGCATCGTCAGGGCAAGTTCCCGTTCGACAAGCTGATCACCACGATGCCGCTGGCCCAGATCAACGAGGCGGTGCAGGCACAGCACCGCGGCGAGATCCTCAAAGCCGTGCTGACTCCGTGATCCAGCGAGAACCTGCTCGTTAGAGGGGCGCAATGACCGAATACGAGGCCATCGTCCTTGAGTCATCCGGGCCGATTGCCCGCATCACCTTGAATCGCCCCGATGCCGCCAACGCGATGAATGACACACTGCTGCGCGAGCTTGCCGATGCGGCCAAGCGCTGCGATCGCGGTGCCACCAGGGTTGTCGTCCTCACCGGTGCTGGACGATTCTTCAGCGCCGGGGAGACCTCAGGGCGATGGCATCGTCATCGAGCACGCCCGGCGACTACGTCAAGGCGATGGCCGACGACCTGCACCGCGCCATCTCCACGTTCGCTCGGATGGACGCGGTACTGATCACCGCCGTCAACGGGGTTGCGGCTGGAGCCGGTTTCAGTCTGGCGGTGACGGGCGACCTGGTCCTTGCGGCAGAGTCGGCGTCGTTCACAATGGCTTACACCACAGTCGGTTTGAGCCCCGACGGCAGCTCGTCGTTCTATCTGCCCCGGCTCATCGGCGTCCGTAGGACGCAGGAGCTGATGTTGACCAATCGAGCACTGTCTGCCGCTGAGGCGTTGGCTTGGGGCTTGGTGACAGAAGTCGCCGAGAGTACGGAGCTCGCTGCCCGCACGGATGCGCTCGCGGAGAAGGTCGCCTCTGGCGCAAGGCAATCCGCGTCAGCGGTGAAGAAGCTGGTGTTGATGTCGTTCAAAACCGGCCTCGAGGAACAGATGGAGTTGGAGGGTCGACTCATCGCCGAATGCGCCGATTCCCCCGACGGAAACGAGGGCATCAACGCGTTTCTCGAAAAGCGCCGACCTCAGTTCGCACACTGAGCGCCGAACGACTGGACCAAATCTCCACGCAAGGAAACCGGCTGCAGCTGCTGTCGGTCGGAACCGAAGATCTGGCCAACACAGCGGCGCCGATTGGTTCAGCGCTACTCCGACGCCGCCGCCGCCGAACTGCTCGTGCCAAAACGCCGTGACCTGTGGTTTCTCTGTGAAGCTAAGGGGATTCGAACCCCCCTGACCCGCACACTGCCAGGAGCAGCCCGAATCTTTTATCAGGCACGACGCTGACGTTTCCGCTGTGTAGGGTCTGTGGTCGAGGGAGCAGTTGTTGTCGCCGTTGTCGTCAAAATTGTCGTCAATTCGGCGGAGCCCGCCCGGATGCCGCTGCGGTATGCAACGCGTTGACGGCTACGGCCCTAGCGCCGAGATCGGCAGGACGTGAACCCCGTCGGTTCGTTTCCCACCACCGCCGGTCGCAGTCACGACAACGAGAGCAGACGGGTTGCCATGCTTCGAGGCATCCACGTCGGTCGCGAAGTGTAGGAGGCCCTTCGCCGCGCTGTCGATGACGTTTTGGTCGCCCGTCAGCTTCACCTCGAATGCGGCCCAACCGTCCGGTGTGTCGACGATCGCATCAACCTCCTTGCGACCATGAGACTCGCGCCAGGAGTACATCGCGCCGCCGAGCGGCTGGGCATAGATGCGAAGGTCGCGGACTGCCATCGCCTCGAAGTGGAATCCGGCGGCCTCGATGTCAGCAAGCAGATCCCGCGATCCAACCTTGAGCGCGGCGGTACCCAGTGACGGGTCGACGAAGTAACGAACCGGCGCCTCGCGTAGTTCGGTGCGCGAACGCATGTGCGGCTTCCACGCCGGCGAGTTCTCGGTCAGCTTAAGACGGTCAAGCGCGTCGAGGTAGGAGTTCACCGTCTCCTTTGCCGGAGCCCGGTGATCGTCACCGGCGATGTCTGCGCCTAGTGCGGTGACTTTGATCGCTGTTCCGACGGATCGCCCGAGCGAGGCGAGTGCACGGCGTAGTCGGTCCGGAGTGCGCTTGCCCGTACCGAGCTCAGGAATGTCGATGTCTACGATCTGGGCAAGGTAGTCGGCAAGCCACCCCCGGGCGCTGCGCTCGGAATGATCGAGCAACGCCGGCCAGCCGCCGATGACGATCCGCTCCATGAGGCCCGGGACCGTCATCGCGGTTCTCTTTGCTTTCTGGTCTTCTCCGCGTAGCAGAGCAGCCAGCGAAACCTCACCCGTCGAATGGCCGGATTCGAACAGGCTCATCGGCCGCATCCGGAGCGTGCCGATCCGACCCGCGCCGGAGTGCAGTTCGCGCTCATATCTCGGAGTCGCCGATCCGGTCAGGATGTATAGGCCACGGCGGCGCAGATCATCGACATGCCGCCGCACCTGGTCCCATATCTCCGGCGCGCGCTGCCATTCATCGAAAAGGATCGGCGACTCTTGGTCGAACAGCTCGTCCGGGTTGAGTCCCAGGAGCGCCCGCGCGTTCGGGTCGGTGTCGAAGCGGACTGAACTCTTGGCCTGGCGCAGGGCGGTTTCCGTCTTCCCGCAGCCTTTCGGCCCATCGATGAGGACAGCACCGATCGAGGTCAGCCGCTCGGAGAGCTCCGCGTCGACGACGCGTGCGCGATAGTCGAACATGACGGCAGTCTACGTTTTCGACAACTTTTATTCGCTGTTTTCGACAGTTCATCCTCGCCGTTTTCGACAGTCTAGACTCGCCCGTTCCGGCAACCGCGGCGATACATCAAAATCCACGACGTAATCCTGCCAGGAAACCGGACCATGTCCCCATGCCTGAACGCGGCGACACCCTAACCGCTCGTTGTCGCCAAAAATCGACCCAGACGACCCGGACAGCTAACGTCGTAGCGAAGAGTAAGGCGCGGTCAGGATGGATTAATCACT
>NZ_VTZN01000176.1 GCF_008370645.1 Mycobacterium simiae
CCGGTAGCCGACGAGTCCACCGTCGTCGTGCGGGTGCGTGATCTGGTCAAGACCTACCGGCTGACCAAGGGTGTGGTGCTGCGTCGATCGGTCGGCGAGGTCCGTGCCGTCGACGGCGTCAGTTTCGAGCTGCGGCAAGGCCGCACGCTGGGGATCGTCGGCGAGTCGGGTTCGGGCAAGTCCACCACTGTGCACGAAATCCTGGAACTCGTCGCGCCGCAATCGGGATCGATCGAGGTGCTCGGCACGGATGTGGCCACCCTGAGCTCATCGAGCCGCAGATCGTTGCGCCGCCACATCCAGGTCGTTTTTCAAGACCCGGTGGCCTCGCTGGACCCGCGACTTCCCATCTCGGACCTGATTGCTGAACCGTTGCAGGCCAACGGTTTCAGTAAGACCGATACCCAGGCTCGTGTCGCCGAGTTACTCGAGATCGTCGGACTGCGCCGCAACGACGCCTGTCGCTATCCCGCCGAATTCTCCGGCGGGCAGAAGCAGCGCATCGGTATCGCGCGGGCGCTAGCGTTGCAACCCAAGATACTAGCGCTGGACGAACCGGTGTCTGCGCTCGACGTCTCCATCCAGGCCGGGATCATCAATTTGCTGCTCGACCTGCAAGAGCAATTCAAGCTGTCGTATCTGTTTGTCTCCCATGATCTTTCCGTGGTCAAGCATCTCGCCCACCAGGTGGTGGTCATGTATGCCGGCGCCATCGTCGAGCAGGGCAGCAGCGAGGAGGTCTTCAACAATCCCCAACACGAGTACACGCGGCGGCTGCTGGGCGCAGTTCCACAACCCAGCCCCAGGCACTCATGACTAACCGGAGTCGGCGTTGCGTCTGCGCTCACAGCCTCCAGCCTGCGCCCAGGGCCATGCTGCGCGACAACGCGCGACGGTGGCCGCAGGTTCGGGTGCGACGCGCCACGGCCGCTATGCTGCTCGGCGTTCTGGTGCTGTCCGGTTGCTCGGCCACGCCGGTGCTGCCATCCACGTCCAACGGTGCCGTCGGCACCACGAGCGACATCAACCCGCAGAACCCCGCCACGCTGCGCGACGGCGGCAACCTGCGGCTGGCCCTCGCCGACTTTCCGCCGAACTTCAACATCCTGCACATCGACGGCAATTCGGCCGAGGTCTCGGCGATGGTGAAGGCCACCTTGCCACGCGCGTTCGTCATCGGGCCGGACGGCTCGGCAACCGTGGACACCGACTACTTCACCAGCGTCGAACTCACCCAAGCCGACCCGCAAGTTATCACCTACACCATCAATCCCAACGCTTTCTGGTCCGACGGCACACCGATCACCTGGCGTGACATCGCCAGTCAGACCTACGCCACCAGCGGTGCCGACAAGACGTTTGAGATCGCATCCCCCAACGGCGCCGACCGCGTCGCGTCAGTGACCCGCGGGGTCGATGACCGGCAGGCCATCATGACCTTCGCCAAGCCGTACGCGGAGTGGCGCGGCATGTTCGCCGGCAACGGCATGCTGCTACCCAGCAGCATGACCGCCACGCCCGAGGCATTCAACAAGGGCCAACTCGAGGCACCGGGTCCTTCCGCCGGCCCGTTCATCGTGACCTCACTGGACCGCAGCTCGCAACGAATCGTCTTGACCCGCAACCCGAAATGGTGGGGCAAACGACCACGCCTGGATAGCATCACCTACCTGGTTTTGGATGACGCTGCGCTGTTGCCGGCACTGCAGAACTCGACGATCGACGCGACCGGAATCGGCTCGCTCGATCAGCTCACCATCGCCGAGCGCACCAAGGGCATTTCGATCCGGCGGGCGCCGGCTCCCAGCTGGAGCCACTTCACCCTCAACGGAGCCCCAGGCGCGATCCTTGCCGACCCGGCGCTGCGGCTGGCGGTCTGCGAGGGCATCGACCGGCGCACCATCGCCAAAGTTGCCCTCTACGGCCTCACCAGTGATCCGGCGCCGCTGAACAACCACATCTTCGTCGAGGGGCAAGAGGGCTACCAGGACAACAGCATCCCCTATGACCCGGAGCGGGCGAAGCGGGACCTCGACGCCCTGGGTTGGAAACTCAACGGCAAGTTTCGGGAAAAGGACGGTCGTCAACTCGTGGTGCGCCTGCTGTTCTATGAGTCGCAGAGCAGCCGGCAGTTCGCGCAGGTCGCCCAGCACAGCCTGGCCCAGATCGGTGTCCAACTGGAGCTGCAATCGCGTTCCGGCAGTGGGTTTTTCAGCAACTACATCAACGTCGGGGCTTTCGACATCGCGCTGTTCGGCTGGGTCGGCGACGCCTTTCCGCTATCGTCGCTCACCCAGATTTACGCGTCGGACGGGGAGAGCAACTTCGGCAAGATCGGTAGCCCCGAGATCGACGACGCCATCGCGCGCACGCTTGAAGAACTAAATCCCGGCAAGGCTCGCGCACTGGCCAACGAGGTGGACAAGCTGATTTGGGCTGAGGGCTTCAGCCTGCCGCTCACGCAGTCCCCCGGAACCGTCGCGGCGCGCAGCACGCTGGCCAATTTCGGTGCAAGGGGCCTGGCCGACCTGGATTACACCGCGATCGGCTTCATGCGGGACTGACCCGGCGCCGCACCGCAGATAGGGGCAGCGTAGGTATGGCCGCCTCGATAGTGATGGCCACGTCCATTGCCTTCCACAGCAAGCGGATCGGCAAGCGAGGCGAGATGTTGTCCAGTGTCAAGGCCTGGCCGGCGAGCTCGTCGCCTTCTCCGCGGCATACCGCCGCGGCGACGGCCAGGGCGGCGGGCTCCCGAAAGTCCAGGGCGCTGTGACCCATACTCGGTAGCTCCAACAGCACCGCATCAGGCACCAGCGCGGCCACGCGTTCGGCTACCGCCGGCGGAGTGATGAGATCGCGGCCGCCGGCAACCACTACCGTGGACCAGCCAAAGTGCGGCATCTCGGCCACCAAGTCATACGGCTCGGATTCGAAAGTGGGGTTGGGGGGCAGCGATTCACCCATCGCCACGGCCGGGTCGAGCGGCAGGCCGTCGGGCTCGGCAGCGTAGTCGAGTTCCCGTAACGCGATGCGATTGACCAGGTCGTCCTCGTAGCGGTACGGCACCTTGCGATCGACCGCGGTGGTGACCCGGCACAGTCCACGCCACAGCATCATTCGGCCTTCGAGCAAGAGGTCTAGCTGTCGATCGAGGAGCTTAGCGCCACCGTAGCCGTACACTGCCGCCGCGACCTGGCCCGCCGAGGCGGTCATCACCCCGGCCTCAACCAGCTGACGAACCTTGGGTGCCAGGGCGGCCGTCTGCGGACTATTGCCCTTGAGCAGTACTCCCCTAATGGCGTCGCGCACCAAGGCGATGTCGTGGTGCGACAGTACGGGCGAATCGAGGATCATCGCGTTGACCCGGCTGGGATGGCGCACACCCAGCCCCGCCGCGAGGTAGGTACCGTACGACGTGCCGTAGACGACGGCCGAGTCGACGCGCGCGTCGTCGAGCACCGCAGCGACGTCGTCGACCACTTGGTCGATGGTGAGCGCCTCGGGCGGCAGGTCGGCGCCGGAGTCGTCGTGGCGCGACATGCCGACGCCGCGGTGCTCCATCATGATGACGTCCAGACCGGTAGCCGCGGCGCGCCGGCGCAACCCCTGGTAGAGCCGCATCGACGCGACTCCCGGTCCCCCCGGGATGATGACCAGCGGGTGGGCAGACTTACGACCGGTGCGTACATAGTACAGATCGAATTCGTCGGCGCTGGCCGGCGACACCGGCCGCCGCACCGCCCGCACGCCGGGCAATTTCGCTAATTTGTCGTGTACCTTGCGTCGTTTCGCGTTCATCGTCATCGGCATCGGCCCGCCATGCGTACCATTCTGCAGAGATTGACGCTAGTGGGCAGTTCGAAACGGGTCGGGTCAGCTACGAATCAGTTCAGCGGCCTTCTCTCCGATCAGCACAGCGGGGGCGTGGGTGTGTCCCCGCACCGTGCTGGGCATAACGGATGCGTCGGCGACGCGCAGTCTGTCGACGCCGCGGACCCGCAACTGCGGATCCACCACACTGGTGTCGTCGGTGCCCATGCGGCAGGTGCCGAGCGGGTGGTACAAGGTGTGCGAACAGGTCTCGAGTGCCAATTCGAGGGTCGCCTCATCGAGTTCGGTGCTGCTACGCGGTCGCGCGATGGACCCGAGAATGCCTTTGAGTGCCGGCGCTTCGGCGATGCGGGCGCACATCCGCAAACCTGCCATCATGGCCGCGCGGTCAGCCCCCTCTGGGTCGGAGAGGTAATGCGGTTCGATAACCGGCTTCGCGCCCGGGTCGGCGGATCGCAACGTGATCTGGCCGCGGCTTTGTGGTGCAACCAGAATCGGTCCGAACACGACACCGTGTCCGGGCGGCTTGACGAGCAGACCCTCGTCGTAAAACGGCGCAGGGGCAAAGATCAGCTCGAGGTCCGGCAGCTCCAGATCCGGGCGGCTGCGCAGGAATCCGTATGCCTCGCCGACGTTGGAAGTGAGCATGCCGCGGCGCCGCAGCAGATAGTTGAGCACCTGCGCCGGCTTTTCGGCCGCGGCTAAGCTATCGCCGGCGACGTCGAAACCCAGCGGCGTGACCAGGTGATCGAGCAGGTTTTGCCCGACCTCGGGTGCGTGGTAGATGGTGTCAATCCCGTGCTCGGCGAGGTGATCGCGGTCTGCGATACCGGAAAGCATAAGTAGCTGCGGGCTGTTGATGGCGCCGCCGCACAGTACGACCTCGCGGCGGGCGTAGGCGACGCGTTCTTGGCCCTCGCGCTGAAATTCCACACCGACTGCTCGGTTTGCGTCGATGACGACGCGGGTCGCGGTCGCGCCGGTGATAATGCTGAGGTTCTTGCGACGCATTGCCGGCTTGAGATATGCATCGGCGGCGCTATAGCGTGCACCCCGGCGCTGTGTGACAACAGTTTCACTAACCCCTTCTGGCTCAGCGGAATTCGGCTGGGCAGCCGGCAGCCCGCACTGTCGTGCCGCTGCCAGCCAGGCCGCGGTCGACGGCCGCGGGCTGCGCTGGCGGGAAATAAGCAGCGGACCGGTTACTCCGCTGTTGTCCCCGTTGACGAAGTGCCATGCGGCGTTGACGTTTTCGATGCGACGGAAGTACCCGAGCACTTCGGTATACGACCAATGTGGGCCGGCGCGTCGCGCCCACTCGTCGTAGTCGGCTTTGAACCCGCGCACCCACATCATCGCGTTCATCGACGAGGAGCCGCCGAGCACTTTGCCCCGGGGCCAATAAATCTGGCGACCCGCCAGCCCAGGCTGCGGTTCGGTCACGTAGTCCCAGTCGACTTCGCTGCGGAACAACTTGGAAAACGCCGCCGGAATGCCGATGAAGCGGTTCTTGTCACGCGGTCCCGCCTCCAGCGCCACCACCGAGGTGGCCGGATCGGAGCTGAGCCGGTTGGCCACCACGGCCCCAGCCGAGCCGGTACCGACCACTACGTAATCGCACTGAATGTCCATCGTCCATCCCCGCTTTGTGCCTAGTGATCGCCCAGATCAATGCGGTGCGCGCCTTTGACACCGTCGTACCGGTCAGGACTGCATGTCAAGACAATCACCTGCCCGTGGCTACCCACTGTGTCGAACACCTCCCCCATTTTCACCAGTCGATCCGAGTCGGTGAACCCCAACGCATCGTCCACCACCACCGGCACGGTGTCCTCCTTGGCCACCAGTGCGGCGCCGGCGAACCTGGCCAGGATGCCGAGCTGCTCTTTGGCGCCGCCGGACAATGACTCGTACGGCACGGTGGTGTTGTCCAGGGTGCGGCTGCGGATTCTCAAGTTGCTGTCGACGTCGACCTCGAAAGTTGGCCCGAACACCGGGCGACCGAGCCGGTGCAGTTCCGACCGGTAGGGCTCGACGTAACGCAAGCGAGTGGTATCGCGGTGACGCGCCATTACCGACCTCAGCAGCTGCGCCGCCCTGGCCCGGCGGCCGACGCGGGCGTGCTGGCTGGCGGCGTGCTCGCGCTCGGTCTCGGCGGTGTCGAGCTTGCCTTTGCGGCCCTCATTGCCGAATACCGAAAGTTCGATGCTGACCTCGCGCAGTGCGCTAACGGCGTCGTTGTGGCGGTCTTGCAACGACTCTGCGGCCGCGGTGGCTTCTTCGAGCTCGGTGGATACCGCCTCAGGCGCCCTGGCGGCGAGCATGTCAGCCAGTTCAGCTACCCGCTGCTCGGCGGTGTGCAGCGCCCGCAGATCCGCCTCGGCCGCGGCGGCAAGAGCTGCATCGCTGACCGAGGCCCGTTCCTGCGTCAACCTGGCCTGGGCCGCGTCAAGCTCGGCGCGCTGGGTTGCCAACTGATGCTGCAAAACTGTTGCTCGCGTGGATATTTCAGCGAGCCGACGATTGGCCGCCGACGCGGCCTGACGCCGGGTCTCGCACTCGATCTCGGCGGCCGCGCGGGCTGTCTCGGCCGCGTCGAGTTCGGCGCGGGCAGCCACGGCACCCGTCGGCAAAAGATCCGGCTCGACGGGTTGACGCGCGTGCAGTTGCCCCAGCCGAGCGCGGAGTTGGTCCTCCTGCTCGTCGCCGCACAGGCCGGCCAGAGTGGCGCTCAGCTGGTCACGGTGGCTTTTCAGTTCACGGCGACGGTGGTCAACGGCCCGTGCCGCAGCTAGGTCGGCGACGCCCCCGGCCGTTAAGGCATCCGTCAGCTCCTGTTGAGCGGCAGTATATTTGGCCTTGATCTCCTGTGCAGTCGCGCCCTGGGTGATTCGCGCCGTCAGGACACCTGGCACTTGCACCTCAGTGGGGCCGGCAGCCGTGACGGACCAGCGCTCGCCCGCAGATAGCGACACCCTTTGCTGGCCCACGACAAGCTCGATGTCGGCGGCGGCGCTGAATTCCACCACCGCGGAGATCGACGCAAGCTGGCCGTGCGCTCGATCGACGGCTGCTGCGGCATCGTCGATGCGACGCATGAGCTGCTCGGTCAGCGTGATTGCGGATAGTTCTGCCCTAAGGCGGTCACGCTCATGTTTGATGTTGTCGACCTTGACCAGCCGCGCCGTTAACCGGTCACCCTCCTCGCGGCCGACGATCGAGTCGAATGAGCGCCGAGCGAAATCGACGCGGCGTTGGGCGGCTAATAGGAGGTGTGCGGCTTTCTCGACTTCGGCGTCGCCGGCCTCGACTTGAGTGCGTACCTTCGCCTGCTCTGCGTCGGCTTGCTGGGCTTCGACCTGCACCGCGCCGATTTTCGTTGCGCGCGTTTCGGTTTCGGCGACCAGGGCCAGCCGTCGCGTGCGGGCTCCGGTCGACGCAGCGCTGGTTGCTGCCGCAGCCGCGGCGATGAGCCTGGCTTCGCGAGCTTCGTTGGCGAGCGCGGCGATCTCGTCGGCCGCGGCCTGCGCAGCAGTCAGCCAAGGAGTGACAGCAAGCTGTTGCTGCGCCAGCTCGGTCACCTGCTTGGTCAGCTCGGCGTGCCGGCGCACCCGATCGTCTACCTCGGCCACCGCAGCCGCGCACTCCGCGACCGCAGCCTGGGCGTCGGCCAACCGCGAAATCGCGGCGGCCCACTCTCCGGTGGGCCGCCCGGTTGCGGTGAAGTAGCGGGAATGCTCGGCCTCGATGCGTTCGATCAACAGCGGCTCGGTACCGGACAGCGCCGCATCGTCGCCCGCGGAGACATCGAGCGCGCGCGACAACGCATCGCACCCGGACAGATCTACCGCAACAGTCGAGGTTGCCTGCAGCACGCGCTGGGCGTGCCAGAGTTCGGTGTCCACCGTCTCGGCCAGCATGGCTCGAACCCGCTCATGCGCCTCGTCGCCGGTCAGTTGTGCGCGGCATGGCGCCAGCACCGTCAGCTCGGTCTCGGGCCTCTTGTGGAAGCGTTTGCGGTATACGAAACGGTAAGGGCCGCTGCTGATCTCGGCGGTAACCTCGGAGCCGACGTCGGCGTTGGTCGGCTTGACCTGCTTGACCTCCTTCTTCGTCGAGCGGTCTTTGGACTCCAGCAGGAGATCCAATGCCTCGATCATCGACGACTTGCCGCTCTCGTTGGCGCCGTATACCACTACCACGCCGTGATCGGGGAACTCGATTTCCCGATGTGCGATGCCGCGGTAATTCCTCAGGACCAGCCGGTGCAGTTTCATGCGACGCCTCGATCGGCAAGACGTAGCAGCAGCGCCAGAGCCGCTTGCGCGTCGACCCCGGATTCGTCGCTGGTGCGTGCAGTGTGGACCAGTTCGTCGACCGCTGCGGCGGCGAAGCCCCCGATGCCGAGGCCGGAGAACTCGCCGTCGGCGGGCATCACCGCCAGTTGGGTGTGCCGCTCCCACAGGCCCAGCCAGGCGAAGAGCCGCGCGTACTTATCCAGGCACGCATCCAAGGCGGCGCGGTCGGTGACGGTTAGCGAGCCGGTCAGCGCCAGCCGTACTACGGTGCGTTCCTTGTCGGTCATCAGGTCAAGGTTCATGTCTAAATCGGCGATGTCGCGGCTGGTGTCGACGTGAGAGTGCAACGTGAGGAACCGCCAGCGGCCAACACGCCGGGCGTCGATGGTTACCGGGTGCTTCGGGTCGGTCTCGTCGATGTCGACAACCAGGACGTAACCCGGCTCTGCTTCAACATCGTCGAAGTTGGTGACCTCCGGTGAACCGGAGTACCACACGCGGCCGCTGTCGCCGACTTGAGTGCGCGAATGCTTATCGCCAAGGGCGGCATAGTGAATGAGTCTGTCGGCTAGCGCACGCTCTAGCCCGGCCAGCCGGATCAGCGAGGGCCTGCCGCGGTCGGGATCCAAGACGTCGACGCCGCCGTGGGCAACGAGCAGCCGGGTGACATCGGCTGCGGACAGGCCGTCCAGCACCTCGGCGACCAGGTCGGTGGTGGGGGCTTTTGATCGCCACGGTGCGGCGACAATCTGGAGGCCCGGCCGGACCTCGTGCACACCAGGCCGGTCAAGCACGACAACGTTGTCGGGACATTCTGCCTGGAACAACGCGCAGGTGTATACCGACGACGCGTCGAGCGGGTCATGATTGCCCGGCAGCAGATAGACCGGAATACCGATGGCGCGCATGACCTCTAGGGATTGGCCGATCACCTGCGGAGCAAGCTGGTTATGTTCGAAAACGTCACCGGCCACGACCACGAACTCGGCGTCCACTTCGGCAGCAAGTGTCTTTAGTCCGGCAACCGCGTCCCGGCGGGCTGCCGAATAGCGCGGCTGGGCATCGCCGGCCAGGAAATGCCGGGTCATGCCCAACTGCCAGTCGGCGGTGTGCAGGAATCGCATCCTGGAGACCTCCCTCCGAAGCTGTAGTGTGTCGAGGCACCGCGAGTGTAGGACTCGGTGCCGACAAGTCGCGGGACCTCGCTCGGCAGGTTTGCGTCGGGGCCGTAGAGGGCTGCCGAGGGCAATCACTCTTGTTAGAACCGTCGCCGCGGCCGAATCAATGTCGGTAGCCCGCGTTAGTATTCGAACATGCTTTCGGATCGGGAGTCGGTGGTC
>NZ_VTZN01000177.1 GCF_008370645.1 Mycobacterium simiae
GCGGCGCCGGCGTGCGGCAGGGGGCGTCCACCGCCGCCGGCACCGTGCTGGTCGCGATCGAGGTCGGGCAGCGCGGCCACGGCCACGTCCCCGACTTCCATGCGGCGCCGCCGCTCGAACTGCTCGGCCAGCCGGGCGTAGATCTCGTTGAGCTGCCGGGTGTAGAGGCCGGGAAGAAGGACGCCACCCCAGACGCCGTGGGTGGCGCCGGCGGCCACCGCGTTGTAACCGCAGCGGCCAAGGAACGAGCAGTCCGCGCAGCGGGCGATGGCGCGCTGACTCTTGGGGGCATGGAAGAACAGCTCGGGGTCCTGCTGGCACGGCAGGTCCTCGGTGGTGTGGAAGAGGCGGACCTCGGCGCGCATCTGGAAGGACGCGAAGGGCCTGGCAAAGGGCCGCTCGTCGGCGGGCGGTGGTGTGGTCGTCATGGCGTCCTCCCGTGGTGTGTGTTGGTCGTAGCGCGGACCGGGTGGCCCGGTGCTTCGCCGAGTCTCAGAGCGGTGAAGCACCGATAACCTAACAGATATTTTAGCGGTTTTAGCGGTTTAACCGCTAGTATCGGCTGTATGCGGCGGGCCGATGCGGGTGCGACCGGAGGTGACACCGGCCATCGCCGCATGTCACGGGGTCATCGGTGACCGCTCCGGCGACGTGCGGGCGGCACGGGGAGCGCAGCGCTGTTTTGGCTGATTTGGCGGAACGGATGGCCAGTTCTGGCGGTTCGTCGGGCAAAATGTGGGTCATGTCCTGGGAGCGGCTCGGCGAGGAGGTGCGGCTGCGCCGCCGGCGGCTGAAGCTGACCCAGCCGGACGCGGCCGAGCGGGGGGGACTGTCGGTGGCGACCATCCGCGCGGTGGAGACCAACCGCGCGGGGCGGCTGAGCCGGCGGATGCGGCGGGCGCTGGAACGGGCGATCGAGTGGGAGCCGGGCAGCATCGACGCCGTTCTGGACGGCGGCGCCCCGCGCGTGCTGGCCGGCACCACCGCCGCCGCCGGCCCTGCGGCCGCGCGCGCCGGCCCGGACGCCGCGGCGGCGGCCCAAGAACGCTTCGCCATGGCCGAACGAGTCATCCGGATGCGCGAGGCCTTCGCCGCTCACCACGACGGCATCCCGCAGGCGGCGCGCGAGGCGATGCAGGCGGAGTTCACCGCCGCCGCGCGCGAGATCGAGGACGCGATGATCTGGATGCTGCCGTGGCTGGGCGATGAGGAGCGCGCCGGGGCGATCCGCATCCTGGCGGAGCTGCGGCGGGCGCCCTGATCGACGGCGCGTGTCGGTGTCGATGGCTAGCGTCTGGCCCGTGGACTCCGATGACGTCATCGACCCGGCCGATGCCGAACTCCACGCACTGCTGGGCCAGATCGCGGATCGCACCGACGACGAGGAGCGCCGCGAGCGGATTCTCGGCGTCATGGTGACGCTGCCGCCGATCGCCGACTGGCCGCCCGACATGCTCGAGCGGGCGCGCGCCACCCACGCCTACGTCCGTGGCCTGCGCCGCGACCTGCAACGGCGGGAACTCGAGGCGATGTATGCGGGCACGGAAGGCGATGGGTAGCGAGTCCTCACCGCGGCCGGCCGTCCTGCCGAGCCCGGCCGCCAGTCAGCGCCGGATTGCACCGCATCTGCTGGCCTGCCGAATCGTGGACCGACACGGACATACCCAGGGTGCTTGCTCGACCCCTCTGCTGGGCCAACGCTGGTGATGCAACAGCGGACATGGACAAGGGTATGGCGACGAGCGGCACTCCTCGCAGTGAGATGTCATTGCCGCTTCTTACGATGGCACCTGCGCGACTCGTTCGATGAGACGATTCGCTGGAAGGGCGGTGGTAGATGATCTATGGAGTGCTCGCCGTCGCCATCCTGTCGACGATCATCATGTTCGTCGTAGTGGCCGTCGGAACGGGCCTGTCCGATGGCGGGTACGGCACCTCCCTGTTTCGTTCTCCGACACCCCCCCGGATGTCGACGGCGGAGGTGACCGCAATTTTCCTGCTTGCAGTGGTGGCCATCGGCACTGCCGTGTACGTCGCGACAGCGACTAGCGGGGTGTGGTGGGTCGTTCCCGTCGCTGCCTGGGCAGTCTTTCGGCGCGGGGTGCGGAAACACGCTGAAACACGGGAGCGACGTCGATTGGACTTAAGGCGGCGGGAGGCCAGGCGCCTCGCTGAGCAGCGGGACCGCGAGATGCGGGAGCAAGAGCTGCGGCAACGCGAACGGCTCGACCGATACGGCAAGGAAGGACTCAAGCTCCTCGATAAGGCCGATGCGGCGGTCAATGCGATCCTGGCAACAGAGGCCGCTCGAACAGGCTGGCTAGGCGAACCGGCCGATTTGGACTTCCGCGCCGACGTGGCCACGATCGCCGAGACCCTGAGTCTGGCAATGGAAATCCGCACAACGGTCGCTGACTATTCCTCTATTCCGAAGCCTTCATCCGATGACGTCCGGCTTCTAAAAGATGCGAAACGCAGACTGAAGCAACTCGAAAGCGCTGCCCGGCATCGTGTGGAGCTGCTGTGTGAATGTGTCGGCAGAGCCGAACAGGTCGATCAGATGCTTCGGGATGATCGCGAGCAGTCGCGCGTGGCGCAGAAGCGCGACGTTGTCGGTGGTCGGCTGCGTGCGCTGCTGAGCGGCGCCGAACTCACACCTCCAGCCGAGCACTCCGACTCGGTCGACCTGGTGAGCTCGCGCGTCGAGGCCTTCCGCGAAGTCAGGGACTTGATCCGCGGTGGTCGCTCCGACCCGATGGCAGCCGAAATGCCAGTGGATCGGACCTTGGCTAGCGGTGCGAGAAGGGCGGCCAAGGACGTATTGCGTCGATTCCGCCGATGAGCACAGGTCGTCGATGGACGCCGCGACCATCAGGTTTGCCCCGCCGGCGCCGCCGTCGCAGTCGCCGTATTCGGCGCGATCGGCCGCCGAGGGCCGAAACGTAGCCCGATCGTCGGCATCGGTCGCCAGCGCTGTCGGGAGGGACCTATCCGTCCGGGGATCACCCCGGCGCGGCCGGCGCGGCGCAGTCGGGCGGCGGTGGCGTCCACTTCCTGGGTCGGATGCCGCGGATCTTGCGCGACACCAGGTATGCGCCCAATCCGACGGTGCCCGCCACCACTGCCGGGGCGGCGGCCACCGCGACGGTTCCGGCAAGCATGCCGCCGCCGACACCAGCGCCGATGGCGGCCAATCCGCTGGTGATTCCCGCGGCGCTCAGGCCGGTGGTGCCCGCGACGGTGATCGCCGCCATTCCTCCGGCGCCCGCCGCCGCGGCCCCGGCCACCGAGGCAACACGCCCGTCGCGACGCGCGTCGTTTTCCGCCTTCGGCAGCGTCTTGTCACCGCGCAGCCCGATCTGCACCGCGCCGACCGACAAGGCCGCCGGTGCCAACGCCAGTGCCAGGGGACCCGCGGCGGCACCCCCGCCGATTAGATGGCCGGCGGTTGCCAGCCCCGACATCAGTCCTGCCCCGCTGACCCCGGCCACCGATCCGACCGCCGAGACAACACCTACGGTGGTGCCAAGTGACGTCGCGGCCGCAGCTCCCGATGTCGTCAGCGAACCGACCATCCGTACCTGCTGGCTGGCTGTTTTCCCAGTGCAGCACCATGTGGCGAAGTGTTCGCAGTTGTTGGTAACCAGGTTGTATTCCCTGCTACCCAACTTGGATTCGGCCCTGCCGATTACGGTGACAACGTCGTCCTTGCGGCTGTACTCGCGGACGTGAACGATCGAGTCCAGCGCGAAATCACCAATCGTGGTGCGGGCAACGGCGGCATCGCTCTTCTTGCCCGGCTCACCCGTGAAGTGGATGACAGTGCCGTCGCCGCAGTCGATGCCGTGGTGGGTATAGCCCAGTGGCCTTGTCACCCAGATGTGTTCGCCCTTCGCCATGGCCCTCCTCCCGCTCGCCTATCCGGCGGAGATGATCCTCGCACAGCAGACCGACACCCATCCGGCGATTGCGGCTGCCGGGGTAGCGGCTGATCGTAGGCGCCGGTCTGTCGGTGCCCGCCGATAGCATCGCGGCCAGGCGATCGGATGGAGGGCAATCGTGTCGAACGCTAGTCACGGGCTCGTGACGGAGCCTGCGACGTCGTTCGCCCGCCAGGCTCGCCGTTCCACAAGCTCGCCGTTCCCGACCGCTCGACTGCCTCTGTCGGGCAACCTGAACACGGATATCTCCGCGTCGCTCCCGGCACTTACCAGGTCCACCGGCAATGCGAAGACATGGGATCGGGGCGGATAGTCGCCTCCTGACCGGAGGCACCGGAGTGCACAGGCTGGGATTGGCGCTGGGATTGGCGCTGGTGAGACAAGTGTGCAAGCCGGTGGTCGACTGTACGATTTCGACCGTGACCGCGATGGAGATGGATCCAGGGAGTACGCGCAGCGGGCTGTCGAGCTCGGATGCCTCAGCGTCGACCCAGCCGGGATCGGGGCTGGGCGGACTGCCGGTAGGGGCCTACACCACACCGCTGGTGAGCGCGATCGGGACCGCGCAGGCGGCGCGGCAAGCCAGTGCGCAGATCCGGGTGGCCGTCAACACGGTGAACCGCGAGGTCAGCGTTGCTTCGGTCGAGGCCGCCGAGGCCGCCAACTCGGGCGCACTGAGCACGTAGAGACGTAAGGATGGTTTGGACATGACGACCACTTCACCGTGGTCAAGGGAGGCATCACCGTCGGTGACTATGTCTACTCCGCCGCCGATGTCGGCCCCCCCTGCGCAGCCGGAGCCGGGTCTGCGCCCGACGCGGCGTCGACGCTGGCTATGGGCGGGGATGGTGCTGGCGCTGGTGGTCGGGCTGTCGGCCGCGGTCGGGTCGGCGGTCACCTATTTCGCGATGCGCGGTGAACATGCGGGCGCAGCGAGCCCGACGGCATCCCCTTCGCCATCGCCGGCTCCGGCCGTACCGCAGTTCGGTCCGGGCGAGATGGCCTCGGCGAAACAACACTTATGCCATGTGTTCGACGAAGGGGTTCGCGGGCAAGAAGGAAAAGGCGGCTTCCGGGTCGAGGGGAACCTGAACATTCCCTTGACCCTGCGTGCACTCAATAGCGCTTCGGCGGTGCAGAATGCGCTCGTTCCAGCCGTGCCAACTGATGTCGCCTCAGCAGCTCGGACATATGTCAGCGCAACCCTGGACGTGACCACCGCGGCAATGGGGAACACACCAACCCCCGAACTCAACCGGTTAACGGACGTATCGAACGATGCGATTTACGCGATGGCCGATTCATGCGGGCTGCCGCGGCAATAAAGGATGGCCGCTATAACGGGGCCCGGGGCTGGCGAGGTGTCGGGGTGGACAGAGCGCAATAACGCGCAGGCGTCGCAGCTGCTGCGCCTAGTGGAGTCGACAAGACCTGTCCGAACGATCGGCGTACCCAAGCTGCCGCACATCGGTGGAGATCACCCCAAGCCGCAGGGTCTGTTTGCCGAACTGCTCTTCGGGCCGTTCGTCTGGCCGGTGGACTCGGAGACGCGGCTGGCCAACGACGCGCAAAAGCTGGCCCAGCAGGAGAAGTTTCACGAACAAAAGGCCCAGGAAGCCGGCCACTACGCGAGTCAGGTATTCAGCACGTACTGGACGGCCGGGGAGGGCGCGGCGGCAGCTGAGGCGGCTCACAAGCAGGCCCAGGCTGCCCGATTGGCGCAGGCTGACGTCTGCGGTGTCGCCAAGGGACTCCTGGCACGAGCGGCGGGCGATGTCGAGCGCACGAAGCGCAAGATGGCCGAGGAAAGCGACGCCGCCCACGCCGAGGTCAATGCATTTCTCCGCAGCGGCAGTGGGCAGTCGATCGCGCAGGTGGCGGTGATTCTCAGCAAGCACCGCGCGATGATCCAGACGTATTCAGCTGAGCTGCACGCCCATGTCGCCAACGACACCCTTCTCTTCACGTCGCAGTTCTCACTAGCTCCAGCCCCAGCGGGCGAAGGCCCGAAAGTTAGACAAGCTGGGCTAGGGGCGGATCGGTCGAGTGACCCCGCCGACCCACCTGCTAGGGACGGAACCGGCCCGGGTCGCGGGGCAGATGCATCGTCGGGTGGACCTGGCGAGGTAGCGCGGGCACCTCGACGCCTAGCTCGCGACCCGTCGACCGACGGCCGTTCGGGGCTGGTGCCTGGGCCGTTGCCGTCACTGCTGGGGTCGGGCGGGGGACTGCCCGCACTGCCGGGTGTGCCGACTGGCGGCGGCAGTGGGTTTTCGATGCCGGGATTGCAGGGGCTGCTGGGCGGCCTTGGCGGATTCCCGGGCGCCGGCATGGCGCCTACCGGCAGCCTGAGTATGCCTGCGGTGCAGGCCTCGCCGTCATTGTCATCGCTGGGCGCGGACTTCGGGAGGGGGTTGGCGGCGGGTGCCTCGGCCGCGGGCGGGCTTGCGCCGGTGGCACCGCCGGCGCCGCAGCCGCCGGTGACACCGCTCGCCGCGCCGGCGCAGGCGCCAGCGGTGGCCGCACCCGCGGCAGCTGCGGCTTCTGCGCCCGCACCGGCTTCACCGGCGCCGGCGACCGGGATGCCGGCGGGCGGTTTGGCGCCGTACGGATCGGTGTTCCCGCCCGCGGCACCATCGGCGCCGGCAGCGGGATCAGTGCCAACGCCACCGCCGGTGCCGGCGGAGGGCAGCGGCGCGTCCGCCCCGCCCCCCGGGGCTGGGGTGGTCTCGGTGGCCGGCCGGCGAGACGCCGTCTCGCTGCGCCGCGACGAGGCGGAGTCGGACTTGGAGCTGGCCCGCACGGCGGTGGCGGAGTTGGCGGCCGCGGCCTGTGTGGTGGACGCCGGGCTGGACTGGGCGGTGGCGGTGGGCCGCAACGCGGGAGTACCGACGCTGTGGGTCGCTACCAACGACGGTGCCAGCTACATCCCGCCCGGGGTGTACGTGCGCAAGACGATGCCGATCGCGGCGGGCTTCGACGGCGGTTTCGATGCGCGGTGGCTGGGCTGGGTGAATCCGGCCGAGAAGGCGGTGCGTGCGGCGCGGGCGCGCGGGGATGTGGTGGGGGCGGTGGCCACCACGTGGGCGTGGCCGTCGGAATACCTCGCCGATCCCGGGTCGGGCGTGCGCGAGGTGGCGATCGGTGTGCCGCATGGCGGGCCCGACAGTCCCGCGGCGGAGCTGCTGCCGTCGCGGTCGCATCGTTTGCAGACCGTGGACGCGGCGCTGTACGCCGATTTGAAGGCCGCGCCGGAGTCCGCGGTCGACGACTACTGCCGGGAGCTGACGCGCCGGGTGGCCTTCGGCAGCGGCGACGAGCTGTCGCCGCTGGCTCAGTCGGTCGCGGGTGCGCTGGTGGCGCGGCGGTGGCCGAAGCCGGAGGAGTGGGCGGCCCTTGGCGCCGAATACGATTCGGCGCGACTGCTGATGGGTGCGCAGCGACCCGGCCTCGACGGTGTCGAGGATCCCGACCAGTTGCGCACCTACACAAAGCTGTTCGTCAACTGCCGGCGGCTTGAAACTCTGGTGTGTTGGCAGCGATCGGGGGCGGTCCTGGCTGATGTGGTGTATGCGGCGTGGGTGGCCGGCGTGCGCATGGCGATGCTCGAGTACAGCTCGTAGCACGAAAAGTGTTATGCGGTATGGAATTCCACTTCTTTGCCGTGGCCCTTCACGGTGACTGCGATTCAGGAGTGCTCAGCATCGACGGCGTGAATTGCCGCGCGCCAGTCGCCGACACCACGGATTCTCCGACGGCAACTCCGCGTAGGTCGCCGCACCCGAACGCCCGGCCGGACGCGCCCGCTTCGCCGTACTCGTCGGTGACACGGAGTAGTCGCGCGACGCGGATCTGACAGGAACCGGCACCCCGACTCGTAGAGCTTGATGGCTTCGTCGATCTGCTCGTCGGTCAGGCCTTGGCGACGGATCGGAACGCCGGCATCACAGAGCAGCTTGATGACACTGTTCTTGCTAAGCCGTAGAACTTCGGGCTAAGGGCCCTGTCATCGCGAGGTTCGACGGTGATGGCCGGCCACGGTACTGACGCTGCACGCTCACCTTGTCGCAGCATCATTCGGGTGATCAGTGGCGATGGAATGGAGTGAAGCGTGACCTACGAGCATGACGAGCAGGCCCAGCAGGAAGCACGCAACTTCTCATTGCGCATCGATCGCGTTGACGCGTTGGACCATGGGTGCAGACAACACGGGAGCGACTCGGAGAGCCGGGTGTGCGGGGTCACCGCATCCAGTTCAACCCTCGTAGCTGGGCGGGGCTGCTGCCCGCCGCCCTTGCGGGCCGGGATTCGATCTCGCGCGGCGAGGTGTTTGAGATCGCCGAAACTGGCTGCTACTCAGAGGTTTTCGCTGCCTCCTACCTCTGGGGTGTCGGATCGAACGGCTACGGCCCTCACCGCTACCGGGAGATCGTCAACGCGGCCGGCGGGCGCCTCGACGATCTACTGCGCCGCGCAGCACAGAACGCTGCCACGGACGTCATCTCCGGCTACGCGATGCTCTACGGCGGCTACGAACCCAGATCCCGCGCAGCAGCCCTCGAAGAGCCGTGGGCACGGATCGCTGGGTTGGGCCCAGCGTTCTTTACCAAGTTTCTGTACTTCACCACACCCGGCGCGCTCATCCTGGACAGAGTTCTTGCCCGTAGGGTGCATGCACTCAGCGGTATGCCCTACCTGGTTCGGCGAACTGGCCAGCCCTACGATTGGAGCCCGTATCGGTACTGCGTCTACCTGCATTGGATGGCCCAGACGGCCACAGCCCTGCAGTGCGCAGCCGAAGAGCTGGAGCTGGCGATGTTCACTCTCGACATGAGGGATTTCGCCTAGCGAGCTGTCGTGGGGGTGTCCCGGACCGCGCAGCGGTCGTCGGCTTCACTGGCGAGTCAAGAAGTGCTGTAGGCGATCTCGCGATAGACCTTGGGCTGCCCATCTCTGCTTGGTGCCGGAAGCCGGCGCCATACAGGTGCCCGAAAGCTGTTGATTCACGGTCGTCCCAACTCTCGATGCCGCGGGATCGGGCACGCGTGTGCACGTACAGGTGCCCGCGGTGTGAGCATGTTCCGGTGCTTGGCTGTGGCCCAGGGGATTCGGACGGGTTAGTTTGTGCGGGTGAGTGCTTCGGAGTTCGTGGCGGGTGTGGATCGGCTGCTGAGCCGCGCGCATGAGCTGTTTCCCGGCGCCGGCGCCGAGGGTGCTGAGGTGATCGCCGCCGCCGGCGCGGGGGGCACGGTGCCGCCGCCGCCGGCGGGGGGCGGCGGGCTGGGTACTGGCGCCGGGGCCGCCGTCGGAGCGTACGGGCAGTTGCAGGCTGCGGTGGCGGGCTTGGACGCCGAGTCGGGCCAGGCGGCCGGTGAGGGTGGCGCGGCAGCCGCGGCGGGCCGGTCCGGTGCCGGCGCGATCCGCGACCAGGCGCGCGCGCAGGCCGCGGCGATTGCCCCGATGACCAACTCCGCGGCCGGGATGCGGCTGCT
>NZ_VTZN01000178.1 GCF_008370645.1 Mycobacterium simiae
GCGGCAGCGGCGGTGGCGGCAGCGGCGGTCCGGTGGAACCGTCTCCGCGACCCACGCCGCCTGGCTTTATCAGGCTCGCACCGTGATACGGAACCTGCCGCTGATCGCGTCGCGACGATCGGATGGCGGGTGCGGGCTGCGGTTGAGGCTTGGGTGGCGGTGTCGTGGTTGCGGCGGGGGGGTCCGCGCCTGTGAGCGCGCCCCCGCGCTGTACGCCAAGCGTCTTCGGTCCAGCGACCAGGCCGACACCGCTGAGGCACGCCTCGACCTGGGCGGCTGTGTGTCGGCGGCAGATCCGGGAGTTACCCCGGGATGCCGCTGCGGGAGGGGCAGACTTTCGCCGGTTTCCGGATCGGCCTAGTCGGCTCGGGCGGGATGGAACAGGTGGAATCCCCGGTCAACGACCCGCTCCCGTTCGCTGAATATCTCACCGGCCCATCACCCACACTTGACTAGCCTCAACTAGCTGGACCGGGCCTGCGTCGAGGGCTACCTGACATCGAACCGCACCCGCGGCCGGCGAGGGCAATGCGCCGCAGCCGGCCGCCGGGCGAACCATCTCCGCGGCGGTCGCCCCAGTCAGCGGTGCTGAGCCTGCGTAGCCTGCTCGACGACATCACCGAACTAAGCAGTGTCTTCGACTACGGGCCAGCTGGTACCTGGTTTAAAGTGCCGCTGGGCAAGGCCGGCCACCGGCGATGGGCGCCGAAATTGGCTCTTCCCTGCGACGACGCGGCTCAGCGGCTTCGCGGCGAGGTAACCGTGACCGGCTGCTGATCACGTCTGCTAGCTGTTGTGTTGCTGGCACCCAAAGTTGACGATCTTGCCGCCGGGCAGGCTGTTCAAGGCGCTAGCTTCGGCCGCGCTGCGCGTGGCGCCGCTTCCTCCCACGTAGGTCGAGCCGTCATAAGCGACCGCGCCGCACAATCTAAAGCCAACGATCACTTTGCAGTCCTGCTCGCCGCACCGCCCCAACGCAACTTGGTCGGCTAGCGTCTGAGACTTGTAACCCAGCGCTCTACCCCACGCACCACTCGGGGAATAAGCGATCGCACCATAGCGCATTACGTGGTGGGGCATTTGGGCCGCCATACCCATCTCGGCCAACGCCGCATTGTCGAGATTGGCGCCTACCTGCGGAACCAGCGGAAGCGCTATGATCATCAACCCTGCCGTAGCCCCCACGCTCGCGGTTGCAAGGGCGATCCGATGCCCTCGTTTCTTTATCATTTCCTAACGCCTTTCCTGAGGTTGCAGCACATCGGCTTGAGTGAGTTGAGATGGCGCTACGAAAGTGATCGCGCTGCCGTTCTTTAGGCTTGCGTCGCGCTATGGGTGGTGCGTCGGCTGCGGTGTCGGGCTCGCCGTTTGCCCGGGGGCCATCGATCCTCCCGGGCCCGTCATGCCGGGGCCCATGCCTCCGCCGGATCCCATCATCGGGCAGGTACCCCCGCCCCCGCCGTCGGAGATCCGTTGACCCCCATACGGCCCGTCTGTGGCTCGACCCAAAAAGAATCCCGAAAAAAAGATCACCGCCACAACGAAGACGACACCGGCAGTGATGCCCACCACGGCCCACAGTTGATCCAACCGGCCCTGCCGATCAGATCGATCCGAGTGCCGGGGCTGCTCTTCTGCGGGCGGTTCGATGGGTTGTGAAGTCTGCGTCATGCTCGGAACGATGCCACCTATATACCCCTTCGGGGTAGGGACTAAAGTCCCGAGATGCGCGAGGGCCTGCCCGACGTCGTGGGCGCAGCCCGCCGAATCGACACTCAGAGAGCGCTATCAAGCGTGCTGGCGACCGGGGAAGACCTTCCGCCCGCGCGAGGTGGCTATAATCCTTACCTGGGCAGGGTATAAACCCAGGCGATGCGCCTGGCACGCCGGCCCCTCTGGCCGGCGCATCGGCGAGTGAGGTGTGGTGGACTGGTCGTCCAAGTAGATTGGGCGTGGCTTCACGGTGTCACCGTGTTCCAGCGGGCGATCCACTCGCGCTCCTCAGCGGCTTTTTCCTCGTGGAATTCGCGTGACGGCTCGTGCAGGGTGACCGACGGTGCAGGCGGGTTGAGGAAGTTGCCCGCGCCCTTGGCCGCCTCATGTCCGCCGACCTCGACGTAGCAGGCGCCTTCGCCGGTGAACGCCAATTCGGGCACCTCGTAGCCGAGATGACGGGCCACACCGTAGGCGACCACCTCAGCCTCACTCTTGGCGAACACCGCTGCCTTCGGCAGCGGTTTGCCGTTGGGCAACGTCAACACGGTGGTGTCGCCGATCGCCCACACACCCGATGCGGTCGTGGCCAGGGTGGCGGGATCGACCGGGATCCACCCGGTCAGCGCCAACTCGGTGGAGACGACGGCAGCCGTTGGAGCGTGCGGCGGTACTACCGCGAGCAGGTCGAACGATTCGCTGCCGCCGTCGGCGAAGCGCAGCGTCCGCGCAGCCGCGTCGACGGCGGTGACGGTTTTGCCGGGATGGAATCCGACGCCGCGGGATTCGAGCATCCCGACCAGGGCCTTGCCGACCTCGGGACCGGCCACCGGCATCGGCAGCGGGTCCGGCGTGAACGTGTCTATCCACACCGCACCGCTGCTGTGCCTATCGCCGAGTTGGTCAGCGATCAGCAGCGCGGCCTCGAACGGTGCCGCCGGGCATTTGAAGGGCACACCGCCGACCAGCACCACCACCCGTCCCCGCTTCAGGTCCTGGACCAGATCGTGCAGCCGCGCCGCCCCGTCGAGGGTGTAGAACTGCCCGGCCACGTCAGAGGCCAGGGCTTCGGCCAGCCCGGGAACCTTGGCGGTGTCCAGCTCCGCGCCCAAGGCGATCACCAGTGCGTCGTAGCCGATCACACCGGCAATGTCGGTGCGCACGCCACGGCCCGCGGTGTCGATCGACTCGATGGTGGCCGCGACGAACTCCACCCCCGGCAACGCCGCCGCGGTGGGGCGGACCCGGACCTCGTCGGTGTTGCGCCAGCCGCGCAGCACCCACAGCAACGACAACCCCAGCGTGCCATCGAAACTGCGGTCCACCAGCACGATGCGGTCCCGCTCGGGCAGGATGGCCCGCAATCGGTCGGCGACGCTGAGCCCGCCGACACCGGCGCCGGCCACAACAACGGTTCTGTTCATCGGAGTCAGCTCTCTTCCATAAGGATTGGTGTTGCCGGGGTTCAGACGTTGATGACCTGGTCGGCCCACGCGGTCCACTCCGCGAGTTCGGCCATCGAGGAGCGCTGGGCACCAGACACCAGCCGGTCCTCGCTGATGGCGCGGGCGTCCATGCAGGCCCCGCAGTTGCCGATCACCCCACCTTTGGCGGTGAACGCGGTCGTCATCCTCGCCAGGTTGTAGTAGCCGTTGGGCACCGTCTGGCCCGCGGTGACCGAGGCCACGGCATCGGCGAAGTTGAAGATCCGCACCTCGTTGCCGGGGTCTGCATCCAACATCTGCCGCGCCCAGCGCACCCCGTTGTAGCTGCGTTCGGTGCCATACGGCGGGTCGTGCAAAACGAACAGGAACTTCACGTCGACAACTCGCTTCTCTGGGTTGGTTACACTCGACCTCATGAGCCGAGATCCAATATTCCATAAAACCATGGATAAAGGCAATAGCGAGGTGGTGGCGGACCGTGGCCTTCTGTACGAGCAGATTGCCCGCGTCGGCAAGGCCCTGGGCCACGGCAAGCGCCTGGAGCTGATCGACCTGGTCGCCCAGGGGGAACGCACCGTGGAATCGCTGGCACGGGCGGCGCGGCTCAACCTGACCACCGCCTCGGCGCATCTGCAAACACTCAAACAGGCCGGCCTCATCACCGCCCGCCGCGAAGGCACCCGCCTGTACTACCGGCTCGCCGGCGATGACGTCGCCGACCTGTTCGCCCGCATCCGCGTCGTGGCCGACCACCACCTCGCCGACGTCGCCACGACCGCCGCCGCGCTGCTAGGCTCCCAGAACGAAGCCGTCGCCCGCGACGAGCTGCTGACCCGCGTTGCTGACGGCGAGGTCACCGTCATCGACGTGCGGCCCCGCGAAGAATACGAGGCAGGACACATCCCCGGCGCGATCAGCATCCCGCTCGACGAACTACCCGCCCGACTGGCCGAACTGCCCGCAGACACCGACATCGTCGCCTACTGCCGCGGCGCCTACTGCGTCATGGCCCCCGACGCGGTCCGCCTCGCCGACACCCACGGCCGAGCGGTACGACGCCTGACTGACGGCATGCTCGAATGGCGACTGGCCGGACTGCCCGTCGAAACCTGAACCGACCGCCCGACGCCGCCTGCGCCCGAACGTCATTCGCCGTCGCGCGAGTCTGGGTCGCCCCGCGAGGCCCCCACGCTACGCCGCCGAAGCGACGCCGATTTGCCCCACGTCAAATGACAAATCCAATCCAGTGGAACGATTCTGGGTGGGCGGGGAGGCGCAGCGGGCGATGCCCGTCGCGGTGGAGTTCGGCCTCGATGTGGTCATGCTGGGCCGGAACTCGAGCGCGTTGTGATGGCCGATTTCGATGTGGTTGTCGAACATGTAGTCGCGCGGCCCGTGCTGTGGCGCCCGACAGTTGACTCCAGAGTTCGCTTCCGCGGCGTACCCCCCGGCGGGACACGAGCCCGCCGGGATGGCGGAAGCCAACTGCGTTGGGACTTCCGCCAAGCCCACGCTGGGGTTACTTGGCGTGCTCGCTGACCAGACCGGGCCAGTTGTTGTCCGCCTTGGCCACGTTCTGCTCATGGTCCTTGTCGAATTCCTTGCGAAGCTCCGCGTTCAAGATCACTGTCAGTTTGCCGTCACGCACCTGCCAGGTGTTGACGATGTCCACCGGGAACAGCGCACCAACCGAGACGCCGAAGGCGCAAAACCCTCCATATTGCGGAGCGTATTTTTCGGGGTTCTGCTCGAACAGCTGTTGGTGCTCTTTGGTGGCGAACATGTATAAGGCGCCCTGATGCTTCGCCGTGATGGTGGGATCGCCGTTTACCGGCTGCTCGTCGGTGAAGAACGCCACGGGGTCAAAGCCGTCGAGGGCGAAGCCGCTCGCGCCGGCGGTATTGACCAGGCTGGGTGAGGTGGTAGACGAAGTGTTCATGGGTCTTCTTTCTGTCCATTGGGTGTTGGAACCTCGCCGCACGAAAAGCGACGGGTAGTGATTGGACACTTCGTTGACCCGCAGCGTTACATCGCGCGGGCGAATATCGACGCGCCGTGGCCCGAGTTCGGCCACCCCTGTTCGGAGAAGAACGCGTCGGGCAGGTCGCGCGTGTGTGGTAGAGGCGACCGAGATAATCGGCGGCGCTGAGCATGTCGAGCCGAGGGTCGTCGGGGTCGGCTGCGGCGTCCTGCCACGCACGCACGGCGTGTTCCCGGTCGGGCAGTTCAGCGCTGGGCACGGGCAGCGGTGCGCTGCGCCGCCCTCCGTTGGTCCAGGCGGTGCTGTTGACGCCTGGCACCCGGTGTGGTCGTCAGACCGTATTCGCGCAGTGCGGCGCTGATCACACGCTGGCCGGCATCGACAAACATCCCGCCCATCTCAAAGCTGTGCCCCGTCAGCGCGTCTCGCTTGGTCCAGGCGCGCCCACCCGCTGCCTGGCCTGTATCGCGGCGGTCTGCACGGCCGCGGCAGGAAAACGTTCGGGCCGCGGTCAACCCGGCCAGGCCGGCACCGACGATAACGACATCAGCCGTGTCGTTGATCCTTCCGACAGATTCCGTACTCATAGCGTTGTGTCGTCCGATCATTCAAACGCGGTCATTCGGCTTGGCGGGCGAGATTGCTGCTGAGGAGTCGCCGGCCCACGTCGGTGACACCGTGCCTGGCGTAGTAGCGGTGTAGACGAGCGACATTGCCGCCGGTGGGTGCGACCACGAGTTCGAGCGCGCGGCAGCCGCGTGATCGGGCCCAGTTGATGCTGTCGATGAGTGCGGCGCCGATTCCGCCGTGCCGCGCAGCGGGCCGCACGAAGAGGTCCTCAAGTTCGGCGATGCGGCCTTGTTCGAGCCCGAAGCTCAGTGTGGTGATCGCCAAGCCCACGATCTTGCTGTCGCGGCCCTCAGCGACCGCGACGCGCGCGTCGGCCGAATCGAGTAGCTCCCCAAGGCTGTGTTGCAACTCTCGCGGCGGAGTGGTGAAACCCTCCTCCCGATAGAACGCAGCCGCCAGCCCCCAAGACGGGCATCAGTTCCGCGGTCCGCGCGGGGCCCACCACCACGCCACCGGTGCGTGTTTGCGATGCCATGATCGAACTCTCTTTCTCTGCGCGGCAACTGATCCGGGACCCGGACGACGTGATCGCGGGTCATGCCCTCATGGCATCGCTCTGGATCAGTGGCTCTTGCGGGTTAAGCAGCTGGAAGGTATGTGCTGCGATAGAGGGGGTAGTCGGTGTAGCCGACCTCACCGCCGCCGTAGAACGTCGACGGATCCGCGTCGTTTAGCGGCAGACCCTCCCGATATCGGCGCACCAGGTCCGGGTTGGCCAGGAACGGCACGCCGAAAGCGATGAGGTCGGCGGCGCCGTGGCGCAGTGCCGTTTGGGCGCGGGCCAGGTAATAGCCGTTGTTGGCGATGTAGGTCCCGGCGAAGTTCGCGCGCAGCGATCGATAGTCCATCGCCTTGGTCGTCGCGCGGCGATCGATGCCGCCGGCCTCCACATCTGCGGTCATGTCTCCCTCGAGTACATGCACATAGGCCAGGTCGTGCCGGCCCAGGTCGCGGATGATGTATTCGAAGTGCTCCTGCGGGTTGGAATCAGCCATCGAATTGAAGCTGTTTTCCGGTGTCAGGCGCACCCCCACCCGCCGCGACGGCCACTCCGTGCACACCGCGTCCAGGATCTCGGCCAACAGCCGCGCACGGTTTTGCACGGTTCCCCCGTACGCGTCGGTTCGGTGGTTGCTGCCATCGCGCAGAAACTGATCGATGAGGTAACCGTTGCCCGCATGTATTTCCACACCATCGAAGTCAGCCCGCTGGGCCATTGCCGCGGCATGCCGGAACTGCGCTACGACCCCGGGAATCTCGCGGGTCAGCAGTGCGCGCGGAGTAACAAAATCTTGCATACCCGCATATGTCATGGCTTGTCCGGCCGCACGCTGGGCTGACGGCGCCGCGGGGGTCGCATTCCCTGGCAGCAAACTAGGGTGCGAGATCCTCCCACAGTGAAACACCTGTAGAAAGATCCGGCCTCCCGCGGAGTGCACCGCGTCGGTGACCCGCAGCCAGCCCTTGGCTTGGGCGTCGGTATATATGCCCGGCGTGAACGGGTAGCCCACACCGTCCGCAGAGCTGTGCGCGGATTCCGCGATGATCAAACCGGCGCTGGCACGTTGCTGATAGTAAGCCACCGTCATCGGCGGTACGACGCCGACGCGGTCGGCGCGATTTCGGGTCATCGGTGCCATGACCATCCGGTTGGCAAGCGTTAAGTCACCGAGCCGAAACGGCTCGAACAAATCCGCGGACATTTGATCCTCCTAGGTCACTTGGTGTGCGGGTCGGCTAGGACGATTCGTCCTAGGTAGTCAAGACGGCGATGCGAGCACGTGGTCATGAGTTCGTGCTGTCCACCGACGTTTGCGGGCACCGCGCGGTTTCGCCGGTGCCGCCGGTGGCAGTGCGGGATGCTGGACGGCGGGGGTCTGCAACCAGGTCGCAGACGACCCGCCCGCCAGCCATCACGGTCAGGGCACAGCCGCAGCAGGTTTCACCGCGACGATGAGATGAGACTGCCACTGGGCCGCGCGGGGTTGTGGGTGTCTGCGAGTTTCCAACCGACGAAGATGCTCAGGGCGCCGTAGATCAGGTGCAGGTAGTTGTCGGGTTCGCCCACGGAGTGGATGTTGACCAAGCCGGCGAGGCCGCTTACGCCGAGCGCGAACGCGCCCAGCAGCCCGATACCCAAAGCGACGTTGACCTTGCGTGTGATCGAGGGGATGAGCCCCGCGCCCAGCCATATCAGCCCCAGCACCAGGTGAACGACGTTGTGCAGGGGGTTCACCGCGAGGATCACGATTTTTGCGTGATGGTGGCCGGTGAAGTCGGCGAACCCGGTCACCGCGAAGCCGATCACGCCGGCGGCCAGGTAGATCACCGCAGAGGCGTAGGCGAAGAGTTGGTTGCGAGTCATGGCAATGCCTTCCGAGAGCGGCCCGCTGGTCGCGGGCGTGCATCGGTATGGACTCGCCTACGGCGCGCGGTGTTACAGATCAGTCCGAACCGAGTTGGCGGAACTCGGCGATGAGCGCGTCGAAGTTGGCGGGCCGGATCTGCACCGACTCGTCGCGCGCTGTTGCCGCGATCCGGATGGTGCGCCGGATCTGGTCCACGTACACCCGGCAGGCCTGGCATCCGCGGGTGTGCTGTTCGAAGCGATCCAGGTCTGACTCGGCAAGCGCGTCCTCGAGGTACTCGGTCACCAGCGCCACCGCATCCGAGCAGGTGATGCGCAATTCGTTGGTCACGAAGTCGTCGCTAGTGGTCATGGAAATACTCCTCCAGTACGGCGCGCAGGGCGGTGCGGCCACGGTGCAGCAGCACTCGCTGGTTGACCGCGGAAATACCCAGGGCCTCGCACGTTTCCGCACTCGACCAGCCCTCCAGATCGCGCATCGCAACCACCTCGCGTTGAGCACCAGGCAGCTTCTGTAAGGCGTCGATCACCACCGAGCGGACTTCTGCCGACATCAACTGCTGCTCGGGCAGCAATTCCCAGCGGGCGGGCACGTCGCGCCAATGGTGGGCACCAAGCTCGGGATGGATTAGCCGCTGCGGATCCACGGATGGGTGTGGGTCGGCCTCCGGCCCGGCGATCGCGAACGGCACAATGCTGGCCTCCTTTCGGGCCAGGGTTCGCACCCGGTTGAGCACCACGCGGAACACCCACGTTCGAACGCTGGCGCGGCCTTCGAACCTGGCGATGGAACGCACCACCGAGGCCCAGGCGTCCTGCACCGCGTCTTCGGCCGTTGCCCGCGACACGTAGACGCTGGCCATCCTTACCAGCGGCGCGTGCAGTGTTTCCACTAGGGCGCGAAACGCGTGTCCGTCACCGGCCTTGAGCGCCGCGATCAGATCGGCTTCGGTCGCCCATCGCTCATCGGCGACGGTTCGCGCAATTACAGCCACTGCGTGTCGAATCCTTCACTGCACCGGCGATCGGGTTACCGGCGGTGTAACGCGGCAGCATGCCGCGGTGTCCAAACTCTACCCGCCGCGCTCCCGCCGGCGCGGTCCCAACAGATCGACACCGTGGAGGAAACTATGAACAATCTGCCCCTCGTGACCGACGAGAAAGCCTCGCCTGAACAGGTGACGGCGTTGTCTGCCGTCAAAAAAGCTGTGGGCGCGGTTCCCAACCTGACTCGAGTGATGGCCAACAGCCCGGCGCTGCTGCACGGCTACC
>NZ_VTZN01000179.1 GCF_008370645.1 Mycobacterium simiae
CGGCAACGGCAACAAGGGCAGCGGCAACGTCGGTGACGGCAACACCGGCGGCACCAACCTGGGTAGTGGAAACATCGGGGACCGCAATATCGGCGGCGGCAATAACGGCAGCGATAATGTCGGAGCTGGCAACGTCCGCAGCGGCAACGTCGGGTTCGGAAACTTCGGGCAGGGCGTCAATGGTGGCCGGAATGTGGGCCTCGGCAATCTCGGTAACGACAACGTCGGCTTCGGTAATACCGGCAATTTCAACAACGGCCTGGGCAATGCCGGCAACGCCAACGTCGGCGCTGGCAATACAGGCATCAGCAATCAGGGCTTGGGGAACACGGGGAGCTCCAACCGGGGCTTCGCCAACAGCGGTGTCGGCAATATTGGCTTTGGGAATACCGGGAACAACAACCTCGGGATCGGGCTGACCGGCAATAATCAGGTGGGGATCGGGGGCTTGAACTCGGGCAGCGGCAACATCGGGTTGTTCAACTCGGGCAACAACAACATCGGTTTCTTCAACTCCGGCAACGGCAACGTCGGCATCGGCAACTCGAGCAACTTGAACGTGGGCGTTGCGAACTCGGGCTCCCTCGTTGGCCCCTTCCAGCCGGGCCATAACACCGGTTTCGGCAACTCGGGCGGGATCAACACGGGTTTCTTCAACGGTGGAGGTGGAAACACCGGCGCCGGCAATGGCGGCTTGGCGAATCTCGGCTTCGGGAACACCGGCACCGTGAACACGGGTAGCTTCAACACCGGAACCCTGAACACGGGCAACTTCAATTCGGGCACCCTGAACACCGGTGACCTCAACTCGGGAAGTGTCAACACCGGCTGGGCGAACTCGGGCGACGTGAACACGGGGCTGTTCAACGCGGGCGACGTCAACACCGCCATCGGAGCGATTGGCGTCGGGCCCGGAACGGTGTCGGGATTCGGCAACACCGGCACGATCAGCTCGGGTTTTTTCAATTCGGGCGACGCCACCTCGGGTAGTCAGAATGCCGGCACCAGCAACTCTGGCTGGCAGAACGCTGTTACTGCCTCGTCCGCGTCGGGCATTGGCAACCGCGAAATGTTCAATGCGGGTATCAGCAACGCCGCACCGATCAGCAGCGGCTTCTTCCACACCGGCGCCAGGACCTCGGGTGGCTTCAACACAACGGCTGACCGGTCGGGCTTTGGAAACTGAGACTGGCACACACCGTACGGCTCAGGCAAACACGTTGGCGATGTCGGCGAGCTGACTGCGGACAGCTTCACCGCAGAAATCCTCGACCCAAGCGGATAGTGCTTGGCCGAGGCGCTGCGTGATGCCCCTTTGACTCTTGCCGACCGAAATCGGCTCGGAGTCTGCGCGTAAGTCCGCTCGTGTCGACTATCAAAAGAATTGACAATATGAACTTCATTTCGGCGACTGGGAAGGACAGTGCGGCGGCGGCGGAGACCACCGAGATTGCGGCCGCGACCGCAGATAAGGTATCGGGGCAAATCGCGGCGCTGTTTGGGGCGCATGCGCTGCGTTATCAGTCGGCGGCGGCAACGGCGCCGGCGCCGGCCCTGGTGCTATCAACGCCGGCTTCGGCTTGGCCGGCACCGACCGGACACCACTGTGGGCTTCGGCTAGACGGGCTAGACGCAGGCCGGCACCCCGGGCTTCTTCGCTAGCAGCGGTTCAGGGTTTCCGAACGGCGGCCAGGGCAGCTGGGGCTTCTTCGGTATGGCTCGTCGGCTTCCCCACGCGTAGCCTGCAAGGACTGGCGTCGATGCGGAAAGGAGCAATCCGGTGGTTGCCCCGAGGATTTCCGGCTGGGTTAGCGCTGGCGTGCTGAGCGTCGGCGCCGGATTGATCATTGCCGCGCCGGCCCATGCCGACCCTAGCCAGCAGTGCAACACCACGTTCGGCCAGACGGCGTCCGAACAAGTCCAGGGTTACCTCGACCGGCACCCCGACGTGAAGGCCGAAATCACGGCCCGTTCCCAGGCGTCCGGGTCAGGTACCGATCTCATCGACTACCTCAATCGCCACCCGGATGTGCGCCAGGCGCTGATAACCCTGGCCAACCAGTGCACCTCGTGAAGTTAGCGGGCTTCGTCGGTGAGCGCCCGCGCCACGCGTGGAAAATGTTCGCGGTTGACTCAAAATAGGAACACGTTCTAGCGTCGAAGTCGTGATCTCTAGTCCCGTTTGTGGCATGTTGACGACCGCGATCGCGGAGGCCGAAGAGCTGGTGATGGGCGCGCCGCACATCGAGACCGAGGCCGACCTGCTCGAAGGACTGCAATATCTGGCCGGCTGCATCGCCGGGTGCGTGCACCTGGCCTTCGACCACGAACGCGACCATCCGATGCTGCAATCAGGCACCGGGCCGTTCACCAAAATGGGCCTGGACAACCCTGACACCCTCTACTTCGGCGCCCGGGTGCAGCCCGATCGCGACTACCTAGTCACTGGCCGGCGCGGCAGCACCACCGACCTGAGCTTCCAGCTGCTGGGCGGTGAGTACACCGACGACAAGGTGCCCGTCAGCCAAGCCGCGTTCGACGACCGTGAGCTTGACATCGCCTCGGACGGAAGCTTCCAGTGGCAGCTGCGCCCGACCAGTCCCGGCCAGCTAGTGATCCGGGAGGTCTACGGCGACTGGTCGCAGCAGCGCGGCACGGTGACGATCTCCAGACTGGACACCGCGGGCACGGCTCCGCCGCCACTAACCCGCCAGAACATCGAAAAGCGTTATGCCGCAGCGGGCAAGCAACTGGTGAACCGGGTCAAAACCTGGTTACAGTTTCCGCAGTGGTTCTATCTGAATATTCCGGCTAACACCATGGCGGCGCCCCGGCTAACCCCGGGCGGCCTGGCTACTCAGTACTCATCGGCCGGTCACTTCGACCTGCGCCCGGACCAGGCGCTGGTGATCACGGTGCCGGTCAGCGACGCTCCCTATCTGGGCTTTCAGCTGGGCAGTATGTGGTACATCTCGCTGGACTACATCAACCACCAGACTTCGCTGAACAACACTCAGGCGCAAGCAGATCCAGACGGCAAGGTCCGCATCGTCGTGGCTGATCGCAATCCGGGGGTGACCAACTGGGTCGAAACGCTGGGCCATCGACGCGGCTTCCTGCAGTTCCGTTGGCAACGGTTGTCCGGTGAGCTCACCGCGGCCGATGGGCCGAATGTCGAGCTGGTCGACTTTGATGCGGTACCGGCCGCGCTGCCGTATCTGGAACACAACAAGATCTGCGAGGAAGACTGGCGCTCGCGAATTGCGCTGCGCCAAAAGCAAGTTGCGGCCAGGATGCTGGGGTGACGATGACAGGGTTGCTGGCGGGAAAGGTAGTCGTTATCAGTGGCGTCGGTCCGGGACTCGGCACCACGCTGGCGCACCGGTGCGCGCGCGACGGGGCCGACCTGGTGTTGGCCGCCCGCAGTGCCGACCGCCTCGACGCTGTTGCCAAACAGGTGATCGCCACTGGGCGCCAGGCCATTGCGGTGCGCACCGACATCACCGCCGACGACCAGGTCAACAACCTGGTCGACGTCACCCTGGAGGCGTACGGCAAGATCGACGTGCTGATCAACAACGCGTTCCGGGTGCCGTCCATGAGGCCGCTGGCCGACACCACCTTTACGCACATCCGAGACGCGATCGAGCTCAGCGCGCTCGGAGCGCTGCGTGTGATCCAAGGTTTCACCCGTGCGCTGGCCGAAACCCATGGCTCGATCGTCAACGTCAACTCCATGGTGCTGCGGCACTCTCAGCCGAAGTACGGCGCCTACAAGATGGCCAAGTCCGCGCTGCTGGCGATGTCGCACTCGCTGGCCACCGAACTCGGAGTGAAGGGAATTCGGGTGAATTCCGTTGCACCCGGCTATATCTGGGGAGACACGCTGCGGGGCTACTTCGAGCATCAAGCCGGCAAGTACGGCACGACGGTGGAGCAGATCTACCAAGCAACCGCGGCACACTGCGATCTCAAACGGCTGCCGACGGAGGACGAGGTGGCCTCGGCGATCCTGTTTATGGCCAGCGACCTGTCCAGCGGTATCACCGGTCAGACTTTGGACGTCAACTGCGGGGAGTATCACAGCTGATGGCTGATCGCACCGATGTCGGAACCGTCGACGAACTGCACGCATCGGCCACCAAGCTGGTCGGGCTCGACGACTTCGGCGCCGACGAGGAAAACTACCGCGAAGCTCTGGGCGTGCTGCTGGACTCCTACCGGCGCGAAGCCGGGCTTACCGTGTTGGGCAGCAAGATGAATCGGTTTTTCCTGCGCGGCGCGTTGGTGGCCAGGCTGCTGTCCGAAGCCGCATGGAAGCAGTACCCGCACTACGCCGACGTCCCGATCGAGCGGCCGATCTTCGTCACCGGGCTGGTACGCACCGGCACCACTGCGCTGCACCGGCTCATCGGTGCCGACCCGGCTCATCAAGGGCTGCATATGTGGCTGGCCGAATTCCCGCAGCCGCGCCCGCCACGCGACACGTGGGAGTCAAACCCCTTGTACTGCACAATCGATGCCCAGTTCACCCAGCACCACCGGGAGAATCCCGGATATACCGGCCTGCATTTCATGGCTGCCTACGAGCTGGAGGAGTGCTGGCAGTTGCTGCGGCAGTCGCTGCATTCGGTGTCTTACGAGACACTGGCGCACCTGCCCAGCTACGCCGCGTGGCTGTCACAGCAGGACTGGACACCGTCATATCGGCGGCACCGCAAAAACCTACAGCTCATCGGGCTCAATGATGCCGAAAAGCGTTGGGTGCTCAAGAATCCCAGCCACCTGTTCGCGCTGGATGCTTTGATGGCGACTTATCCGGACGCGCTGGTGATCCAGACCCACCGGCCGGTGGAGACGATCATGGCCTCGATGTGTTCGTTGGCGCAGCATACTTCCGACGGGTGGTCGACGGTTTTCGTTGGCGCCCAGATCGGTGCCGATTCAATGGACACCTGGTCGCGCGGTTTGCGCCGGTTCAACACCGCGCGGGCGAAGTATGACCCCGCGCAGTTTTACGACGTCGACTACCGCGACCTGATTGCCGACCCGTTGGGCACGGTGGCCGATCTCTACCGGTACTTCGGGCTGACGCTGACCGAGGAGGCGCGGCAGGCCATGGCGGACATCCATGCGGAAAGCCAGACCGGCGCGCGAGCACCCAAGCATCAGTACACGCTGGCGGACTACGGTTTAACTGCCGAAGCCGTTAGGGAGCGGTTCGCGGGGCTGTGAGCCGAGGGATTGGATTCGGGTCAGGTGACCCGATAATGTGGCCCGCGTGACCGGTTATGCGACGCTGATTTTCGACCAGGTCGGCCCTATCACCCGCATTGCGCTGAACCGGCCGGCCGAGGCCAACTGTATGAACGACGTGATGACCCGTGAGTTGGCCGACGCGGCGGCGCGCTGTGACGTCGCTGGCACCAAGGTGGTGGTGCTGACCGCGGTGGGCCGGTTTTTCTGCGCCGGTGGCGATCTGAGGGCGATGACGGCGTCGCCGCTGGGCACCAGAGGGTTCGTCAAGGGCATGGCCGACGACTTGCATCGGGCGGTCTCGACGTTCGCGCGAATGGATGCGGTGCTGATCACCGCCGTCAACGGGGTGGCCGCCGGCGGAGGATTCAGCCTGGCGTTGATTGGCGACCTGGTGCTAGCTGCCGAGTCCGCCTCTTTCATGATGGCCTACACCAAGGCCGGGTTAAGTCCAGACGGCAGTTCGTCGTTTTATCTTCCGCGGCTGATCGGCATTCGCCGCACCCAGGAGCTGATGCTGACCAACCGTCGGTTATCGGCCCACGAGGCGCTGCAGTGGGGCCTGGTGACCGAGGTGGTGCCCGACGATGAACTTGGCAGCCGCACCGACGTGCTTGTGTCCGATTTGGCCGCAGGAGCAACAGGTTCGGCGGCGGCGGTGAAAAAACTGTTGCTGATGTCGTTCAGTAACGGCTTGGAAGAGCAGATGGAGATCGAGGGCAGGCTGATCGCGGAGTGTGCCGGCAGCGCGGATGGCCGCGAGGGCATCGATGCGTTTCTGGCCAAGCGCGCCGCGCGGTTCGCCGGCACTGGACCGGTCGACCCGGTGGTCAGGTGAGTTCGCCCGTGTCGTTCCGGGATTGCTCCAGATAGCCTTCGGCGACGGCGTGCTCAATACTGTCGGCCATTTTTGGGCAGGCCTTGGCGCGCGCGGTGTCCCCGCCGGACGCACGCACCTCGGCGAAATGCGCACATCGCTGCGAAGCCTCGGTATTCCATTGCACCGCAGTATGTCCGGGCCCGAGCCGCTTCACCGCCACGGTGACATGGCAGAAACGGCAATCCACCGGCTGCAGTCCACCTCGCAGGTAACGCTCACGGTCGGCGCGGCTGGCTTCCCGTACGGCAGCGGCGCGTTGCGGGTCGTTGGCGAAATCCCATGTCTTAGACCATGAGCGAGGTGCGTCGTGGGCGTCGGACAGCGATCCGTGAGCATGGTGGTCGCGATACAAAAGCAGCATCGATTGGGCGAGCTGATCGACGTCGGGGACCGCTTGATCGTCGGGCGGGCTCATGTGCGTCAGTGTTGCTCGGCGGGCACGTCGATTTTCTTTGCCGCCAAATTCTTTTCGACCTCTGCATTCCAAAACTCGTTGGCGCGAGTGGTATCCACCTCCATCTCGAAGCGTTCCACCATCTCAGGGGTGATGTCGGCGACATCGACGTAGAACTGCTCATACCAGCGACGCATCTGATATACGGCGCCGTCTTCCTCGACGAGCAGTGGGTTTTCGATTCTGGTCTTGTGCTTCCAGATCTCGACGTCCTGCATAAAGCCTCGGCTGACGCCTTCGGTGAACACCCGCGACAGCTTGTCGGTCATCTTTTCGTCCATGCCCTTCGGCTTTTCGACGATGACACCCCACTGCAAGATGAACGAGTCTTGGGTCACCGGGTAGTGGCAGTTGATCAGTATCGATTCGGATTTGTAGCCGCTGTAGCTGTTGTGCAACCAGTTGATCATGAAGGACGGCCCGAAGTAGGACGCCTCCGAATCCAGGTGTGCTTCGCCGTAGGCGGTACCCAGCCCCTCCACATCGGGGCGGCCGACGTTGTGCAAGTACTGCGAGGCGATATGGCCTTCGAAGACGTTCTTGAAGTACGTCGGCAACCCGTAATGGATGTAGAAGAAGTGCGCCATGTCGGTGACGTTGTCGATGATGTCGCGGCAGTTGGATCCCTCGATGAGGAGGCGGTTCCAGCGCCAGTCCGTCCATTCGTCGCTGGCGGCCTCGGGAATCTCGGGGATTCTGACGGCCGGGTCCGGCGGATTGCCTTCGTGATCATGCCAGACGAACAGCAGGCCGCCGCGCACGTCGGTCGCCCAAGAGCGAGTGCGGGCGGTCTTGGGGGTGCGTTTGGCGTAAGGTACCAGCCTGCAGCGGCCGTCGCCGCCCCAGCGCCAGTCGTGGAACGGGCAGGCGACCTCGTCGCCCTTGATGGCGCCTTCGGACAGGTCGCCGCCCATGTGCCGGCAGTAGCTGTCGAGGATCTTCAGTTCACCCAGCGAGTCGGCGAACACCACCAGCTTGGTGCCAAATGCCGCTACCCCGTGCGGTTTGCCGTCCATGAAGTCCGTCGCGACGCCGAGGCAATGCCAGCCGCGCGCATACCTGGATGGGAAGGTTCCGGCGTCGATTTCCCGGACGCCGACGCTGCTTGTGCCGGTACTCACCCTGTCACCTCCAGATCGCAAACACTAACTAGAACACGTTACAGTTTTTGGGTGGGAGTATGCAACGACGGCGAGCCTGGCCACTGCATATGCATGTTGCGGTATATGTAAACGATGCCGTTATTTTCGTTCGAGGGCCGCTCTCCGCGGGTTGACCCCGCCGCGTTTGTGGCCCCCACTGCCACGCTGATCGGCGACGTCACCGTCGAAGCCGGAGCGTCGGTTTGGTTCAACGCCGTGTTGCGTGGCGACTACGCCCCCGTCGTGGTGCGTGAAGGCGCCAATGTGCAGGACGGCTCGGTGTTGCATGCGCCGCCCGGCATTCCGGTCGATATCGGTCCCGGTGCGACGGTCGCGCATCTGTGCGTTATCCATGGGGTCCATGTGGGACAAGAGGCGTTAATTGCCAACCACGCCACGGTGCTGGATGGCGCGGTAATCGGCGCCCGCTGCCTGGTTGCGGCGCATTCGCTGGTGGTGGGCGGCACTCAGGTTCCGGCCGGGATGCTGGTCACCGGAGCTCCGGCGCAGGTCAAGGGACCGATAGCAGGAACGGGTGCCGAGATGTGGGTCAATCTCAACCCGCAGGCGTATCGGGACCTGGCGCAACGGTTTATGGCCGGGCTGGAGCCGATCTAGCCAGCTCGGCACGGCCGGCGCGTTTAGTCCCCCGGACGGCGAAGCCCGCTAACTGGTCCAGAGTTTCACCACGCGCTTGTGAAAGTCGGTTACATAGACGTTGCCCGCATTGTCGACTGCCACACCGTACGGGAAGTTGAGGTCGGTAAAGAGCAGCGTCGAGACGGTGTTCGAGCCGGCCGCCAGCTTGAGCACCCGGTTATTGTTCAAGTCTGTGAGGTAGACGCCGCCGTTGCGGTCCACCGCCACACCATGGGGAAAGTTGAGTCCGGTAAACGGGAGGTAGGCCGGGGCGGCAGCACCTGCGGCAAGCTTTGCCACGCGGTTGTTTTCACTGTCGGCGACATACACGGCGCCTGCGTCGTCCACTGCCGTGCCCAGTGGGTGACGAAGACCGATGAACGGCAACTCGGTGGGGGTGTTCGAGCCGGCGCGCAGTTCTAACACGCGGTTGTTCCTTGAGTCGACGACGTACACGCTGCCGCTGCGGTCTACTGCCACACCATGAGGCGAACTAAGGCCGGTGAAGGGCAGCTCAGCCGGTGTGTCCGAGCCAGCGGGCAGCTGCAGGACCCGGTTGTTGTACGCGTCGACAACGTAGACGGCGCCGCCGATGTCGACCGCCACCCCTGCAGGTCGGTTAAGGCCGGTGAATGGCAACTCGGTTTGCCTGTCAGAGCCCGCCGCCAGCTTCAATACCCGGTTGTTGGCCGAGTCGGCGACGTAGACATCGCCCGCAGCATTCACCGCCACCCCATCGGGATCCCCTACGGCGAACGGAAGCACGGTTTGTTTGGGGGCGGCTGGAACGCTCGACAGTCCGGCCTCATCGGATGCGTCCTCCTGCGAGGAGCTATGGAAAAAGACCAGGTGTCCAACAGCTGCGAGGATTGCCACGAGGACCACGGCGGCACCCATGATGGCCAGCGTGCGCTGCTTCTGGTGCAGCCGGTTCCCTCTGAATTTCATTGCACTCAAAGCAAGCTCCCTCACCAGCATGCTGATCGCGACACCTGG
>NZ_VTZN01000018.1 GCF_008370645.1 Mycobacterium simiae
CCGCCCACCCCGCCGGACCCGCCATCACCGCTCATGCTTGCCCCACCGGATCCACCGGCCCCGGCGCTGCCCAACACGAAACCAGCGCTGCCGCCTGTTCCGCCGCTGCCGCCGACCCCGACCGTGCTGAACCCGCCAGCCCCACCGGCGCCGCCGTCGCCGACCAGCAGGCCGGCGTTGCCTCCATTGCCGCCCACCGCACCCGACGGACCCCCATTGGTAACGCCGCCGGCCCCACCGGACCCGCCTGAGCCGGCGAGCAAGCCGGCGTCGCCGCCAGCGCCACCGACACCGCCCAAAGTCCCGCCGAGCCCACCGACCCCGCCGGCGCCGCCCCCCGCGCCGACTAAGCCGCCGAGCAGTCCGCCGGTCCCGCCGGCGCCGCCCGCTCCGCCAACATTGGCATCTGAGGCACCGCCCATTCCGCCGGCGCCGCCGGCGCCCAGCAATCCACCCGACCCACCAGCGCCGCCCGCTCCGCCGGTCGCGCCGACGGCCGTCGTCCCGCCGGCGCCGCCGGATCCACCGCTGCCCCAAAGCAATCCGCCGGCCCCGCCCTGGCCGCCTGCGCCCCCAGCCGATGTTTGGGAGCTGCCGCCGACCCCGCCGGCACCGCCGGTGCCGATCAGTCCGGCTGCCCCGCCTGCCCCACCGTTTTGGCTCCCGATGCCAGAACCACCCGCGCCGCCGTCACCGAACAACCAGCCCCCCGGTGCGCCGTCTTGACCGGATCCCGGGGCGCCGTTGGCGCCGTTGCCGATCAGTGGGCGCCCGGTCAGCGCCAAGCTCGGCGCGTTGATCGTGTCCAGTAATTGCTGCAGTGGTGAGGCGCTAGCAGCCTCGGCACTGGCGTAGGAGCCCGCACTGGCGGTCAATGCCTGCACAAACTGGGCGTGAAAAGCCTCGGCGTGCCCACTGAGCGTCTGATATGCCTGCCCGTGGGCAGAAAACAGCGCCGCAACCGCTGCCGACACTTCATCTTCGGCGGCGGCCAGTATCCCTAATGTGTTGGCTGCCGCGGCCGCGTTAGCGACGCTCACCGTCGAGCCGAGGCCAGCCAATTCCCCAGCCGCTGCAGTCATAACCTCAGGCACCGCGAACGAAAAACCCATTCAAGCCTCCCCGATGAGTCATAAGGATCGCCCGCGCTCCGGACAACACCGTATCGCTTTCGGCGAACGACATTCCCGGGTTTCCCCAATTTCATTTTCGGCCGGGCCCGGAGCTGATGCTGACAGCGTTGCGCGAGCACGGGATTTATGCAGCCTGGGGGCTGACGCAGCCCGACGCACTAGCTACCGGTCCAGCGGGGCGGGCGCTTCTCGGCGAACGCGATCGCGCCCTCCTTGGCGTCGTTGGACACGAACACCGGGCCCAGGATCTTCATCTGCTCGGCGAACCTGTTGTCCAGGTTCCACCCGCGCGACTCGGTGATGATCCGCTTGGTAGCGGCCACCGCGAGCGGCCCGTTGGCAGTGATCTTCTCGGCCAGCGCGATCGCGGCCGGCAACGCCTCACCCGGCTCGGCCACGATGTTGACCAGACCCAGCTCGTGGGCGCGTTCAGCCGACAGGCTGTCACCGGTTAATGCCAGCTCCATGGCGATCGCGTACGGGATGCGTTCGGGTAGCCGCAACAGTCCCCCGCCACCCGCAACCAGACCACGCTTGACTTCTGGGATGCCGAACGCCGAATTCCGGGCGGCCACAATCAGGTCGGTGGCTAGCGCCAGCTCAGTGCCACCGGCCAAGGCGTACCCCTCCACCGCCGCAATGAGTGGCTTGATCGGGGGACGCTCGGTGAATCCTAAGCCGCGGCCCGGCACCACAACGTTTTCGCCGCGGGCGAACGCCTTGAGATCCATTCCGGCGCAGAAGGACCCACCCGCGCCAGTCAAGATTCCCACCGAGAGGGCGGCGTCGGAGTCGAGGCGATCCATCGCGTCGGCCAGGCCGCGGCTGACCGCGGCGTTGACCGCGTTCTTGGCCTGCGGCCGGTTGATCGTGATGATCAGAATCCGATCACGTTGCTCGACAAGGACTTCGGGTTCAGTGGTGCCGGTCTCTTCGCTCACCGTGCTGCACAGCTCCTTCGGGTGTAGATCAGGCCTTTGATCAAGCTTGAGCCATCGCCAGCTCGACGACTGTAAGCTCTTCGGACAGCCCCGCGGCCCTGCGTATTTCGATGAAATCAGCAATCATGGCCTCGGTCACCTCGTGCGGGTCCTGGACGGTGGCGCCGTCGGACAGCACAGAGATGTTGAGCTGGTCGACATAGCTCCACACGGTGATGTTCAGCCCGCTGCCCGCGGTCAACGGTCCCACCGAATAGATCTCGGTCACCAGCGCGCCGCCCACCCTGCCGCGTTGGCGCGGCCCGGGAACGTTCGAGATGTTCACGTTGAGCACTTTGTTCTGCCCGTCGCGGCCGGACATCCAGCGAAACATCGCCTGGGTAGTCGCCGGCGGCCAGTAGGCCGCCCATCGGCTGATCAGCTCCGGCCCTAGGAGCTGGTGACTTTCTTTGGCCGACAACGCGTTTTCGCGGCAGACTCGTACCCTTTGCAGCGGATCGTCGCAGTCGGCGGGCAGCGCCACCAGCATTCCGCTGAAGTGGTTGCCGCAGATCCGCTCCGGTGAGAAGTCGTAGGCCACCGGAACGGAGGCCAGCAGCGGTTCGGCTTTGCCGTCGTATCGCAACAACAAGCTCCGCAGCGCTCCGGTGGACACGGCCAAGACCATGTCGTTGATCGTGACGCCGAGCAACTTGGCGGTCTGCTTGACATCGTCGAGCGCCAACGTCGCCGTGGCGAACCTGCGCTCGGGCGTGATCTTGTGGTTCATGAAAGTCGCCGGCGGGGTGAACGGCCGGGTCAGTTCTGGAGAAAGCTTGCGCGAACTGCGTCGCACCCGCCCCAGACCCTGTGCCGTGTAACGCATCGTCGCGGGGATGCGCCCCAGGTGACGCAGGTGGTCCACAAAAGCCGAACTCATCAGCTCTCGCTTGGTCGGAGCCGGGTCCGGGACATACGGGTGGCCTTCGGGTCCCGGCAGCAGATCCATGCCCCGCGCCATCAGGTTCGCCGACGCCACGCCGTCGGCGAGCGCGTGGTGAATCTTGGCGACCACCGCCACCCGATGGCTGACCAGCCCTTCGACGTAGTACATCTCCCACAGCGGGTACCTGCGGTCCAGGGCGGTACTGGCGATCTGACCAATCACCTGGTCCAGTTCACGCCGGCCGCCCGGGGCCGACAGCGTCCAGGGCCGGATGTGGTAGTTGAGATCGACCTCGCAGTGCTCACGCCACATCGGGTGATGGAACTTGAACGGAACGTCGACAAGCTGATACCCCAGCGGTTCCAGCTTGGTCAGGCGCTCACCGATGACCTCGCGAAATGCATCGATGCCGAGTTCACGGCTGTCCGGGTCCAGCTCGATCACTGCGACCTTGATGGTGTGCATGTGCACATTGGGTGTTTCGCTGTAAAGCAAGACAGCGTCCCAGCCGCTGAGCCGTTTCACCGCAGTCCCCTGGTCATAGCGCGACCTTACAGCCGGTAGGTGCCTAGATGATCTCTTTAGCTAACTGTTTCCGGGTGCGGTGAACGTGGTTGAGGAACAGCGAGATCGCGTGTGTGGTCGGCCCGGTGCGAGCACCGTCGAGCAGGTCGAAGCCGTGGCCGGCCCCGGGCAGCTCGACGTAGGCGACCAGGGACCGAGACACAGCGCGTAACCGCTCGACGAACGTGCGTGCTTGCCCCACCGGGATGACGCTGTCCCGGCTGCCGTGGATCACCAGGAATGGTGGCGCATCCTTATGGACCCGGGCGATCGGCGACGCGTTGCGGAACACGTGCGGGTGACGCATGATCGTCCGCTTGACCACTACCCGCTCCAGAAAGTCGACAAATCGCTCACGCTCGGGGGTCGAACGGTCCTCCCAGTCGTAGCGACCATAGATGCCGACCGCGGCGTCAACCGATGTGTCCGCACCTTGCGGTAGTTCGCAGTGGTAGTCCGAGTCGTCGGCAGTGAGCGCGGCCAACGCCGACAGGTGCCCGCCAGCCGAACATCCCGCTACCGCAATGAAGTCGCGGTCTCCACCGAATTTGTCGACGTTGGCGCGAGCCCAGGCTATGGCGGCCTTGACGTCCTGAATGTGGCGCGGCCAGCGGTGGTGCGGCGCGACTCGATAGTCGATCGACAGGCACACCCACCCTTGCTCGGCCATGCGCGACAACAGTGCGTATCCCTGGATGGTGCGGCTGCCGTGTATCCAGGCGCCGCCGGGGACGAAAATTAGCACCGGCGCCGGCTGGGTGGGAAGGTCGCTACGACGCCACACGTCCAGCAGCTGGGCGGGGCTGTTTCCGTAGTGGACCCCACGACGATGCAGGTAGCGACGGTGCCGCAGGGCTCCCCAAACAGGCGGGATGCGCTCCGGTGCCGGCCATTCGAGCTCCAGGTCGGCGGGCGACACGATGCCGCGCAGCGCCGCCGCGGAAACCTCGCTGGTGCTGGCGCGGTCGCGGCGGCGGGCCTCGTTGATCCCCGGGTTAAGCCACTCCCTGGCCCGGGCGGACATGAATTCCGGCGCATGCCGGACACTCCAGACGCCCATCGCGGTGACACTGCCCAGGGGCTCAAGGTGTTTGCCCACCACCGGGAGCGCGGCCCCCGCAACGCTTAACGCCAGCAGATAGTCCCCCGGACGGGCGTGCAACAACCTTTTGACCTGGGACATCATCGTCGGGCCGCTCGCCGTCATGGGGGGAGCGTACCCCGGCTAGTTGGCGCTAACCACGGTTAATCGCCACTGTCGTCCGGAGCGCTCGTTGCTGTCGGTGCCCTCTGGCGAGCCGGGCGGCATAGCTGACGGCGCTGACGGCGAACATCGCCGCAGTCAGCAGCAGCCACCTGCCCAGAAACGGCTGCTGGGTTTCTCCGGTTGCAGCCTGGTAGGTCGCAGCGCCCTGCTCGACGATACCGGGCAGGAAGATCAGCAGGGTCAGCCCGGCGCCCATGGCCGGAATTCGAATGTGGTTGCGGGCGCTGAGCTTTGGTTGGCGGCGCGGGCGCGCTGGGAGCATCCGGTCGGCCAGCGCGTACAGCGGGAACAGCACCAGGTCGTGGCCGATCACGGCGGCAGCGAACCAGACGGCGATGGACTGCCACCAGGTCTGCGGATTCCACAGGGTGGCCGGCCCAGCGGTAACCACGATGTAGCCGAACAGCGCTAAACCGGACAGCATGGTCAGCAGGTGCAACCAACGTGCGCCGTAATAGTAGCCGAAACGCTCTGGCAGCCTTAGCATCTCAACTCGGCTCGAAATCGATGGCGGCAACCCATTTGGTGTTGTGCACACCGGGCAGCGCAGGAACGATGATCCGGGCGGGATAGCCGTGATCCAGTGGCAGGTCGGCACCGTTGACCCGCAGCGCCAACAGCGCGTCGGGATCGCTGACCTGGTTGGGTTGTAGAGTCGCTGCGCCGAAGGCACCGCCCCGTTGCAGCGACGTCACGTGCGCCGCGCGCGGCGTGGGCACCCCGGCCAGTCGGGCCAGATCGGTCAACCGCACCCCGCTCCAGGTCTGCACCGTCGACCAGCCCTCAACGCAGGCGATCGGCAGCCGCGCGGTATGTTGCGGTAATCCGGCCAGAGCGGCGCGCTCCAGCACCACCTCCGACGGTCCACCGCGTAGCACCAGCCGCCAACCCGGCCCGACGCTGTCGGGTGTGATCCCGGCCGCTGCGGCGGTCTTGTTGACCGGGAAATCGCGACCCCGGCCCCGGGGTAGCAGCAGGGCCAGGCCGCGCGCCGGTCCGCCGAGGGTCTGGCCCACGCTGAGCACCGCGATCAGCAGTACTCCGGACCCGACCATGGCCAGCGCCCCGCGTCTGCTCATTGTCGGTTCGGCCGGCGCAGCGGTCACCAGGCCGGTGGCATCGGGCCGTTCGGTGCTGGTGTTAATCACATTGGTACGCAACACTTCTCGGAACGGCAGTGCACGCAATCCAGCGATCATGCGCGGAATCTTGACGGCGATATGCATCAGGAACCCCACGATAAACACCCAGGCCCCGAAATAGTGGCCCTGGTAGAAGCTGAACCCGAAGATGTAGTCGTACTGGATGTTGAGCACTCCGGTCACGATTTCGAACAGCACGCCGCCAACCAGCATTAACAGCGACAGCCGCTCCAACAGCTGGGCGATGGAACGAGCGGGCGGCCAGACGAACAGTTTCGGGATCACCGACCAGAGCTTGGCCAACACCACCGGGATGAGCACCAGGCCCAGCCCGACGTGCAGGCCCTGGGTCAGCCGGTACAGCCATGACGGGCGGGTGGGCCAGGAAAACCCCGGCAGTCGCAGCCACCCGACGTCGGCCGGAATAGCCTGACCAAACTGCGGGGCATAGGCGATATAAGACAGCAACCCGGTGATGATCACGATCGGCAGCGCCACCAGCAGCACCAGCCCGAATACCGACGTCAGCCAGGGGCCGCGCAGCGGACTGCGAAACCGGGCCGAGCGCCGCAGACCCGGTGGTGGATGTCGCTCCACCGCGCGCCAAAGTCGCTGCGGAAAGCCGTATGCGGCGTCTTGTTGAAGATCCTTGTCCGGAACAGTCACCGGGCCACCAGGATCGCGATCACCCGACCGGCGACCAATCGGACGCCGGTCAGCGTGAGACCCGCCTGCGCGGCCAAGCTGGCGGCGCTGTCCGCACCAACCGACGCCCATCGGAACCACGGCCCAATATCGCGCGCCGACTCCAGGCGAACCCAGCGGGATCGGATACCGATAGCCTGGGCCTCGAATTCAGCCACACAACGTCCGCCGCTGCACAACAGCTCCGACGCCCGACCCAGAATTCGTAGCGGGTCACCACCCAGGCCGACATTCCCGTCGACCAGCAAGACAGTCTGCCAAGAACCCACGCCCGGCAGCGGCTCGAACACGTCGCCCAGGAGGACCGGGGCACCGCCGCGACCGGCTAATCGGACCGCGGCCGCGGAACGGTCGATGCCGAGCGCGGGGACGCCCCGCTGCACCAGCCGCGCCACCAGCCGCGCCGGGCCGCATCCCAGTTCGATAGTCGGCCCGCTGCACATCTGGGCGACTGCCTCATCGAAAGCCTCATCGAAGGTCTCGTCAACTTCATCAGGGGCAACCACCTGCTCGGCGGAACGGCTGCCCAACCAACGGTGGGTCGGCAACGGCCGTAACTCACCATCGTCATGACGGATCCAGCAACGTTCGCCATCGAGCGCCCGATCGTACAGATGCCCCAGCACTTCACGCCCCTCGTATCGTGCCCGACCGGGCAGAACGTCCACGCCCGGATAACTCAATGTCAGGGACCGCACGCGCCAGCACCTCCATCCGTACCCCGATCCTCGCTCGCCTACACCACAGACTGCCAACTATTACGGCGCCGGCGGACAGATTGTCTCAGCAAAGTCGTAATCCGGCCAGATTTCGTCACTAGCCGATACCGTGGCGCAGCACGCGGATACGCTTGATGGTTCGCCATACCGAAACTTTTTGACCCCAAGCTTCGGGCGTCACTGGGTGAGTGAGACCATCGCGTCCCTGGCCGGGGCGTTGCCCGCTGCCGGAAACGGGCAAGCTTGGCCGTCCACGTGTCGGCGACACCGCTACCGGCGCATGACGCCGGCCCTCACTCAGGTTGCCAAGTAGGCGATCTCACCGCCGATGATGGTAGCGGTCACCATATCGGCGTCTAGCTCAGCCAGCGCGGCCGCCGGTTCCTGCGATAGCAGGCATAGGTCGCCTGGCTGTCCGGCCGCTATGGTACGTACCCGGCCCGGTTGATCCGGCTGCCCCAGGAACAGCGTCAAAGCCGTTCGCGCTGAGACACACTCTCGTGCGTTGAGAACTGCGCCGCTTGGCGTGGTGCGACGCGCCGCGGCCCGCATGGCCGCCCAAGGGTCGCCACTGCCGAATGGCATATCGGTCGAAAACGCAACGGGCACACGTGCTTTCAGCAGCGATGCAACCCGCCATAGGTGTGGTAGGTCCGCGGTGGGTACCGCGGTGAGATAGTGGTCGCCGCGCTCGGCGACGAAGTTGGGCTGAGTCACCACGGTAAGGCCCAGATCGAAAAGGTCAGACACGGTGTCGGTGGGCACAATGGCGGCGTGCTCGATCCGATCGAGCGGATGCGGACCGGCATCGCGCAGGGCGGCGATGGTCACGATCAACTGAGCCGCCGTGATGCAGTGCACCGCGACCGGCCGGCCGACGTTGTGGCACTCGGTGATCCAAGCCGCCAAGGCGTCCAGATCAAGACCGTCTTCTCGCAGGATCATCTTCCCAGGCGCCAGAAACCGCACGCGCGGTCGGAATTGGCCGCGGCGATGCGACGCTGTCAGCCGATCCATCTCGTCGGCTCCCAAATCCGGTGTGGCGTCGGTGACTCCAGTAACTCCCACGGCGGTGAGCCGGCGACTCAGCTCCGCGAGGTTGGTCTGGCGCCGGGGCAGCGCATTGGACCAGGTCGGATCGGCGCTCGACAGGCGACCGTCGACGTGGTCAGGCAGGCCGACGCGGCCCAATGCCGCAGAGTTGAGGATCCACAGTGCGCCGCTGCGATGCTGGATACGCAGGGGAATTTCGGGCACCAGTGCGTCAAGGACGTCCCGATCCAACCGCCCGGCAACGCACTCGTGATAGCCCACAGCGCGAATCCATCCATCCGCGCCCGGCGAGACCTCCGAAAGGCGCTGAGCCAAGCGGTCTTTGCTACCAACGGCAGGCGGTCCGACGCACAGCGAATCGAGCGCTGAGGCTGCCGAACGCAGGTGCACATGGTGGTCGTACAGGCCAGGTAGCACGGTGCCACCGCCTGCGTCGAGCACGCATTCTCCGCGCCGGGCCACAAGTCCGTCGCCGACCTCATCGATGACAGCGCCCACCCGGATATCAACGACTGCGCCGTCAAGCATGGCGGCCCGCCGAATCAGCATGACAGGCAGCGTCTCTCGCTGACTAGGCGGTACACCATGGCATTGTCGGCGCCGAGTTCGGCTGCAGCCCTGGACGGCGGCGGCGGCGCCGGGGGCGGGGCCGGCTGCGCCGATGCCGATGCGGTTACCGGCAACGCGGCATAGGTGGCGGCGACGGATGCCAGGGATACGTCGATGAGTTCGCCGCCGCCGCGGCTCAACGACTCCGCCACTGCCAGGCTCGCCTCCAGACCGGTCAGCGGATCGGCGATCGCATCGCCGCAGAACACCGGCCCGTCGGCAGCGGATCCGACCAGGCCGCCGGCCACCGCGGCGTCATCCCCAAACGCCGGGCGGCCCGAAGCCTGACCATGTCCGGTGATCCGCAACCAGATTCGTCCCCGTCGCGGCGCAAGATAGTCAAGCCCCAACCGGCGCCGCGCCAGCGCGGCGGGCCGCGATCCCTCGATCACCACGTCAGCGACCTCTAACAGGGCACGTAGCTGCTCGGCGGACTGGTCGAAATCAAGACAATAGGACAGCTTGCCACCGTTAATCCAGTCGAAGAATGCGCGGTTGCCGGCTCGGGTACCGTCGGGGCGGCGCGGGCTTTCGACCTTAACCACGATTGCGCCGGCTCGAGCCAGCCATTGCGCGCAGAGGGGACCGGCCCACATCGACGACAAGTCGGCGACGAGCAGACCGGCCGCCGCCCGCGGGGATCCTGGTGGCGCGATACGACGTACCCGCGGCGGTGTGGCCGTAGCCTCAGCCAGAGCCGCAGCGGGGATATCGAGTAGCTGCGCCTGCTCGACGATTGTGGATACCGCGCAGGTGGCCGCCCAACGCTGAAGTGTCGGCCACGGATCTTCAGGCACGCAATCGGCGTGCACTAGCGCGGGAATCGCATCGACGTCGTCAGCGCGAGACAGGGTGATCGCGAGCCATCCGTTTGCGGCCGCAAGCAACTGGGTGGCACCGCCGGCCGACACGCGGCCCCGGCGCGTCAGTTGTAACAGCCCGGCCCGTCCGGTCAGCAGGGTGGCCGCATCGGCGGCGATCGTTTCTACGCGGCCCAGGATGTTGGCGCGAGAGAAGTCAGGCGGCCCGCCCGGCAGACCGGTCAGGTACGCCAGCCCGCTACTGCCCCATCGTGTGGCCAATGATGACGGCGCCGAACTCACCCCACCATGGTGCGCGCAGCTCATGCTTGCCGCAGCACCGACCAGCCCCTCGAGACGTGCAGTGGGGCTGGCCCAGCGATGGAGACGTTCTGAATGGCTAAGTGCGAGCTCATATGCCCTGGCTGAGGCCGCCAATGCCGCACCCATGCAGCAGATCTTCGATCTGATCAATGCCCCCAGCGAGACGTTGTTCGGACGGCCGCTGTTCGGCACGGCACCGACGGGGCACACCGCAGGCACGGCGACGGCGGTGACGGCGGGCTGGGTGGCATCCCGGCAAGCCCCGTCGCACCCGGCACCCCCGGCGCACTCGGCACCGAGGGCATCCCCGGCAGCGCCGGCTGAGCCGTTAGAACTGCAGCGCGGTGAAGCGCCAGTCCAGCACCTGCCGGTCGGGTTCGTCCGCCGCGTCGCTGACCGCATAGACCAGCGATCGCAGTCCCAGCACCCCCCCATTTACGGTCGGCTCGGCCGACTCGACGTGTAGCTCGCTGTAGAGGGTGTCGCCTTCGCGCACCGGCCCGGTGTGGTCGCAGTGCTCCCAGCCCAGCACCGTCGCCAGGTTGGGCAGCAGGCGGCTCGCCTGCGCCAACGCCAGCCCGATGGTGTGCCCGCCGTACACCAGCCGCTGTCCGCTGGCGCGCCAATCATGATGGGTGGCAGCAATATTCAACGTGAGTCGGGCCAGCTCCGGTGCGCTGCTAACCAGGTCGGCGGTGCTGCGCAGCAGCGTTCCCGAGCTGCCGATGTCGAAGTGCGGCCCGGGTACCCGGCTGCGATAGGCGTCGGCGTCCCAACGTGCGGTCGGGTCGACAGCCGGGGCCACCGCGTCGGCGCCGATGCGCGACAGATCGTCGGCCCAGCCGGGTCCATCAGCACGCCAGCCGGGGCTGGCGGGCAGCATGGCACACCGGTAGAAGTCGAGCACCAACCGATTGGCCTGATCGACGGTGGTCATCCGCAGCGCCGCCATACCCGTAGGGGCACGGCCCGGTTTGGCCGCGTTAGCCCGCAAACCGACCACTGCGGTACGGGTATAGATGGTGTCACCGATCAGCGGAAATCGGTGAAACCTCAGCCCGCGGTAGAACAGGTTGGCTTTGACCCGCTGGGTCACCAGCGTGGACTGCCCGATCGCCACGTTGCACACCAGGCTCGGGTGTGCCAACAGCGCCGGGGCGCCAACCACCGCGGCGCACAGCTCGGCATCCAGCGCCAACCGCAGCCGGTCCCCCACGATCGCCTGATGCGCCGCGGCCAACCCGAACGACAGGGTCGATGACGGCGCCCAGTCGAATACTTGGCCTACGGAAAGATCGTCGAAGTATGGCCCGCCGTGCCGGGTTTCCGCGTATGTCACAACGCCACATGCTGGCAGCCGGTCGAATGGACGGTCAATATGACACAGGTGAGCAACGACCTCAACCACGAAGAGGCGATGCTGGTCGCCACCGTGCGAGCCTTCATCGACCGCGACGTGAAACCGACCGTGCGCGAAGTCGAACATGCCAACCGCTACCCCGAGGGGTGGATCGAGCAGATGAAACGCATCGGCATCTATGGCCTGGCCGTTCCCGAAGAGTACGGCGGCTCTCCGGTGTCGATGCCATGCTACGTACAGGTCACCCAGGAGCTGGCCCGCGGCTGGATGAGCCTGGCCGGCGCGATGGGCGGACACACCGTGGTCGCCAAGCTGCTCGCCTTGTTCGGCACCGACGACCAAAAGCGCAAGTATCTGCCGCCGATGGCCACCGGCGAGCTGCGGGCCACCATGGCGCTCACCGAGCCGGGCGGCGGTTCAGACCTGCAAAACATGTCGACCACCGCGCTGCCGGACGACCCCGACACGTTGGTGATCAACGGCGCCAAGACCTGGATCACCAATGCGCGCCGCTCCGGGCTGATCGCGTTGCTGTGCAAAACCGACCCCAATGCCAACCCGCGCCACACCGGCATCTCGATCGTCCTCGTCGAGCCCGGACCAGGGCTGACGGTGTCGCGCGACCTGCCCAAGTTGGGCTACAAGGGGGTCGAGTCCTGCGAGCTGTCCTTCGACAACTACCGGACGCCCGCCTCCGCTGTGCTGGGAAATGCTACGGGCGAAGGCTTTTCGCAAATGATGAAGGGACTCGAAACAGGCCGGATCCAAGTCGCGGCCCGCGCCCTGGGCGTGGCGACCGCAGCCCTAGCAGACGCACTCGCCTACGCCCAGCAGCGGGAAAGCTTCGGTCGCCCGATTTGGAAGCATCAGGCCGTCGGCAACTATCTGGCCGACATGGCAACCAAGCTCACTGCCGCCCGCCAACTCACCCGCTATGCCGCCGAACGCTACGACAGCGGCCAGCGTTGCGACATGGAAGCAGGAATGGCAAAGCTGTTCGCCTCCGAGGTGGCGATGGAGATCGCCCTGAACGCGGTGCGCATCCACGGTGGTTACGGCTACTCAACCGAATACGACGTCGAACGGTACTTCCGCGACGCGCCCCTGATGATCGTCGGCGAAGGCACCAACGAGATCCAGCGCAACGTGATCACCGCACAATTGGTGGCCCGCGGCGGCATCTAACCGCTATGCAGGCGGCCCGTGCTGTATATTTGCCTGACTTCGCTCAGCAAACCCGAGGAAGGCAGCTGCATGAGTTATCCGCCAGGGCCGTACGGAGGTTCCCCGGAGTGGCAGGGCCAGCAGCCGGGGTGGCAGCCCCAGCAGCAGCCGCAGCCGGGCTGGCCGGCTGCGCAACCAGGCTATGCCCAAGAGCCGGACAACTATCTCGTCTGGGCGATTCTGGCCACCGTGCTGTGTTGTCTGCCGTTCGGGATCGTGTCGATCGTGTACTCCACCAAGGTTTCCGGGTTGTGGGCCCAAGGCCGCTATGCCGAGGCGCAGGCCGCATCCGCCAACGCCAAGAAGTGGGCCATCATCAGCGCCATCGTCGGGGCGGTCCTTGCCGTGATCTTCGCGGTGCTCTACGTGATCATCATCGCGGTGGCCGTGTCGGTGGATCACAACACCCCCTCAACCATCACCACCTATTCGGGTTTCTGAGCGCCCGCGTGGCGATACCGCATCCACCAGGCCCCACGCCGACGCGGTCTCGGCGTCGATGGTCCGGCCGGACAGCACCAGATAAGCGGTGCGCCAACGCCCAATCCGGCGGGTGACGCTGACGGTGCCGCCGGCACCGGGTATCAGGCCCAGACCCAACTCCGGCAGCCCGAACACCGTATCCGGCCGGGCCTGCACCCATCCGCAAAACGCGGCCAGCTCCAGGCCACTGCCCAGTACTCGGCCATGCACCTCGGCGCGGCATGCCCGGCCGAGCCGGGCGGTCAGCGCATCGAGCACCAGGGCCGGGCTGTGGCGGGTGCGGGCCAAGTGAGCGCTTGCTGGATCGGCGAAGGTGCCGAACTCGGCAAGGTCTCCGCCACTGCAAAACGAGGGACCGTTGCCGCCCAACACGATTGCGGTGACCGAGGGGTCCAGCTGCGCAACCGTCAACGCCTCCAGCAGCGCGGCGCGCGTGTCGGCGGAAAACGCATTGTGCCGTTGTGGTCGGTTGAACCTGACATGCACCGTGTTTTCGTCGCGCTGCGCCAACACCGGATCGGCGCTAACAGGCACGCGGGCCGGCCCGCGCTCGTCGAGCCAACGGGCGAACTCCGGCCCGGCCAGCAAGGTGGAATAGGCCAGGGACTCGTTTACCACGCCGGCTAGCGTCGCACCAGCGGGATCGACGGTGCGCAGCACATCGTCGCAGACGGCGCTGGCGTGCGGCCAGCGCCGGCAACGCTCCGTCAGCTCGGCCACTGTCTCGGGTACTGAATCCACCGTGACCACTCTACGATCAGCACAGGGCTCTTCAGATAGCGTGAAAGTCGCTGTATTAAACCATGATTCGTTCACCAGCGGGCCATGCGCGACGACAACACCCGGTAGTGAGCCGATGTCGGAGCTCGATGGACCAGACAGGTCGACCACCCGGAGCATAGATCACACCGAATACTTCTCGATCAGTTCGTTCTTGTAGAGCTTTCCGGTGTCGGTGCGCGGCAGCTGCGCCTCGAACGCAATAGCTTTGGGACATTTGAAGTGCGACAAGCGGTCTCGCAACCACCCCAGTAGCTCGTCGGCGAATTGCCCGGTGGCATCGGCGGAGTAGACGGTCTGCACGACCGCCATCACGCGCTGCCCCATCTCGTCGTCGGGAACGCCGAACACCGCTGCGTCGAGCACCTTTGGATGGGTCACCAACAGGTTCTCGGCTTCCTGCGGATAGATGTTGACTCCGCCGGAGATGATCATATGGTGGCGCCGGTCGGTCAGGTACAGGTAGCCCTCGTCGTCGAGATAGCCGATGTCACCCACCGTCACCCAGCCTTTTTTATGTTGCGCCGCAGTGGTTTTCGAAGGGTCGTTGAGGTATTCGAAGGAAAACCCGCCTTCAAAGTAGATTTCGCCGGCCTGGCCGGGCAGCAGCTCCGCGCCGTCTGCACCGACGATGTGCACCGCGCCCCCCATCGGCTTGCCTACCGATCCGGGGTGCGCCAGCCAGTCTTCGGCGGTGATCAACGTGGACCCGATTGCTTCCGAGGATGCGTAGTACTCGTCGACGATCGGTCCCCACCAGTCCATCATCTGCTTCTTGATCTGCACCGGACACGGCGCGGCCGCGTGTATCACCCGCTGGAGACTACAGATGTCATACGAATTTCTAACCGCTTCAGGCAGTTTCAGCATCCTGGTGAACATGGCCGGCACGAACTGGCCGTGGGTCACCCGGTAGCGCGCGATCGCGTCGAGGGCCCCCTCCGGGTCGAATTTCTCCAACACGACGGTGGTGATGCCGGCGGCCTGCGCGCTCATCGACCACACCGATGGAGCGGTGTGATAAAGCGGGGCCGGGCTCAGATACACCGCATCACGGTCCATCCAGAAGTCGATCAGCGCCGACATCAATCCAGGCGCCTGATCCGGGGGCAGATGTGGTAATGCGCGCTTGATGCCCTTGGGTCGGCCGGTGGTTCCCGACGAGTACTGCAGCAGGTCGCCTTCGAGTTCATCCTCGATCGGGGTGTCGGGTTGGGCAGCAACACATTCCGGGTATCGTTCCCAACCGGGGAGGTCGCCGTCAGCGATCATCAGCAGCTTCGGTAGCCCGCCCGGCAAATGTTGAGCCAGGCCCGCACAAGTATCGCGCAACGCCGCCGATCCGATCATCGCTGTGGCGCCGCAGTTGTCGACGATGTAGGCGGCCTCGGCCGCGGTCAGGTGGGTGTTGATCGGCACGTAGTACAAGCCACTGCGGCGAGCCGCCCACATGACCGCGTGGATGTGCTCGTTGTTCTCCATGACGATGGCGACCACGTCACCTTCACGCAGACCGGCTTCACGAAATCGATGCGCCAACCGGTTGGCACGGGCTTCCAGCTCACCGAAGCTGACCACCGTGCCACTCGGGTGCAGGATTACCGCCGGCTTATCGCCCAGGTACTGGCGAATCTGCATGGGCCGACTGTACGACGCGCGCCTTGACGGGCGTCATGCGGGCAGCAACAGCCTGTAGCTACTCTGCTTCGGCCAACCGCTCTTTGAGCGCCTCGAACTCGTCTTTGATGCCGGTCGGCAGCTTCTCGCCGACGAACTCTAGCCACTCCTCGATCAGCGGCAGTTCCGCGCGCCATTCGTCGGCGTCGACTCTCAGCGCCTCGGCCACATCGGCAGCATCAACATCCAAGCCGGCTAGATCCAAATCCGCGACGGCTGGCACGGTGCCGATCGGCGTGGTGCGGCCGCCGGCCTGGTGCTCGATACGGTCGACGATCCACTTCAGCACCCGGCTGTTCTCCCCGAAGCCGGGCCACAAGAAGCGACCGTCGTCGCCACGGCGGAACCAGTTGACAAAGAACACCTTAGGCAGCTTGGATTCGTCCGCGTTCTTGCCAAGATTGATCCAGTGCTGGAAGTAATCGCCGACGTTGTAGCCCAGGAACGGCAGCATGGCCATCGGGTCTCGGCGCACATTGCCGACCTTGCCCTCGGCCGCAGCGGTCTGCTCGCTGCCCAAGGTGGCGCCGATGAACACGCCGTGCTGCCAGTCGCGGGCCTCGGTGACCAGCGGAACGGTGGTCTTGCGGCGACCGCCGAACAGGATGCCGGAGATCGGCACGCCCTGCGGGTCGTCCCACTCGGGAGCCAGGATCGGGCACTGCGACATCGGGGTGCAGTAGCGGGAGTTGGGGTGCGCCGCATTGGTCTCCGTCTCGCGGAAGTACCAGTCGTTGCCTTTCCAGTCGATCAGGTGCTGCGGGTCGCCCTCCAGGCCCTCCCACCACACGTCACCATCGTCGGTGAGCGCGACGTTGGTGAACACCGTGTTGCCGCCGGCAATGGTGCGCATCGCGTTAGGGTTGGACTTCCAGTTGGTGCCCGGCGCCACCCCGAAGAAGCCGAACTCGGGGTTGACGGCGTACAGGCGCCCGTCCTTGCCGAACCGCAGCCAGGCGATGTCGTCGCCGAGAGTCTCGGCACGCCAGCCGGGGATGGTGGGCTGCAGCATTGCCAGGTTGGTCTTGCCGCACGCCGACGGGAACGCGGCGGCGAAGTAGTAGGCCTTATTCTCCGGCGAGATCAGCTTGAGGATCAGCATGTGCTCGGCCAGCCAGCCTTCGTCGTGGGCCATGGCCGAGGCGATCCGCAGCGAGTAGCACTTCTTGCCTAGCAGTGCATTGCCGCCGTACCCGGAGCCGTAGCTCCAAATCTCGCGGGTCTGCGGGAAGTGGGTGATGTACTTGGTGTCGTTACACGGCCACGGCACGTCCTGCTGCCCCTCCTCCAGGGGCGCGCCGACCGAGTGCAGCGCCTTGACGAAGAAGCCGTCGTCGCCGATCTTTTCCAAGGCGGGCTTGCCCATCCGGGTCATGGTCCGCATCGAGACGACGACGTATGGGGAGTCGGTGATCTCCACCCCGAGCTTGGGGTCATCGGCGCCCAGCGGACCCATGCAGAACGGCACCACATACATGGTGCGGCCGCGCATCGAGCCGCGGTACAGGTCTTTCATGATGGACCGCATTTCGTTGGGGTCCATCCAGTTGTTGGTGGGGCCGGCGTCGATCTCGCGCTCGGAGCAAATGAACGTCCGCGACTCGACCCGCGCGACATCGGACGGGTCCGACAGCGCCAGGTAGGAGTTGTGGTGCTTTTCGGGGTTGAGTCGGATGAAGGTCCCGGCCGCGACCAGTTGATCGGCCAGCCGCTGGAACTCGTCGTCGGAGCCGTCGGCGAAGACCACCCGGTCCGGTTCGGTCAGCTCGGCGACCTCCTCCACCCAGGACAACAGCCCCCGGTGATTCGTCGGCGCGGTGTCCAAACCGGGGATGGTCGCTGAGGTCATCGAACTCTCCTGAGATTCTGCTGCGTAGTTAACGGCTTCGGAAATCCATTTTGGGTCTGCTTATGTGTTCGCCAGCACAACTGTTGACCCGGTGAGCTTTCATACAGGTTATCGTGCATCACTTGTCGGGGAAGGCCTAGGCGGGTATAAGCCTCCTCACAAGACCGATTCAGAAAGACCAAGACATTCCGAGGTTGCTGCCGGCGGCGGCACGCGACGACACCGATCGGGTGTTAGTGCTCGGTATACCCGGTTCACCCAGTTCTGCACCTACCGCGTCGAGTGCCGCCCGGATCGTCGGCATCAGCTCGTCCCGCAAGGCGGCGACCCGGGCGGCGGCGGTGGCGTGTTCGCGTAGCTCGCTGTCGATGAGACTGACCCGGTCAGCCACCCGGGTGTTCTCCGCCTCCTCGCGTGCACCCAGCGCGGTGCTCAGCTGCGACTCGGCGGCCAGCACCCGGGTGGCTACCAATTGCTCCAGCACGGCCCGCAGCGACGACGTCACGTCACCCGTCCAGCGGTCCAGCGTTGCTCGGTCGCCGAGCACCGCACGGGTGTTGACCACCCACAGGGTCACCGCCAGCCCGAGCACAACGCAGCCGACGATCCCGGCCACAGTTAGCCACGGGTTCGAGCTTGGGGCCAGCCCGGCCAGTAACCGACCCAGCCCCAGCGCGACACCCAGCCCGAAACCGGCACCTAGTACCAGCATGAGCCGGGTTTCCAGGCCACGTGAGGTCAAGGGCGGGGCCAAGATGGTGACGGTCGGCAGCTGGTCGACGGCGGGCCGCTGCACCGGCAGGCGCAGCGCCTGCGCCACCTCAGCCAGGTGCGTCTCGATTACTTCGCTCACTTCGGCGAGTACCTCGTGGACGCGGCCGCGGGAATCGCTTTCGAAGTGGAGAATCCGCCGTCGGGCCAAGCCCGCGATCTCCTCCTGCAGCTCACCGCGTAGGGACGCACAACGATGGCGGGCGAGATAGCACAACTGCACCCGGGCCCGCTGGAGCTGGCACCGCAGCGCAAGGGCGTGCGCTGTCCGCCACCGGCGCCGCTGCCGCAGCACCGCACTGCGTTTCTCGCGTAACTCGGCTACCTGCGCCTGCCGACCGGCGCCCTCGACGTCACGATCGAACCGTTGCGCCACCGTCTGCAGCTGCGATTTCCATGCCCGTAGCCGGTTTCGCTGGGCGATCCTGCCATCGGCGAGCTGGTGCTGGACCGTCGCGGCCAGCTCGTCCAGCAGCGGGGGCCCGAGCTCGGGGGCTGCGGCCACCCCCACCCAGGGCACCTTCTGGTAGCGCGGCGCGTGCCCGGCCAGCAGGGCTCGGTTGGCTATCAGCACATCTGGCCAAGTGCGGTGCACGTCGATCTTGGACACCGCGCCGATCACCACGTCGGTGTGCTCGGCGGCTGCATCCAGCAGTGCGCAGTCAGATTCAGTCAGCGGGGTCGTCGCGGAAACAACGAACACCACCGCTACCGGTGCATGCGCGGGTCCCGGCTCCGGCGCCTCGACGAACCGGTGTTGCGGCACCCGTTCCCGCAGCGCGGCGGCCACACTGCTGACCCCTGCCAGCCAGGGACCGGTCACCAGCACCACATCGCGGCGTCCGATCGGCGGCGCATCCAGCGGGGGCCCAATCGCGGCCACCAGCGCATCCACCCGGGCAACCGGATCCCCGGGGGTCGCGGCGATCACTGTGACGCCCCAGACTGGGCCGACCCGCCCGCCTGCGCCCACTGGCGAAGCGATCCTCTGGTGACATCGGCAGCGCAGGCTCGATGGAGGTCGCTCCAGGCGGCCTGGCGGCCGCGCTGCCAGCACATCGCACGCTGTAAGTGGGCCGCCGGACCAGCCGACGGGACGGCTTCCATTGCGGGGCTCAGCCCGCATGCATCCGCCACGTCCAGGGCGGCGGCCATCCGGGCCATCACCGTGGCGTCACAAGACAAGAACTCGCCGATGCACTCATCGGTGACCGCCAACGCCTCCAGCGCCGCGACCGCCTCCAGCACCTGGCGGTAGCGCACCTCGGCGCCGGCGGCGGTGAGCTTGGCGACGACGGCGTCGATGCCGCTGAGCGTGCGCAGCAACGCCCGCACCCGCGCCGGTGTGCCGCCCCGCCGCAATCCCGCCACACCAACCGCGATACCAAACAGGTCAAGGGCCTCGATCAGCTGCAGCCGCGTGTCGGTGGGCACTCCGAGGTCCCCAGCCAAGAACCCGTCGAAAGACTGGTCCAGGCAGGCCAGGCCAGCGGGGTCGGCGGCCAGCGCCCGCAGCGCCGGCCAACACGGTTCGTCGAGGTCGTCGAGCGCGGCGACCGCGAGCAGCCCGATCAGGGGCTCGACAGGCTGGCCGACCAACGCCGCAAGATGCGCGCAGCGGGTCCGTGCCGCCGCCATCGGCCCCGCCCCGGTGAACCCGGTCAAATCTGCCTTGTTCAAGACCACCACCACCGTTCCCCCAGCGGCGTTGGCTGCAGCTATAGCGTCGCGGTCCTCGGGTTTGAGCACCTCAGCGAGGACATACACCTGCACATCGGCGGCATCTGGGTGGGACGCCACCGGGACTCCGGCGCGCCCCAATGCGTGCGCCACCGTGCTGCAACCCACCCCGCGACGCCCCCGCACCACCACCCGCAACGGCTCGGCGGCCCGTTCGGCGACCGGCTGAATCCGCTGGTCGGCGGTCGCGGCAGCAAAAGCCGTCAGCTGGTCGGCGAAAAGCTGGTGCCCCTGTCCCGTCATGTCTCCCTGTTCGTACCAACTGACGGCCGAATACCGCCAACGAATGGTGGCAGCTCAGCCCCAGCTACGCGAGTCACCCTGCAGCGGGCCAGTGCATCAGTTCTGTCGTGGCAGGACAAGGCGTCTCGCCGAAGGTCTGGCACCCCGACCGACCCGGTAGCCGGCGCTGAGCAACCGGTCGGCAAGAAGCCGAGTCATCCCGGGCTGACACCCCCGGAATGTCCATGCAGCTAGGACAATCCGTTCGTCCCGTCAGCGCCGGCAAGTGTGCCGCCGTTGGCAGGCCCCACGCCAGTGCCGGCGTGGCCCCCGTTGCCGCCAACGCTAACGGCGAAAACGCCGGCGGCGTTGACCGCGCTTACCGACGTACCGATGCTCGCCACGTCCTGCACCGCCGTCACCAGCATCTCGGGAACCACGGTCACAAACGACATGTCAAGGCCTCCCGCCTTAGCGTGTGACTCGTATCATGCACTACTGCAAGCGCGCACGAGAGATGCTCAATAGCTGTTGTGGCTCATCAATCCTCCGAGCTCGCCGAACCAAATATGCGAGGCCTGCTACCAGCCGAAGGCAACTGTTGGGTATCAATCTGGACCAGGACCGGCTACACCCGGGGTTCATAGGCCACCATGGACAAATGCATGCGCAACCCGAGGTTGGGTTACGTCCCGACCCGCCGGCTCCGTCCGCAGGCGATAAGGCGGGAAGCGCGTGGGGCTATCTGCCCGCCACCAGCTTTCGCTCCCGCCGTTCGGCACTGTCCAACGCGCAGCGCCAGACCTGGGATCGGCGATGGCCGCAACTCGGTCGCCAAGCCCAACCCCACGACAGCAGCGAGGAACCACTGGACACCCGGGCCTGGTTCGGCCGGGACGCTCCCTTGGTGCTGGAAATCGGCTGCGGCAGCGGTACCTCGACACTGGCGATGGCACAAACCGAGCCGCACGTCGACGTGATCGCCGTAGAAATCTATCGCCGGGGTTTGGCGCAACTGTTGTGCGCGATCGACAGCGCGAACACCTCCAATATCCGGTTGATCCGCGGCAACGGGCTCGACGTGCTGAAATCCTTGATCCAGCCGCGTTCGTTGGCCGCTGTCCGGCTCTTCTTCCCCGATCCCTGGCCGAAGGCCCGCCACCACCAACGCCGGCTGCTGCAGCCTGCGACGATGGCGCTGATCGCTGACCGGTTGATCCCCGGCGGTGTGCTGCACGCCGCGACCGACCACCTCGGTTATGCCGAACACATTGCCGCCGCCGGCGACGCCGAACCGCATCTGGTACGTGTCGATCCGCGCGCCGATTCCCTGCCCATCTCGGTCGTCCGCCCCACTACCAAGTACGAGACCAAAGCCCACAACGCCGGCAGCGCCGTCCACGACCTGATCTGGAAGAGACCCGAAATCAGATGACTAGATGAGCCTGACCAAAGAAGTGAGCGCACCAGCGACCGAACCCGTGGCTCAGCCATCAGTGCAGGCGGAGGGGTTATCGCAGGACAGCCTTACTGCTTTTACCCCAGCGCTGGGCCGTGTCCTGCTGGTATGGGACGCTCCCAACCTCGACATGGGGCTGGGCTCCATCCTGGGCCGCCGACCGACAGCCCTGGAGCGCCCTCGCTTCGACGCGCTGGGCCGCTGGCTGCTGGCCCGTACCGCCGAAGTCTCAGCCCGGACGCCCAGCGGCCCAGACATCCGCGTCGAACCGGAGGCCACCGTCTTTACCAATATCGCGCCCGGTAGCGCCGAAGTGGTCCGTCCCTGGGTCGACGCGCTGCGCAACGTCGGATTCGCGGTCTTCGCGAAACCCAAGGTCGACGAGGACAGCGATGTCGACCGGGACATGCTCGAACACATCGGTCAGCGCTACCGCGAAGGGCTGGCCGCGCTGGTTGTGGCGTCGGCAGACGGCCAGGCGTTTCGGCAGCCGCTGGAAGAAATTGCTCGCGGCGGAACTCCGGTTCAAGTGCTCGGATTTCGTGAACACGCTAGTTGGGCGCTAGCGTCGGATACCTTGGAGTTTGTCGACCTGGAGGACATCGCTGGTGTTTTCCGGGAACCGCTCCCGCGAATCGGCCTTGATTCGCTACCCGAGCAGGGGGCCTGGCTGCAGCCATTCCGGCCGCTGTCTTCCCTGTTGACCTCGCGTGTATGACAACCAAACAGCAGTGCGGGGTCGCTAGCGATCCAGTAAGGAGCTTACGTGTTCGCCTGGTGGGGTCGAACTGTGTACCGCTACCGGTTCATCGTGATCGGCGTCACCGTGGCGCTATGCCTTGGCGGCGGCATTTTCGGACTCAGCCTCGGCCAGCACGTCACCCAAAGCGGGTTCTACGACGAGGGCAGCCAGTCAGTGAAGGCGTCGATACTGGGTGACCAGGTCTACGGCCGCGACCGGACCGGCCACATCGTCGCAATTTTCAAAGCACCCGACGGTAAGACGGTCAACGACCCGGCGTGGTCGAAGAAGATCACCGACGAGCTCAACCAGTTCGTGCAGGACCATCCCGACCAGGTGCTGGGCTGGGCGGGCTACCTGCGGGCGCCCGATAGCACCAGCGCGGTCATCAAAGGCATGGCCACCGAGGATAAGAAGTACACCTTCGTCTCTATACCGCTCAAGGGCGACGACGACGACACCATCTTGACCAACTACAAGGACATCTCCCCGTCGCTGCAGAAGCTCGACGGCGGCACCGTCCAACTCGCCGGGCTCGAGCCGGTGGCCGAGGCGTTGACCGGCACGATTGCCACCGACCAGCGGCGCATGGAGGTGCTGGCGCTGCCGCTGGTCGCGGTGGTGCTGTTCTTGGTATTCGGTGGCGCGGTCGCGGCCTGCCTCCCGGTGCTGGTGGGTGGCCTGAGTATCGCCGGCGCCCTCGGCATCCTGCGATTGATCGCGGTGTTCGGTCCGGTGCACTTCTTCGCCCAGCCCGTCGTTTCGTTAATCGGTCTGGGCATCGCCGTGGACTACGGGCTCTTCGTGGTGAGCCGGTTCCGGGAAGAGATCGCCGAGGGTTACGACACTGAGGCCGCGGTAAGGCGCACCGTGATGACGGCGGGGCGCACGGTCGCCTTCTCAGCCGTGCTGATCATCGCCTCCGGGATCAGCCTGCTGATGCTGCCGCAAGGCTTCGTGAAATCGCTGACCTACGCGCTAATTGCCGCGGTCGGGCTGGCTGCGCTGCTGTCGATTACGCTGCTGCCGGCCGTGCTGGGCGTCCTGGGTCGCCACGTCGACGCGCTCGGCGTGCGCACCGCATTCCGGGTGCCGTTCCTGCGCAATTGGAAGGTGTCGCGGGCCTACCTGAACTGGCTTGCCGACCGGTTGCAGAAGACCAAGACCCGTGAAGAGGTCGAGGCCGGCTTCTGGGGCAAGCTGGTCAACTGGGTGATGAAGCGGCCGCTGGTGTTCGCCATCCCCATCATTCTCGGCATGATCTTGCTGGTCATCCCATTGTTCAACCTGTCGCTCGGCGGTATGAGCGAAAAGTATCTGCCGCCGAACAACGCGGTGCGCCAGTCGCAGGAGCACTTCGACCAGCTCTTCCCCGGATACCGCACCAATCCGCTGACCCTGGTAATCCAATCGACCAACCATGCGCCGGTCACCGACCAGCAGGTGGCCGACATCCGCAGTAAGGCGATGACGATCAGCGGATTCATCGAACCGGACAACGACCCGGCAAATATGTGGCAGGAGCGCAGCGTTGCGCCCGGCGCCTCGAAGGATCCGTCGGTACGGGTGTTGCAGAACGGCTTGATCAACCCTGGTGATGCGCCGAAGAAGCTGGCAGAGCTGCGCGCGATCACGCCACCCAAGGGACTCGAGGTCTACGTCGGCGGCACGCCGGCACTAGAACAGGATTCGATTCACAGCCTGTTCGCCAACATGCCGGCGATGCTGGTCATCCTGCTCACCGCGACCACGCTGCTGATGTTCCTGGCGTTCGGTTCGGTGGTGTTACCGATCAAGGCCGCGGTGATGAGCGCACTGACGCTCGGGTCCACCATGGGCATCTTGACGTGGATTTTTGTCGACGGGCACGGCTCCGGGTTGCTGAACTTCACCGCGACCCCGTTGACGGCCCCGGTGATCGCGCTGGTGGTAGCGGTCGGATATGGGTTGGCCACCGACTATGAGGTGTTCCTGGTCTCGCGGATGGTCGAGGCCCGAGAAAGCGGCATGTCCACCCAGGAAGCGATCCGGATCGGTACCGCGACCACCGGCCGCCTCATCACCGCAGCCGCCCTGGTGCTGGCCGTGGTGGCCGGTTCGTTCGTGTTCTCCGACCTGGTGATGATGAAGTATCTGGCCTTCGGCTTGATGGCGGCGCTGCTGCTGGACGCGACCGTAGTGCGGATGTTCCTGGTGCCCTCGGTGATGAAGCTGCTCGGCGACGACTGTTGGTGGGCTCCGCGCTGGATGCGACGACTGCAGACCCGCATCGGGCTGGGTGAAATCCAATTGCCCGACGAACGCAAGCGCCCGGTCAGCACGGGACGCGTGCGGCCGCCGGTCACCGCCGGGCTGGTGGCCGCGGGTGCTGCCGGAGGCCAGCGGCCACCCCACGATCCCGGCTCAGCGGAGTCGTCAGGTGCACGCAGCACGGCGCGGCCGGAGATCAGGCCGTCCAGTGCTAGCACCAAACAGATCCAGACCAGGCCCAGCCAACCAAGCGAACCGCCCACTGCTCGGCTCACCACCGCCGAGCAACCAGGCGCGCAAACCCGCGGCGCGGCGCCAGCCGAGCCGTCAGGAGCTCAGACCCAGCCGCCGACGCCAATACCCCCGGCCCCGCCACCACCCAAGCCGTCGGCCGGTGAGACGCGCGCCATGCCTATTCCGGGGAACCGTTCCAGCGAAACTGGCGACTCGGCTGATGTGACGGTTGCGCTGCCGGTCCAACGATCCGAAGGCGACGATTCTGAGGCGGCCACCGAGCAGCTGAATGCCCGCGGCGCGCAGGGCGAGAACGGCGCCGACAATGCGCGTCAGCGCCGCCGCGGTGCAGGTGGGCTCAGCGCCCAAGACCTGCTGCGCCGCGAGGGACGCCTCTAACGCTCTTTCGCGTCGCCTGCAGCGGAGTCGTCGGGTTTGTCCGGTGTCGCGTGAACGAGGCCCGCAGCCGCGTCTTCCTCCTGCTCGGATTCGGCGACCGGATCCTTGGCCAGCAAAACCGCCATCGCGTTGTTCAAGAATGCGACCGTGGGAACCGCCAGCAACGCACCTACGATGCCGGCGAGCACGCCGCCAGTCGAAATCGCCAGCACCACCGCCAGCGGGTGAATGGACACCGCACGACCCATTACCAGTGGCTGCAGGACATGCGCCTCGACCTGGTTCACCGCGATGAGCAAACCTAACGTGAGCAGCGCATAAACGATCCCTTTGGCCAACAGCGCCACCACGACAGCCACCAGTCCGGAGACCAAGGCGCCGAGCAGTGGAATGAAGGCGCCCAGAAACACCAACGAGGCCAGGGGCAAGGCGAGCGGCACGCCCATGATGACTAGCCCGGCTCCGACACCAACCGCGTCAGTTAGGGCAACCAGGAAGGTGGCCCGCACGTATCCGATGAGTGACGCATATCCGGCCTGGCCGGCCGCGTGGACGCGGTCGCGTACTTCGACCGGCACAATCTTGGCCACGTACTGCCAGATGCCACGGCCGCCGTAGAGGAAGAAAATCAGCGTAAACAGCACCAACACCGCGCCGGTGAGCAACTCGGTGATAGTCGCCGCGGTCGAGATGGCCCCGCTGGTCAACTTTGCTTGATTGTTGCGCAGCGCCTCGATTGCCGCGTTACCCGCGTTTTCGATCTGTTCGCGACGCAGATGCGCCGGCCCTTCGATCAACCATCTGCGGCTGGAGTCGATGCTGCGCTCAACCTGCTTGACCAAATCGGGCAGCCCCACGATGAACTGGCTGACAACGAACGCCATGATGCCGCCGAGAATCCCGAATCCGCCCAATAACACCAACGTCACCGCGACGCCGCGTGGCATACCTTGCTCGTCCAACCAGTCCACCAGCGGCACCAGCAACGCGCTCAGTATCAGCGCCAGCAACACCGGAACGACGATGATCTCCAACCTGCTGATGACCCAGATCAGGGCAAGCGCGGCCGCGAAAATGACCAACAAGCGCCACGACCATGCCGCAGTCTTGCGTACCAGCGGGGTTACCGAAGCATCGTCGAGACTTGCCGACATTCGGCAAGCCTAACCGGGCGCCAAGACAACAACACGGCAGCAACGTGGCAGCACGGCCGGCACATTCCGGTCACGACCCCAGAACGAGCCAGACACAGTGCACGACGTGCGGATATCGCGTCACCACCTGCGCGGTTACCCTTATTCGGTGTCGCACGACGCCCCTGCCCGCAAGCTCGTCGGCCAGCGCGACGCCGCGCCGTCGCGCGGCAGATATTGGTGGCTGCGCTGGGTAGTCCTCGGCATCGTCGCGGTCGTGCTTGCCGTCGAGGTGGTGCTGGTCAAAGACCAGCTCGCTAAAGCCTGGGTGAGTATCTACCAGGCCAGCTGGTATTGGCTGGTCGCTGCGACGGCAGCAGCGGCCGCGTCGATGCACAGCTTCGCGCAGATCCAACGCACGCTGTTGAGATCCGCGGGCGTTCACGTCAAGCAATTGCGGTCCGAAGCCGCGTTCTATGCGGCCAACTCGCTGAGCACCACGCTTCCCGGCGGCCCGGTGTTATCGGCCACCTTCCTGCTGCGCCAGCAACGCATCTGGGGTGCCTCGACGGTGGTGGCGTCGTGGCAGCTGGTGATGTCGGGAGTCCTGCAGGCGGTCGGCCTGGCCCTGCTCGGGTTGGGCGGCGCCTTTTTCCTGGGCGCCAAAAACAACCCGTTCTCACTGCTCTTCACGCTCGGCGGTTTTGTGGCGCTGCTGCTGCTGGCCCAGGCGGTGGCGTCGCGACCGGACCTGATCGAAGGAATCGGAAATCAGGTCCTGGCCTGGGTCAATTCAATTCGCGGTAAGCCGGCCGACACCGGCGTCGCGAAGTGGCGTCAGCTGCTGATGCAGCTCGAGTCGGTCAGGTTGAGCCGGCGCGATCTGGGGGTGGCGTTCAGTTGGTCGCTGTTCAACTGGATCGCCGATGTGGCATGTCTGGGTTTCGCCGCCTACGCCGCCGGGGACCACGCCTCGGTGGCCGGGTTGACGGTCGCCTACGCTGCGGCTCGCGCAGTGGGCACCATTCCGTTGATGCCGGGCGGCTTGCTGGTCGTCGAGGCGGTCCTGGTGCCCGGCCTGGTATCGGCCGGCATGGCGCTGCCCAACGCCATCTCGGCGATGCTCATTTACCGGCTGATCAGCTGGCTACTCATTGCCGCCATCGGCTGGGTGGTGTTCTTCTTCATGTTCCGCACCGAAAAAGTCGGCGATTCCGACACCGACGACCCGCCGACCGACCCCGAACTGGGGCGCATTATCGCCGCCCAGCGCGACCACTCCGAGGACCCCGCCGAAACAGCTTTGCAGGGTCCGCTACCCCCGCCCGACCACAGTTCGGGGGCAGGGCGATAGGTCAGCGGGCATGGTTGCCTTGGCCCGGACCTGGAAGCGGCCCACTCGCTGCCGGCGGAGCCGCTCCGGCGGCCGGCAGACCCGGCAGCCCAGCGGCGCCGTGCACAGCCTGCGCCAGGGTGCGCGCCTGCGGAATCGAGACCGGCAGCTTGCACTGCGCCGCAAGCGTGCTCAGTGGTTGTGCATCCAGCCACCTCGGGCGCCGGCGCCGCCAACAACGCCTCGGCAGTGTCAGCATCGTTGCAGCTCAGCAACCAATATGGCGGCATAATTCAGCGCGCACTGCGGTAGGCTCGCGAGCACGCAGTGCGCAAGAAACACGGGGAGTACACCATCCAGCAGTTCATGATGCGCCTGAGCCGCAACCTGCGCAGATTTCGTTGGTTGGTCTTCACCGGCTGGTTGCTGGCTTTGGTGCCGGCAATTTTTTTGGCGTTGACGCAATCGGGAAATCTAACCGGCGGCGGCTTCGAGGTCGCCGGTTCGCAGTCGCTGCGGGTCCACGATGTACTCGACGCGCAGTACCCAGACCAGGGAGCCTCCGCGTTAGCGCTGGTGGCTACCCCTCGCCCCGATGCCAGCTACCAGGACATCAACGACGCGGTCGCGCAACTGCGGCAGATCGCCAGTGAATTCCCCGGTGTGTCGGAGATACCCAATCCCACGCAGCGGCCCCCACAGCCCGACCGGCCCTATGTGGTGTCGCTGCGGCTCGACGCCCGCAATGCCGGTACCAGCGACATCGCCAAGAAGCTGCGGGAACGAGTTGGGGTAACGGGTGACAAATCCGGGCAGACCGCGAATGGCAGGGTACGGCTCTACGTCATCGGACAGGGTGCGCTCAGCGCCGCCGCCGCGGCCAACACCAAACGCGACATCGCCAGCGCCGAACGCTGGAATTTGCCCATCATCTTGATCGTCTTGCTGGCCGTTTTCGGCTCGCTCGCCGCCGCGGCAATCCCACTGGCTCTGGGGGTTTGCACGGTCGTCGTCACCATGGGAGTGGTCTATCTGCTGTCCATGCACACCACCATGTCGGTGTTCGTCACCTCCACGGTATCGATGTTCGGTATCGCGCTCGCGGTCGACTACTCGCTGTTCATCCTGATGCGGTTTCGCGAGGAGCTGCGTTCCGGGCGTCGGCCACCTGAAGCCGTCGATGCCGCGATGGCCACCTCGGGACTTGCGGTGGTGCTGTCCGGCATGACCGTAATCGCCTCACTGACCGGCATTTACTTGATCAATACCCCGGCATTGCGGTCGATGGCCACCGGCGCGATTCTCGCCGTCGCCGTCGCGATGTTCACCTCGGCCACCTTGACGCCGGCGTTGCTGGCCACCTTCGCCAGGGCGGCCGCCAAGCGCTCTGCGCTGCTGCACTGGTCGCGCAAACCGGATAGCACCCCATCCCGGTTCTGGACCCGCTGGGTCAGCTGGGTGATGCGCCGGCCATGGATCACCGCCGTAGCGGCATCGATTGCGCTGCTGCTCATGGCCGCCCCGGCCGCATCGATGGTGCTGGGCAACAGCCTGCTGCGGCAATTCGACTCCGCGCACGAGATCCGGGCCGGGGTGGCCGCGGCCGGCCAGGCGCTCGGACCCGGTGCCCTGGGCCCCGTTCAGGTGCTGGTCACCTTCCCCGACGGAGGCGCCTCGACACCGGCCCACCACCAGACGATCGCCGCGATCCGGCAGCAGATGATGCAAGGGCCCCATGTTGTCTCGGTGGCGCCCGCCAAGTTCGCCGGGGACAACACCAGCGCACTGCTCAGCGCGGTGCTGTCGGTCGATCCCGAGGACATGGGCGCCCGGAACACCGTGGACTGGATGCGGACGCAGTTGCCGAAGGCGGCCGGCGGGGCACAGGTCGAGGTCGGCGGACCGACCGCGCTCATCCAGGACTTCGATGACCGGGTAGCTCAGACCCAGCCGCTGGTGCTGGCCTTCGTCGCCGTGATCGCCTTCGTGATGTTGCTCATCTCGATTCACTCGGTGTTCCTGGCGCTCAAAGGCGTCCTGATGACCCTGCTGTCGGTGGCGGCCGCCTACGGCAGCCTGGTAATGGTTTTTCAGTGGGGCTGGGCACAAAGTCTGGGCTTCCCGCAGTTGAGTTCCATCGACAGCACCGTGCCCCCGCTGGTTTTGGCGATGACGTTCGGGTTGTCGATGGACTACGAGATCTTCCTACTGACCCGCATCCGCGAACGCTTCTTACGCACAGGCCAGACCCGCGACGCCGTTGCCTACGGCGTGAGCACCAGCGCGCGCACCATTACCAGCGCTGCCCTGATCATGATCGCGGTGTTTTGCGGCTTCGCTTTCGCTGGGATGCCGCTAGTGGCCGAGATCGGCGTCGCGTGTGCCGTCGCGATTGCTGTCGACGCCACCATCGTGCGGCTGATATTGGTGCCCGCCCTGATGGCGATGTTCGCTCAGTGGAACTGGTGGCTGCCCCGGTGGCTGGCCCGGCTGCTGCCCTCGGTCGACTTCGACCGGCCGCTCCCGGAAGTGGACCTCGCTGACGTGGTGGTCATTCCCGACGACATGGCCTCCGCGATCGCACCCAGCGCGGACCTACGCATGGTGCTGAAATCGGCGGCCAAGCTCCGGCGCCTGGCCCCCGACTCGATCTGCGTCGCCGACCCGCTGGCCTTCACCGGCTGTCAGCGCTACGGCAAAGGGCCGGAACACCTACCAGAACTGGTCAAAGACGGTAAGGACACTGCTGACGTCGCCGCGCCCGTCGGCGCCACCGTCTCCGCTGACGAGCCGACTGAGAGCAACGCTCAGTTGGCTGCCCGGAAGGTCGGGCAGGCCTACCGAAGCGGCATCGCCCGGGCGATGTCGTGGGCCGAGCGGCCGGTCCATCCGGTGACCCTGTGGCGCGGCCGCCTCTCGGTCGCCCTCGACGCACTGGAGACCATCGCCGCCCAGCGCGCAGCATCCACGACCAACCGCATGCGGTATGAGCGGCGCAGCCCGGTGGAAACCACCAACGTCCAATTACCCACCGGCGACCGGCTGCTGATTCCGACCGGGGCCGAAACTTTGCGGCTCAAGGGCTACCTGATCATGAGCCGTAACAGTCGTCGCGACTACGTCGAATTTGCTGACATGGTGGACGCAATGGAGCCCGAGACCGCGGCGGTGGTGCTGGCCGGAATGGATAGGTATTACTGTTGTCAACCACCTAGAGGGCGCTGGATGGCTACGCAGCTGGTTCGCCGGCTCGCCGATCCAGTTCCGTCTGATGTCGATGATGAGTGGCCCGCAACCGATGCCAAGGCAAACTGGGAGGAGGTCAGGCAGCGCTGCCTGGCGGTGGCCGTCGCGATGTTGGAGGAGGCGAGGTGACGTTGGCAGCTGACCAGCGGCAACCTGCGCCCGCACCGCCACCGCGCCGGCCCGGCAGACAACCGAGCGGGCCGGACGCCGACCGGCCGGTGGAGTTTTGGTCAACCGCCGCGATCCGAACGGCGTTGGAGGGCGGCGACATCGCCACCTGGAAGCGCATTGCCGCCGCGCTCAAGCGCGACCCCTACGGCAGGACCGCCCGCCAGGTCGAAGAAGTCCTCGAAGGAGCGCGGCCGTACGGCATTTCCAAGGCGCTGTGGGAGGTGCTCGATCGCGCCCGGACCCACCTGGCGGCCAACGAGCGTGCTGAAGTTGCTCGTCACGTGAAGCTGCTGATGGATCGGTCCGGCTTGGGTCAGCAAGAGTTCGCGTCGCGCGTCGGCGTGCGGGTCGAGGACTTAGCCACCTATCTCGACGGCAGCGTCAGCCCGTCCGCCGCGCTGATGATTCGGATGCGGCGGCTATCCGATCGCTTCGTCCGGGTGAAAAACGCGGCGGACTCCAACTGAACGCCGAGGGAGCGACCATGGCGGCACCGCGCGGCGTGTCGCCGCCGCCAGCGCCCACTCACCGCCGCCGCTGCACACTCGGCGCCGCCGGTGCCCACTCGGCGAGCAGTGGGAAATCGCGCCTCTAGCGGGCGTTGATCGGCGTCACATCGAGCACCCGCCAGTCGCTGCCGCGCTTGATCAGGGCTATGCGCAGCGCGGGCGCAGCTTGGCTGGTGGGTTGCCCGGGCGAGTTCTGGGTAACCCGCAGGACCACGGCCACACTGGCCGCCGACGGCCCCAGTGCTTCCACCCCGGCCGACAACGTGGCGGCCTGAGCGGTGACTTTGCGCTGGGCCAGATCGGCGCTGGACTTGGCATATTGCTCTTTGAATTCTTGCGACTTTTCCGGCACCATCATCGCCGCGGCCCGTTCGGCGGAGGCGTCGGGCGCGGTCGGCGAGAACGACGCCACTGCCTCGGCCATCTCGGTGGCGACCTGTACCACCGCTCGCGAGTCCCGGTTGAAGTCGCGGTCCGGCGTCGTCCAGTGGGTGTAGCCGGTCAGCACCGCCGCCACCAGGGCGGCGGCGCACACGACGACAACGGCCAACCGCAATCCCGGAGCGTCGTCGTCGGTGCCAACTGTGACGGCGTCACGGCGAAACAGCCAAAAGTTGACAGCTACACCTTCCAGCACCAGCAGCACCAATACCGAGCACGCCGATATCCACCACCACGGCCAGCCGAGGACGAATCCGATCATCAGCAGCGCCCCGATCGTGACCAGCGGCGCCACGACGTCGAATGCGGCCAGCCGCCAGGCGTTTCTCATCGCAGTCTCATCGGACCGATGCTAAGCCGGAGATCATCAGTTTTCCGTCCACGTCGGAGACATCGATGCGCAGGCTCCAGTGCACGGTTTGCGGCTTGGCTCCAACATTTTCGGCGACCGATGTAGCTACTAGCAGCACCGAGTCGGTGCGGGTGGCAAACGGCGGCAGTTTGGTGGTCACCACCGGCCGGGCGCTGCCGCCCTGGGTATCCAGGTCGTGGTGCACGGTTTCGATCGCCACCGCCTCGATCCGGCCGCTGCTGTGCGTCTGCAACTTCTCCACCACCTGCCGGTAGGGCTGCACGGAGGCATCGAAGTCGGTGTTGAGTTGCCCAACGGTGCCGTCGTGCAGCCGTTGCAGGCTGGCGTCGATATTGCCGGCATTCATGTTGATCAGCACATCGGTCCATTCGGCCGCGGCCGCCATAACCCGAGTCAGGTAGCCACGTTCGGCAATCTCGTCACGGTGGCTCTTCCAGATAAGGACGCCGAGCACAACTGCGGCCACCGACACCAAGCCGAGAAAAGTTGAGGCGATGCCGTAGCTGGAGAACATCGCGTCGCGCGCCGAGTCGGGGCTGGAAGTGGCTGGCTGCGAGTCCACGTCGGCGTCGTCGTCTGGCATGGCCCGATCGTCGCACCCGAAACCAGGTGGAAGGATGGCGGGGTGACAGTAGAGGCCATCCGCTCGGGTATTGACCTGAGCTACGTCGACGCCGATACCCGCCCGCAAGACGACCTGTTCGGCCACGTCAATGGCCGCTGGCTGCGGGATTTCGAGATCCCCGCCGACCGGGCGACCGACGGCGCTTTCCGGCTGCTATTCGACCGAGCCGAAGAACAAGTGCGTGACCTGATCATCGAGGCCAGCGAAGCAGGCGCCACGGAGGGTACCGACGAACAGCGCATCGGCGATCTGTACGCCAGCTTCCTCGACGAAGAGGCCGTCGAGCGCGCCGGCGTGCAACCGCTGCTCGACGAACTGGCCACCATCGATGACGCCGCCGACCGCGATGCGCTGGCAGTTGTGATCGGTGCGCTGCAACGCACCGGAATGGGCGGCGGCGTCGGCCTCTACATCGACACCGACGCCAAAGACTCGACGCGTTACCTGGTGCACGTCTCGCAGGCCGGCATCGGATTACCCGACGAGTCCTACTACCGCGACGAGCAGCACACCGACGTGCTGGCCGCCTATCCGGGGCACATCGCGCGGATGTTCAGCCTGGTGTACGGGGGCGAGAGCGAAGACCACGCCGGAACCGCTGCCCGCATCCTGGCGCTGGAGTACAAACTCGCCGCCGCGCACTGGGATGTGGTCAAGCGGCGCGACGCCGAGCTCACCTACAACCTGCGCACCTTCGCGGAGCTGCAAACCGAGGGGGCGGGCTTCGACTGGGCCGGCTGGGTGGCCGCGCTGGGCAGCACTCCGGAGGCAGTATCCGAACTGGTTGTGCGCCAACCTGATTACCTCACCGCCTTCGCCCAGTTGTGGGCCGGCGAAGATCTCGAAGACTGGAAGCGCTGGGCGCGCTGGCGTTTGATCCGCGCCCGCGCTCCCTGGCTGACCCGTGAACTCGTGGCAGCAGATTTCGACTTCTACGGCCGCAGGTTGACCGGCGCCGAGCAAATCCGCGACCGCTGGAAGCGGGCGGTGGCGCTGGTGGAGGGCCTGATCGGCGACGCAGTTGGAAAGCTCTATGTGCAAAGGCATTTCCCGCCGGGCGCCAAGGCCCGCATCGACGCGCTGGTGCACAACCTGCAGGAGGCATACCGGATCAGCATCAGCGAACTGGACTGGATGACTCCGCCGACCCGGCAACGCGCGCTGACCAAGCTCGACCAATTCACCGCCAAGGTCGGCTATCCGGTCACGTGGCGGGACTACTCGAAGCTGGTGATCGACCGCGACGATCTTTACGGCAACTACCAGCGCGGGTATGCGGTCAATCACGACCGCGAGCTTGCCAAGCTCGGTGGTCCGGTGGACCACGACGAGTGGTTCATGACACCGCAGACAGTCAATGCCTACTACAACCCGGGCATGAATGAAATCGTCTTTCCGGCAGCGATTTTGCAGCCACCGTTCTTCGACGCCGAGGCTGACGATGCGGCCAATTACGGCGGGATCGGCGCGGTGATCGGACACGAGATTGGGCACGGCTTCGACGACCAGGGCGCCAAATACGACGGTGACGGTAACCTGGTCGACTGGTGGACTGATAGCGATCGCACCGAATTCGCCTCCCGCACAACGGCATTGATCGAGCAATACGAGCAGTACACGCCGCGCGCACTCGACAGCAGCCACCACGTGAATGGCGCATTCACCGTCGGGGAGAACATCGGCGACTTGGGTGGGCTGTCCATTGCCCTGTTGGCCTACCAGCTCTCGCTGAACGGCCAGCCGGCACCGGTTCTCGACGGCCTCACCGGTGTGCAGCGGGTATTCTTCGGCTGGGCTCAGGTATGGCGTACCAAATCCCGTGAGGCTGAGGCGATCCGGCGGCTCGCGGTCGACCCGCATTCACCGCCGGAGTTCCGGTGCAACGGCGTCATCCGCAACATCGACGCGTTCTACGACGCCTTCGACGTCACCGAGGACGACGAGCTGTTCCTGGACCCGGCGAGCCGGGTCCAGATCTGGAACTAGTTCGGCACGCCAGCTACCGCGGCGCCTTTCACCGGCGCATGGCCCAGCGGTGGGCCGTTACTGGAAGAAACCTGACAGGGTGGTGCCGGTGTTGTAGCCACCCGAGTTGAGAAGGCCCGAGTTCGCCACGCCCGAGTTGTTGCTGCCCACGTTTGCGATGCCCGCGTTGGCGCCGCCCGTGTTGAATATGCCCGCGTTGAAGGCTCCGAAGAGGCCTTGGGCAACGTTACCGATGCCTGCGCTGCCCTGGCCCGAATTGTTGAAACCCGAGTTACCGGTACCGAGGGCAACCGGCTGCCGGTTCTGGAAGCCGGAGCTGCTGTCGCCGGAGTTGTTGAAGCCCGAGCTACCGCTGCCCGTGTTACCGAAGCCCGAGTTTGGGCCACTTTGGCCGACCGCGCTGCCGATACCGGTGTTCAGGTTGCCCGCGTTGGCGAGGCCGGTATTGATGCTCCCCGCGTTAAAGAAGCCCGTGTTGATGCTCCCCGCGTTGAAGTCGCCGGTGTTGATGTCACCCGAGTTGAAGCTGCCGGTGTTCACGAAGCCCGAGTTTCCCGAGCCCACGTTCACGTCGCCCGCGTTTCCGAAGCCCATATTAACGCCGCCCCCGTTCCCGACACCGAAGTTGCCACTGCCTGCGTTGCCGAATCCGGTATTGATGGGGCCCGCGTTCCAAGCGCCCGTATTGGTGTCACCCGAGTTCGCGAAGCCGAAGTTGCGATCACCGGAGTTAAAGAAGCCCACATTGTTGTTGCCCGAGTTGAAGAAACCAATATTGTTGTCGCCCGAGTTCCCGAAGCCCATGTTTCCGGTGCCGGAGTTCAGCATGCCAATGCCCATCAAGTTGTCGCCGGTGAGCCCAAAGCCGATGTTGTTGTTGCCGTTGTTACCGAAGCCGAGGTTGTTGGTCCCGACGTTTCCGAAACCGACGTTCGACGAGCCGTTGTTCCCGCTACCCATGTTGCCGTTACCGGTGTTTCCGCTGCCCAGGTTCTGGCTTCCCGCGTTGCCGCTACCGACGTTTGCGTCGCCAATGTTTCCGCTGCCGAAGTTTCGGCTACCGATGTTTCCGTTACCGATGTTCTGGTTGCCAAGGGCGCCGAGCGTCGTGTTTCCGTTTCCGCTGCCCAGATTGAAGCTGCCGTTGTTTCCGCTGCCCAGGTTTGTATTGCCGACGTTGCCGCCGCCGAAATTGGTATCGCCGGTATTTCCGCCGCCCAGATTCGTATTGCCGAAGTTTCCGCTGCCGAAATTGTAATTGCCCCTGTTTCCGCTGCCCAGATTGAGGCTGCCGATATTTCCGATACCCAGATTCAGGGCCGGGACGCTGATCGCCTGTGCGGCGGCCGCGAGCGCGGTAACGGGAGGCGGGGCAGCCACCGAGCCGGGCAAGGCTTGCATCGCCCGCTGCCACGGCGCCAACTGCGCCGCCACCGCCGACGCTCCACGGTAATAGCTCACCATCGCCGCCACATCTTGGGCCCACAATCGTTCATAGTCGGCCTCAGCCGCCGCGATTCCCGGAGCGTTTAGCCCAAACACGTTCGAGATCACCAGCGACACCAGTTGATTCCGGTTGGCCGCCACCACCCACGGATGCACGGTGGCCGCACGCGCAGCCTCATAGACTGCGCCCATCGCCTTGGCCCCAGCGGCCGCGCCCCCGGCCCGCGCCGCCGCGGCACTCAACCAACTCAGGTACCGGCCAGCCACATCCGCCATCGCCGCCGAGGCCGCACCCTGCCACATCCCGTCCGCCAACCCCGCGGTCACTGACGAAAACGCGGCCGCCGCCACACCCAACTCGGCGGCCAACTCATCCCAGGCCGCCGAGGCCGCCAGCATCGGAGCAGACCCCGCACCCGCATACATCCGTGCCGAATTAACCTCCGGCGGCAAGACGATGAAGTCCATCACACCTATCCTTTGCCAGCTGGGTTTCCACGGCGCGCGACCGCCGCGCAGTGGCTGTTAAACACCAACGAAGGCGGCCCACCCACAGCCCGGTTTCCGCAGGTATGACCGCCCGGGCACCGCACGTGCGTCGGGAACGCATCACCGGCGCCATTCCCGCCGCCGTCACCGCAGCTACCATTTCGCGCCTCCCGCCAAGATGCTCGGATGACTGGCGGATCGGTCGAGCAACTTGGCAACGAACAAACTCTATGGCAAACGCGACACAGTATCCCCGTTTCCGCCAATCTGCAGTACGGAAGTTCCCCGCCGCCGGCTCACAACCACCACACCGACCCGCCCGGAAACCTCGGCAATGTCGCGGCCTGCTACGACGCTCTGTTCCTGGGGCCGGGCCCAGCGGCTGGGGCACCCTTCGCGCGAGCAGACGCAGAATCGCATAATTTGCCCGCTAGACGTGCGATTCTGCGTCTGCTCGGCACGCTTCGATGCGCGCCGGGACGTGCTTGTGCCACGGCGTGCCGGCGTAGGGGTCGCGCCATCCAGTAGACGTGAGCGCGTTAGGTGCGACGCCCGGAATGACGGTGCGTCCCTCGCCGTCGATGTAATCGAGCCCAAAACCGTTGGGCAGGGCGGCATGTCCAGCCAGCATCGTCTCGGTGATCTCGACGGTTGCCTCGGCGGTCCCCGCCGCCGTGGTGATGCGGGCCCGGCCGCCGTCGATGAGTCCGAGGTCTTGGGCGTCTTCGACGCTGACCCGCAGCGCCCCGTCAGCATCGCGCTTACGCCAGGACGGATCACGGAAGATGTCGTTGGCGGTATAGGCGCGGCGTTCACCCACCGAGAGCACGATCGGCAATTCCGCGCTGGTCAGCCGTGCCGGCGTCCGGGTCAATGCCCTTATCTCATCCAGCATTTCGGGCATTTCCAGCGCGATCTTGTGATCGGAGTGGCCGATCAGCGTGAAGTCGTCCTCGTAGTTGTGCGCGGTAAACGTGACTCCCGACGGGCTGTTGAGGATCGCGTCGAACAACGCGTTGCCATCCGCGTGGCCGGCGCGGCGGACGGCCTCGGGATAGGTCATCGCGGTCTTCTGGGCAAGCCCCCACAGCGCGGCGGTGCCGGCTAGCCCGTCCGGCAGCGTGGGACCCAGTGTTTCGTACAGCACATACGGAAGCAGTTTCGCCACAGTCGGATTGGAGCCCACCGCACCAAGGAACGCTGCCGTGTACGCCTCACGGCCTTGCTGCGCGGCTTCGCGCAGCGGCCGCAGATCTGCGTCCGCGACGACCCCGAGTGCGCGCACCAGCCGCGCCCAGATCTCGGGTTCGGGCAAGGTTCCAGGCAGCGCTTCGAGTAGCGGCCTGCGCAGCTGAAAACCGTTGTGCGGGAACTCGAAATTGAAGAAGGTGGCTTCCGGCTTCTCGAACTGAGAGGCGGCCGGCAATACGTAGTGGGCAAGCCTGGCGGTCTCGGTCATCGCGACGTCGACGACTACCATCAGTTCCAGCGCTTGAAACGCCTCCCGGCACGCTGTCGAATCCGCGAGCGAATGAGCCGGATTGCCACTTTCGACAATCATTGCGCGGAACCGGTCCGGGTGGTCAGTCAGAATCTCTTCGGGGACGGCATTGGCCGGAATCAACCCGGCAATGATGGGCGCACCCGTGACGGGCGTGCGGCCCGAGACGGTGCTAAACAGCGGCGCAAAGGACGAATGCAGGTGCTGGCCGCCCTTTTTCGCAAAGTTGCCGGTGAGGATCCACAGCATCTTGTTCAGATAGGAGCACACGGTGCTGTTGGGCGCCTGCTGAATCCCGAGGTCTTCGAACACCGACACACTGGCGGCGGTTCCGATGCGCCGCGCCGCCGCGCGCAGCAACTCCTCGTCAACGCCGCACCGCTGCGCGTAGTCGGCGACCGGGACTTCGCGTAGGACCGCGCGCACCGCGTCGACACCGTGCACGTGCTCGGTGAGAAATACTTCGTTGCAAAGGTTCTCCTGCACCAGCACGGCGGCCAGCGCCGCCAGGCACCAGGCGTCGGAGCCGGGCCGCACCCGAAGGTGGAAGTCCGCCATCTTCGCAGTGTCGGTAATGACGGGATCGATCACGATCATCGACCGGGCTGGATCCTTGGCAATCTCGTTGAGCACCACCCGGGCTCGCGGGAAGCTCTGCGACATCCACGGGTTCTTTCCGACAAATACCGACACTTCCGCGTGCTCGAATTCGCCCCGGGTGTGACCGGCGTACAGCTGAGCGTCAACCCACGCTTCGCCAGTCTTCTCCTGCGCCAACGCGTTTGATCGGTAGCGCGAACCTAGGGCCTTTAGGAACGCGCCGCTGTAGGCACCGCCAAGGTGGTTACCCTGTCCGCCGCCGCCGTAGTAGAAGATCTTGTCGCCCCCGTATGTATCGCGGATACGCTTGAATCCCTCGGCGATCTCGACAATCGCGGTGTCCCAGTCGATTTCTTCGTATGTCCCGTCTGCGCGGCGGCGCATCGGAGAGGTCAGTCGAGCGCGGTTGTTCTGGTAGTGATCCAGGCGTAGCGCCTTGTTGCAGGTGTAACCCTGCGAGCCCGGATGCTGTTTGTCGCCGCGAATGCGAGCAAGTCTGCGGCCTTCGACTTGCACGACGATGCCGCAGTTGCATTCGCACAGGATGCAGGCCGTGTGCTGCCATTCAGTGGTGGTCATCGCGGGTTCCTTTCCGGCAGGTGAGCCAGCAGCAAGGTGCGCAGCTGGTTGTGCATGGCATCAAGGGGCGTCAGGTCACGCCGCACCCGGGCTAGCAGCAGGGCGCCCTCGAGGGTCGATGTCGCCACCACCGCCAGCTCGTAGGCCTGGTCCGAAGCTATGCCGTCGGCGACGAACCGCTGGGCGAGCAGATCGCACCAGCGTTCGAACACCGCCGCCGCATGTTCGATCACCGGGGCCATCCGCTCGCTGTCGGACCCCTCCCCGGCCTCGACCGACACGGCTGCGATAGGACAGCCTGCTCGAAAGTCACTGGCCAGCAGCTGGTCACGGTATTTTTCGGTCAGGATATCCAGCAATTCGAGGCCGCCGTCCGCCTCGGTAATGATCGTCGCGACGTACTCACCGGCATAGTCCACCGCTTCACATAGCAGCTGGGTCCGTCCGCCGGGGAAATAGTGGTAGGCCGACCCGCGCGGCGCACCGCTGTGCTGGAGCACATCGGAGATCGCGGTGGCATGAGCACCGCGCTCGCGGATCAGCAGTGCCGCCGACACCACCATCCGTTGACGTGGGCTTCCCATCAGCCGCTCCTCGATGCCTAACGCCCGGTCTATGTATGTTGCTATACATAGCAGCCGGGAAGCAAGGCCCGCAGCGATCTAAGCAGGGATTCCTAGGCGGGCAGAGGCGACGATGAGCTATCGCCAGGCGCGCCTGCCCGGGCGTTGCAGCTGCTAAATCTGCCAGTCCTGCGCGCCGTCGTTCTTGGTGTAAGTCCCGACGGAGTTCTTTACGACGATGGGATCACCGCTGCCGAAGTTGTCGTAGAACCACTTGGCGTTGGCGGGGCCCAGGTTGATGCAGCCGTGGCTGACGTCGCGCCTACCCTGGTCGGCCACCGACCACGGCGCGCTGTGCACGAAGTTTCCACTGTTGTCGATGCGGACGGCATCGGAGACGGTCACCTTGTAGCCCTGCGGCGAGTTGACCGGGACACCGTAGGTTGAGGAGTCCATCACCACGGTAGGCATTTTCTCCAGCACGTAGTAGGTGCCGTTGGGGGTCTGATGGTTACCCGCCGCCATTCCCATCGACATCGGGAAGGTCTTCTCCACCACGCCGTTGCGGGTGATCGTCATCTGATGGGTGGCATCGTCGGCGGTGGCCACCAGCGCATCACCGGTACGGAAGCTCGACTTGGTGCCGGCCGCATCGATGTTGACCGCGGTATTGGCCGGCCAGAACTGCAGCGGGCGCCAGCGGACCTGCGTCGGGCTCATCCAGTAGAACTTGCCGGGCACCGGCGGAATCGACGAGATATGGATGGCGCTTTCGGCCATCGGCTGGTCGGCGATGGGCACTTGGAAGTTGATGATGATCGGCTTGGCCACCCCGACCATCGCGCCGTTGACCGGGTTGAACGTCGGCGGCCGGAACGGCGGCTGACCGGTAAAAGGCGTCGGATCCTGACCGGCAACCGGGCCAGCTGCCAACGGTATCGGCGCCGGATCAGCCGGCGGCGCCAGCGGGTCAGGCAGCGGCGGCAACGCCAACGGTTCGGACGACGGTTCAGCCGGTGCCACCACCGCCGGATCGCCGGGCGCCTCATCAGGATCCGCAACGGCAGGACCGGCGCCCAGCATCAGCACAGCCGCCACCCCGGCCGCGTTCGCAGCGGCAACAAGGCTTCCCCTAGTGCGGCCTCTCGTCCAGCACGACATAACGCTTACCCTCCGGTCGCTCCGGTCACGTTCTTCGACCCAGCCCAGTGTGGCACAGCGCCGCGGCTCAGCACCCATTCGGCGACCGCTCACGAGCCCGCGTGACGCCCAGTTCACATCGCTGACGTGCAACGTTACTGAACGTGTGACGTTTCGCCCGCAGCCGGAGCCGGGGCCTCAAACACGTGCCGGGAAGCCGTCATCGCCACCAACGCCGCGCCCATCAAACCGGCCGATGCGGTGAGCATCATCGCCACACTGCGCTCGTACAACAGCCCACCCGCCAGCGAGCCGGCCATGATGCCCACCTGAAACGCGGTCACGTACAGGCCAGAGGCACCGTCGGGATCGTCGGCCGCGGTGCGCATGGCCGCGGACTGCAGCAGCAGCGACACGGCAGTGGCCGCGGCACCCCAGAGCACAATGGCGCCGGTCCCAACGACCAGCGTCGTCACCGGCGCGCGGTGACCGCCGAACGCCAGCACCGTCAGCACCACGAACGCCGCGGTCAGTCCGGCGGTGCAGAAAATAACGGTGCGCTTCGGGCGGCGGTCCAATGGGCGCGCCACCAGGCCCACCGAGATCACACCGGCAAAGCCGTAGGCGGCCAGCAGCCAGGCCACATTCGGCCCATGCACCCCGACGACGTGCCGGACGATCTCCACAATGTAGGTGTAGGAGACGAAGTGGCCGGTGACGCCAACCATGGTGATCAGGCTGACGATGATTAGCGCTCGATTGCGGTGGTGACGTGAGCGCCGGCCTACGAATTGCAGCTGGTCGGCGCTGAGCACTAGCTCGGGCAGCAGCAACCGGGCCACGACGGTCACGATGGCCGCCGCGACCGTGATGCATATCGCTGCCAGCCGCCAACCCCACATCAGGCTCAGCGCAGCCGTCAGTGGGCTGCCCACTACCAGCGCCAGGCTCGTTCCGACGTAGATCGCGGTAGTGGCGCGCCCGGCGTGACTAGACGGCACCAGCCGGGTGGCAATCGGGGCGATGACCGACCACAGCAAACCGTGCGTGACCGCGCACAGCACCCGCCCGGCGGCCAGCACCGCGAAGTTAGGCGCGACCGCCGAAATCAACTGTGAGATGGTCAGAAATACCAGGCTGACCACCAGGGCGCGGCGACGCGGCCAGTGCGCGGTCCATCGCACCAGCGGGACCGTCGTCAGCGCCGCGACCAAGGCATACCAGGACAGCAAGGTCCCAACCAGGACGACGCTGATGTTCAAATTCCGCGCGATCGCCGCGAGCGCACCGACCGGCAGGATCTCGGCGGTGACGTAGATGAAGGCCGCGGCGGCCAGCACAGTCAGCTGCGCAGCGATCCGTGGCGTCCACGTTCGCGCGGCTGCGGCAACGGTTCGGGTCTCTGCAGTCATGGTGTTGGCTTCTATTGGCCGCGAATCGCCGGCGCACCGCTGTAGTGCGCCGCGCCGATTGCGCTGCATTCACCGTAGCCACCGCCTCGACGCCTTTACACATATCGGCGTGTCAACACGCCCACATGCTCAAGAACGCACGAGTCGTGCAATAGCCGCGGAGGCTTCGGCGAGCTTGCTGTCGGCCTCGGTACTGCCCTCGGCCACCGCACGGGTGACGCAGTGATTCAGATGCTCGTCGAGCAGGTTCAGCGCCACCGACCGCAGGGCACTGTTGACCGCGCTGATCTGGGTGAGAACATCGATGCAGTACTTGTCCTCCTCGATCATGCGCGCGATCCCGCGCACCTGACCCTCGATGCGGCGCAGCCGCTTGGCATAATTGTCTTTCTGCTGCGCATACCCGTAGCCGGTTGTCATGGTTCTCCCAAACGATCGAAACGCCCCAATCCGGCACGAATCTCCGATCGGGCTGTTGCCATTGATCTTACCTCATACCCCAACGGGGTATGAGGTCGCTGATTTTGGCGCCGGTGGCGGCGCGAGCATACTTGGACGATGCCCGAACCCGATATCAAGCCCCGCAGTCGTGATGTCACCGACGGTCTGGAAAAGACCGCTGCCCGCGGCATGCTCCGCGCGGTAGGGATGGTGGACGAAGACTTCGCGAAGGCTCAGATCGGCGTCGCATCGTCGTGGAACGAAATCACCCCGTGCAACCTCCCACTGGACCGGCTGGCGAAGGCGGTGAAGGAGGGGGTGTTCGCCGCCGGCGGCTATCCCCTCGAGTTCTGCACGATCTCGGTCTCCGACGGCATCTCGATGGGCCACGAGGGCATGCACTTCTCGCTGGTGTCGCGAGAGGTGATCGCCGACAGCGTCGAAACCGTGGTCCAGGCCGAGAGATTCGACGGCTCGGTGCTGTTGGCCGGATGCGACAAGTCGCTGCCCGGAATGCTGATGGCCGCGGCACGCCTGGACCTGGCGGCGGTGTTCCTCTACGCGGGCTCGATTTTGCCCGGGCGAGTCAAGCTCTCCGACGGCAGCGAGCGCGAAGTCACCATTATCGACGCGTTCGAGGCGGTGGGCGCATGCGCCCGCGGCTTGATGCCGCGGGAGGATGTCGACGCGATCGAGCGGGCCATCTGCCCGGGCGAAGGCGCGTGCGGTGGCATGTACACCGCCAACACCATGGCCAGCGCCGCCGAGGCAATGGGCATGTCGTTACCGGGCAGTGCGGCGCCGCCGGCCACCGACCGCCGCCGCGACGGGTTCGCGCGCCGCAGCGGTCAGGCCGTCATGGAACTGCTGCGCCGCGGCATCACCGCGCGCGACATCCTCACCAAGGAGGCTTTTGAGAATGCCATCGCAGTAGTGATGGCATTCGGCGGCTCCACCAACGCGGTGCTGCACCTGCCGGCCATCGCCCACGAAGCCGGCGTCGCGCTCTCGCTCGACGACTTCAACCGGATCGGCTCGCGGGTGCCGCATTTAGCTGACGTCAAGCCGTTCGGCCGCCACGTCATGTCCCACGTCGATCACATCGGCGGGGTGCCGGTCGTTATGAAAGCACTGCTGGATGCCGGTCTGCTACACGGCGACTGCCTGACAGTGACCGGCCAGACCGTGGCCGAGAACCTGGCCGCCATCGCCCCACCAGATCCGGACGGCAAGGTACTGCGCGCGCTTAACAATCCGATCCACTCGACCGGAGGGATCACCATTTTGCGCGGTTCGCTGGCACCCGATGGCGCGGTGGTCAAGACAGCAGGTTTCGACTCCCAGGTCTTCGAAGGTGTGGCACGGGTTTTCGACGGAGAGCGGGCCGCGTTGGATGCCCTCGAAGACGGCACCATCAGTAGCGGCGATGCGGTGGTCATCCGGTACGAAGGCCCCAAAGGCGGCCCCGGGATGCGTGAGATGCTGGCCATCACCGGTGCCATCAAAGGCGCGGGACTGGGCAAGGACGTGCTGTTGCTGACCGATGGCCGGTTCTCGGGTGGAACGACCGGCCTGTGCGTGGGCCACATCGCGCCGGAAGCGGTCGACGCCGGACCGGTCGCCTTCCTGCGCGACGGCGACCGGATCCGCCTCGACGTCGCCGCCCGCACTCTTGACGTGCTGGCCGATCCGGCCGAATTTGCGGCCCGGCAGCAGGATTTCGCTCCGCCACCGCCGCGCTACCAGACCGGCGTACTGGCCAAGTACGTCAAGCTGGTCGGCTCCGCCGCGGGCGGCGCGGTCTGCGGATAGCCCCCAACCCTGGCCGGGCGAACCGGCCAGGACCTGCAATCCCTCATCGCTGAGCGGGATTCGAGACTACGAGGGTCGGGCCGCGGCTCGCGTGCGCATCCCGAAGTAGGCGGCGGTGAAGCCCAAGGCAGCCACCACCCCACCGGCGATGAGGTGCGACCACATCATGCCGGCGGTCATCGTGACGCCCTGAAGAATCCACGGCGAGAAGAAGATCCAAACGCCGAGCACCGGTAGGGTCCAGGTCATGCCGTGGGTGCGGTCCAGCGCCGAGGCGAACCCATAGGCCAAAACTGCGACCGCGATCCCGGCGATGAGATCGCAGCCGGCCAGGTGTCTCATGGCCTCGAACCCCACAATCCATGGCGACGCGGCCACATACAGCCCGGTCAGCAGCGCCAACCCAAAGGTGAATTGCGCTCGCGCCGACTCCGCGTCGCGGTCGTAGCTAGCGCGCAGAGCCAACAAATCGGGGTGGTGATCAATTGATGAATGGACTGTACTCATTTTGCAACCTTTCTGTTATGCGGCAGGCTTTTTGGGCATACCGCAACCCATCCAGCTGCTCTCAGACTACGCTTGGTCGCGAAGAGTCAGCAAAGAAAATTAGCCGTCAACTAGCCCGGACACAGAGCGATGTTGACCAGTGCCGCCGGGCATTTCTGGCCCGCGCACAGCGCCCATGTCATACCATTCGGGCAATCCATCGCTCGGCGCATTCCCGGCGATGGTCGTCGCGAGTACAGCGAGGTGCCCGATGGTGTACGTACTTGTCTCACCGGAAACCATGGCCTCGGTAGCCGCCGATGTGCAACGTATCGGCGCGCTGCTGATCAAAGGAAACGCCGCGGCGGCAAGCGCGACGACGACTGTGGTCAGCGCAGCGGCCGACGAAGTGTCGGCAGCAATCGCAGGGTTGTTCTCCCAGCACGCAATGGAATATCAGGTGCTGGCCGCGCGCGCAGCGGGGTTTCATGACCGGTTCACCAACACCATGTTGGCCAGTGCGAATTCGTATGCATCCGCCGAAGCCGCCAACGCGCTGGACGGCCTGCTCGGGGTGGTCAACGCGCCCACCCAAGCACTGCTGGGGCGTCCGCTGATCGGTAACGGCGCCAACGGGACAACGGTCAATGGTGTGGGGACGCCGGGCGGGCCGGGCGGCATCTTGTACGGCAGCGGCGGCAACGGTGGGGCCAGCACGAATCCGGGAACGCCGGGCGGCGCCGGCGGGTCTGCCGGCCTCATCGGAAACGGCGGCGCGGGCGGGATAGGCGGGCCTGGCGGCACCGGTGGCGCCGGCGGCAACGCCGGTTTTCTACTCGGCGCCGGCGGCGCCGGTGGCGCCGGTGGCGCCGGAACTATCGGTGCGGCCGGCGCCGCTGGCGGCAGCGGCGGTGATGGCGGCGCCGGCGGGAGTGCCAGTTTGTTCGGCGCCGCCGGGGCCGGCGGGATCGGCGGGGCCGGCGGGGCCGGCGGCCCGGGCTTGGCCGGCCAAAACGGCGGCGCCGGTGGGGCCGGTGGTCAGGGCGGCGTCGGTGGCACTGCCGGGCTGTTCGGCCACGGCGGTGTCGGCGGCGACGGCGGCGCCGGCGGCATCGGGGGCACCGGCGGTACGGGGTTGCCTGCTGGGGAGAACGACCCTGCGGGTCGCGGCGGCAGTGGCGGCGCCGGCGGCGACGCCGGTGCCG
>NZ_VTZN01000180.1 GCF_008370645.1 Mycobacterium simiae
CCGCCCACCCCGGCGGGTCCAACACTGAACTAGCCCGCAACCTGCCGCGGGTGCTGTTGCCGCTGGCTAATGTCCTGGGGCCGGCGCTTTTCCAGAGTGCAGAGATGGGTGCGTTGCCGACGCTGCGGGCCGCAACGGATCCGTCGGTGATAGGCGGGCAATACTACGGCCCCGATGGTTTCGCCGAGCAGCGCGGACACCCCACGCTGGTGCGGTCCAGCGCGCAGTCGCATGACGAGAACCTGCAGCATCGCCTCTGGTCGGTGTCTGAGGAACTTACCGGGGTCGGCTTCCCGGTGTAGCGGGTCGATAATGGCGCGGTGCGCTCAGTAGATGAACACCAGCGTGTGGTAGCGGAGTTGATCCAGGCACGTCCTGCGGTCGCGGTGGCGCTGGCCGAGTCCCAGGGCCTGGTGTTGGCCGCCGATGTGGCGGCTCCGCTGTCGTTGCCGGTGTTCGACAACTCGGCGATGGATGGGTATGCAGTGCGGGCGCAGGACGTTGCGGGCGCGAAGCCGCAGCGCCCGGTGGTGTTGCCGGTGACCGCCGACATTGCGGCCGGACGCACCGACGAACTGGCACTGGAACCGGGCACCGCGCACCGGATCATGACCGGGGCGCCGCTGCCGGCGGGCGCGACGGCCGTCGTGCCGGTGGAAGCCACTGACGGGGGCGATCGGTCGGTGGCGATCCGGCAGGAAGCCGTGCCGGGTAAACACATTCGGCGTGCCGGTGAAGACGTCGCTGCGGGCACCATTGTGTTGCGTGCGGGCAAACTCGTGACGCCGGCGGCGTTGGGTTTGGTCGCGGCGCTGGGATTGGTTGAGTTGAGCGTAATTCCGCGGCAGCGGGTATTGGTGGTGTCCACCGGCTCCGAGCTGGTGTCGCCGGGCAGCCCGCTACGGGCGGGGCAAATCTATGAATCCAACTCCGTGATGCTAGCCGCGGCGGTGCGCGAGGCGGGCGCGGTCGTGGTGGGCACCGAGACCGCCGCAGACGACGTTGCGCGGTTGACCGCGATCCTGGATCGATCTGCCGGTGCGGCTGACCTGATTATTACCAGCGGCGGGGTGAGCGCCGGCGCCTACGAGGTCGTCAAAGACGCTTTTGGCCGCGGCGGTGAGCACGGTGTGGAATTCGTCAAAGTGGCAATGCAGCCCGGCATGCCCCAAGGCGTTGGGCGAGTGGCCGGCACGCCAATCATCACGCTGCCGGGAAATCCGGTTAGCGCGCTGGTGTCTTTTGAGGTGTTTATCCGTCCGGCGCTGCGCATGGCGATGGGCATGGCGGATCCCTGGCGGCCCCTTCGGGCGGCAGTGCTTGCCGAGTCGCTGACCTCGCCGCGCGGCAAGCGGCAGTTCCGGCGCGCGATTCTCGATCGCGAAGCAGGCACGGTGGTCAGTTATGGCCCGCCGGCATCACACCATTTGCGCTGGCTGGCCACGGCCAACGCGCTGCTGGACATCCCCGAGGACGTGGTAGATCTGGCCGCAGGGACCCGGCTGCAGGTGTGGGACCTGACCTGACGAGGCAGTCGAGGGCATTCCCGAGATAGGGACTCCTCGAGTGTGTAAACATAATTGACATCCACGCTTATCGCCGAAGCGCGATATGGTTGTCTATTCGATTGACACAAGCTATAACGTTTGAATAACGATCGTTATTTGTCGGGCCTTTAGACGCATGGCGGCCATACTGTCGCCTCAACTTTTCTGATACCCGCAACGAAAGTCGAACCGCCATGTCCTATGTAATCGCGATTCCGGAGTATCTGGCGGCCGCGGCAGCCGATGTAGCGGGCGTCGGTTCCACGATCAGCGCGGCCAGCTCCGCGGCGGTCGCTCAGACCACCCAGGTGGTAGCCGCGGCCGCCGATGAGGTGTCGTCCCAGATCGCGGCGCTATTCGGGGCCCACGGCGCCGCCTACCAGCAGGCGATCACCCACGCCACGGCGTTTCACGAGCAGTTCGTGCAGGCACTCAAGACGAGTGCGGGCGCCTACGCGGGCACCGACGCGGCCGCGGCCGCCGCCGCAGCAGCCGACCAGAATCTGCTGAACCTGATCAACGCGCCCACCCAGGCGCTGCTCGGGCGCCCACTGATCGGCAACGGCGCCAACGGAGCCCCAGGAACCGGGGCCAACGGCGGCGACGCCGGCATCTTGATCGGCAACGGCGGCGCCGGCGGATCCGGCACCATCGGCGCAACCGGCGGGACCGGCGGCCGCGGCGGGGCCGCCGGTCTGCTCATGGGCGCCGCCGGCGCCGGTGGGGCCATCGGCGGCAAAGGTGCCCCCATGAGTGCCGACGGGCTCTTGGACGGGCAGGACGGGATCAACGGGTGAGGATACCGCCAGCGAGCGACGCAGCCTCTCCACACCGATAGGCATGCGCTCACCGGCAGCCGCACCGCTCCGTAAGATGACCGCGTGGCACGACGCCCCCGCCCCGAAGGTCCGCAACACCTCCTCGAGTTGGTGCGATCCACTATTCCGCCGGTCCACCCCGCGGGGCTGCCCTTCATCGGCGCCGGGCTCGCCACCGCAGCCCTCGGACGCAACCACCGCTGGCTACGCAGCGCAGGGCTGCTGGCCGCCGGCGCTAGCGCGGCGTTCTTCCGGCACCCGCCCCGGGTGCCACCCATCCGGCCGGGCGCCGTCGTCGCGCCCGCCGACGGCGTCATCTGCGTCATCGACTCCGCCGCCCCGCCCGCCGAGCTGAGCATGAGCGACACCCCGCTACCGCGGGTCAGCATCTTCTTGTCGATCTTCGACGCCCACGTGCAGCGGGCCCCGGTGAGCGGCCAGGTGATTGCCGTGCAACACCGCCCCGGCCGCTTCGGGTCCGCCGACCTGCCGACGGCCAGCGACGACAATGAGCGCACCAGCGTGCGGATCCGCACCCCCGGCGGAGCCGAAGTCGTCGCCGTGCAGATCGCCGGGCTGGTGGCACGCCGCATCGTGTGCGACGCCCATGTCGGGGACACCCTGTCGATCGGCGACACCTACGGCCTGATCCGGTTCGGCTCCCGGCTCGACACCTACCTGCCGCCGGGCGCGCAGCCGAGCGTCCGAGTCGGCCAGCGCGCGATCGCCGGCGAGACCGTCCTGGCCGAGCTGCCATGACCACCAAACCTCGAAGCCGGCGCGCGGTGAACCTGCAGATCCTGCCCAGCGCGATGACCGTGCTGTCCATCTGCGCCGGGCTCACCTCAATCAAATTTGCCCTCGAAAACCGGCCCATCCCCGCAATGGCGCTGATCGCCGCGGCCGCCATCCTCGACGGACTCGACGGCCGAGTGGCCCGCATCCTGGATGCCCAATCACGGATGGGCGCCGAAATCGACTCCCTGGCCGACGCGGTGAACTTCGGCGTCACACCCGCGCTAGTGCTCTACGTGTCGATGTTGTCCAGGTGGCAAGTTGGGTGGGTTGTGGTGCTGCTCTACGCGGTGTGCGTCGTACTGCGGCTGGCGCGGTATAACGCGCTGCAAGACGACGGAACCCAGCCCGCCTACGCACACGAGTTCTTCGTGGGAATGCCCGCGCCGGCAGGCGCGATGTCGATGATCGGGCTGCTGGCCCTCAAGATGCAGTTCGGCGAAGGCTGGTGGACCTCGGTGTGGTTCTTGACCTTCTGGGTCACCGGCACATCAATCCTCATGGTCAGCGGGATCCCGATGAAGAAGATGCACGCAGTATCGGTGCCGCCGAAATACGCGGCCGCGCTGCTGGCGGTATTGGCGATTTTCGCGGCGGCCGCGGTGCTGGCGCCCTACCTGTTGATTTGGGCGATCATTATCGCCTACGTCTGCCATATCCCCTTCGCGGTGCGCAGCAAACGCTGGCTGTCCCAACACCCCGAGGTATGGGACGACAAGCCCAGGCAGCGCCGTGCCGCCCGGCGCGCGATCCGCCGAGCACAGCCGCACCGCCGGTCGATGGCGCGGCTGGGGCTGCGCAAGCCGGGCGGGCGGCCGTGACTCGACCCGGCCAGCTCACCCTCACTGCCCGGCTGAACACCTCCGCAGTCGACTCACGCCGCGGCGTCGTTCGGCTACATCCGAGCGCCATTGCCGCGCTGGGCATTCGGGAGTGGGACGCGGTATCGCTGACCGGGTCACGCACGACGGCGGCGGTGGCGGGCATGGCCAGCCAGCAGATCCCGGTCGGCGCCATATTGCTGGACGACGTGACGCTGTCCAACGCCGGGCTGCGCGAGGGCACCGCGGTGCTCGTCAGCGCGGTCACCGTCTACGGCGCGAGAACGGTGACGCTGAGCGGCTCAACACTGGCCACCCAATCAATCATGCCGCTCACCCTGCGCCAGGCCCTGCTCGGCAAGGTGCTGACGGTCGGCGACGCCGTGTCGCTGCTGCCGCGCGACCTGGGACCGGGCACCTCGACGTCGCCGGCAACCCGCGCGCTGGCATCCTCGGTCGGGATCAGCTGGACCTCAGAGCTGTTGACCGTCACCGGCGTCGACCCCGACGGACCGGTCAGCGTGCAACCGAACACCCTGGTTACCTGGGGTGCCGGCGTGCCGTACCGGGCGTCGACGGCCGCGGAAAAGGCGAGCATCGCCACCCCGGAAATACAGGTCGAAGAGCTCAAGGGCACCCAACCGCAAGCCGCCAAGCTCACCGAATGGCTCAAGCTCGCCCTCGACGAACCGCACCTGCTCAAGTCGTTGGGAGCCGGCGCCAACTTGGGCGTGCTGGTGTCGGGCCCGGCCGGCGTGGGCAAGGTAACGCTGGTGCGCGCGGTGGCCGCCGGGCGTCGGCTGGTGGAGCTGGACGGGCCGGAGGTCGGAGCGCTGGCCGCCGAAGACCGACTCAAAGCCGTCGCGTCCGCAGTTACCGCAGTGCGTGACGGCGGCGGGGTGCTGCTGATCACCGACGTCGACGCGTTACTGCCGGCAACCGCGGAGCCGGTGGCCGCGCTGATTCTGGCCGAGTTACGCGCGGCGGTGGCCACCGACGGTGTGGCGTTGATCGCCACCACCGCGCGCCCCGATCAGATCGATGCCCGGCTGCGCGCACCCGAGCTGTGCGACCGAGAACTCGGTCTGCCGCTGCCCGACGCCGCCACCCGCAAGGCGTTGTTGGAGGCGCTGCTGAAACCGGTCCCCAGCGGCAACCTTGATCTCGACGAAATCGCCAGCCGCACACCGGGATTCGTCGTTGCCGACCTGGCCGCGCTGCTGCGCGAGGCGGCATTGCGCGCGGCGTCGCGGGCCAGCGCCGACGGCCAGCCGCCGACGCTGAACCAGGACGACCTGCTCGGCGCGCTGACCGTCATCCGGCCGCTGTCCCGCTCGGCCAGCGCAGAGGTGAGCGTCGGAAGCGTCACGCTGCACGACGTCGGCGACATGGTCGAGGCCAAGCAGGCGCTCACCGAATCGGTGTTGTGGCCATTGCAGCACCCCGACACCTTCGCCCGGTTAGGCGTCGACCCGCCCCGCGGGGTATTGCTGTACGGCCCGCCGGGCTGCGGAAAAACCTTCGTGGTTCGTGCGCTGGCCAGCACCGGGCAGCTGAGCGTGCACGCGGTCAAAGGCTCCGAGCTGATGGACAAGTGGGTGGGTTCGTCGGAAAAGGCGGTGCGTGACCTGTTCAGACGAGCACGCGACTCCGCGCCGTCGCTGGTATTTCTTGACGAGGTGGACGCGCTGGCGCCCCGCCGCGGCCAAAGCCTCGATTCCGGCGTCAGCGATCGGGTGGTGGCCGCGCTGCTGACCGAGCTCGACGGCATCGACCCACTGCGCGACGTCGTCGTGCTGGGCGCCACCAACCGGCCCGACCTGATCGACCCAGCACTGCTGCGCCCGGGCCGGCTGGAACGGCTGGTGTTCGTCGAACCGCCCGACGCGGCGGCCCGCCGCGAAATCCTGCGCACCGCCGGCAAATCGGTCCCGCTGAGCGCCGACGTCGACCTCGACGAGGTGGCCGCCGGACTCGAAGGGTACAGCGCCGCCGACTGCGTGGCCCTGCTGCGCGAGGCCGCGCTGACCGCGATGCGCCGCTCCATCGATGCCGCCGACGTCACCGCCGCGGACCTGGCCGCCGCCCGCGACAAGGTGCGGCCCTCGTTGGATCCGCTTCAGGTGGAGGCGTTGCGCGCGTTCGCCAACGCTGTGTGACGTAGTGGTTGCACGACATCGAGATCGACGCCAGCGCGGAAAACTGCGAGAAGGTGTGACGGTCACGTGAATCTCGGCGCAACCAACTTACCCAGTAACTTCCAGAAGCGATCTGATGGTATTTGCGACAACATCTGCCTCGAAGAACACGAGCAGAGTGTACAGCGCAGTGTTGGCGGCGATCGGTAAGCCGACCGCGTTGATCAGCCCGGCGGGGTCGCCGTCCGCGAATTGCTTGATCCCGCCCAGAAATAGGTTGATGTCGTCGGAAGGAACCGTGGTGACGGCGGCATTGGCGATATTCGCCGTGGGAAGCAGAGCCGAGTAAGCGATGGTGGAGCCCTTGGTGACCGCGTTGGTGATGGCAGTATTCGCCGTCTGCAGGGCCGTAATAATGTTGTCGATCGAAGATCCCGGAGTCGGGATCGCGCCCCAGGTCGGCAGCTCCGGCACCCCCGAGTGGGACGGGAACGACGGGAATCCCGATACCTGGGCCATGATGTCGCTCGTGAACGCGCTGATGCCCTCTTGGGTACCCGCAGCCAGGAGACCGGATAGGGCAGTGGTCGCGCTGAGCGGCGGAAACAACCCGAACGGTGTGGGCACGTTCGGCGCGCTCGTCGAATAGCCAAAGTTGGGGTCGCCGTAGCCCCAATTGACCAGATATCTCTAGGCTCGACCAGGCTCGCCAGCGGTGTCCCGATCACCGGCACTGCCCGTAGCGGTCCCAATATGGGCAAATGCTCGGTCGGAATGATGAAGTATTCGGCGGAAGTGGGGCCTTCGGTATTCGTCAGCGGGATAGCCGAGGCGAGCTGTTCGGGCGTCAGCGTCGGATAGCCGCCGTGCAGAGTTTGTAGGCCGACAAACGCGTTGACGACTGACAAGATATTTATCGGGTATCGCGGAAAGTCGGCAAACCCGTCATAGTCGATCGTGTAAATTTTGGTCGGGAATGAATTATCTGGGGTCGCGCCGTAGAAAATCAGGCCTTCACTCGGAAAAGTCAGCCCGGGGAATCGTGCGAAAAGCCCGCCGTTGGGGTTCATCGGATTCCCCAGTAGTGAGAAGTTCAAGTTATTGAAAAACGGGCTCCCCATCGCTCCGGAGTTGGTCGGGGACGGTGTTTCCCGGTATGTTGAGCAGCCCGGCATAGGGCAGGGTGATGCCGACCAGCTCGTTATGCAGGATCTCGACGCCCCGGGCCACTGACGCGTCCAGCGTGAGGTCCTTAATGGCATTAAGCGCCTGCCCTTCCGGCGTGAACAACGCTTCCACGGAGCCGAGAGGGAAGAACGGGGCGATGTGCCGTCGCCTGCCGCACGACTGCCTGATACTCCCCGCCCCAGGCGCCGAACGCGTTCGCGATCGCGACCGACACCTCGTCCGCTGCGGCCGCGAGCACGCCGCATGTCGGGTCGCTGGCCGCAGCGCTGGCCGCAGCAATCGCGGAACGAATCTGCGCCACGTTTGCGGCCGCGTCCAGGATTACCGGTGGGTGTGTCGTCACGCCAAGCATCGGCTGATTCTTTCTCCCGGCCAAGCCCTAGAGCCGTACCAATGTCAGTGCAAGCACAAAGTGTCGCCCGTTTTGGGATATCACCGATGGGCTCTGAGTTAGGCGTTTCGAGCAAGAGCTGCACCCCCGCCGCTACCCTGCTCAGTGTTTGCCCAGCCCCGATCTGGGTATCGCTGGCCGATGTGCGACGATCTGCCCAGGCGCGCGTGGGCAGCGGTCATTATCGGCGCCGTCGCGGTTCTCGACCACCTTTGCCGCGGGTGCGGTCCGCAGACCGCGTGGGTGTCGGGCCAGGTCCACCCTGCGAGACCCTGACATCGGAATGCCGTGATCGCGATCTTGCTCGCCCACGCCCTGGCCAGCGCTTTGGCTCCGGTGCTGGTGCGCCGGTGGGGTCGTCGCGCGTTTTACCCATTGGCTGTGGTGCCGCTGCTCAGCCTGGTGTGGGTCACCTTGAACTGGCCGGCCAGTGCCGGCGACCTGACCCAGGACATCGGTTGGGTGCGCGGCCTGTCGATGGACATCGCATTGCGATTCGATCCGCTGGCCGCGATCATGGCGGCGCTGGTGCTGGGCATCGGTGCGCTGGTGCTCGGCTACAGCGCCGAATACTTCGGCCACCATGACGGTCACACCGAGAACCGGCTGCCCAGCTTCGCCGCCGAGCTGGTCGGGTTCTCCGGAGCCATGTTCGGTCTGGTGGTCGCCGACAACATGCTGGTGCTCTACGTGTTCTGGGAGCTGACCACGGTGTTGTCGTTTCTGCTGATCGGTCATTACGCCGAGCGCACCACCAGCCGGCGCGCCGCCACCCAGGCGCTGCTCGTCACCACCGCCGGCGGACTGGCCATGCTGGCGGGGATCATCATGGTAGGCCACGCCGCCGGCAGCTATGCGCTATCAGATGTGGTGACCGCCCCGCCGTCAGGAACCGCGGTCAACGTCGGGGTCATGCTCATCCTGGTCGGGGCGCTGAGCAAGTCGGCCATCATCCCACTGCACTTCTGGCTGCCGGGCGCGATGGCGGCGCCAACGCCGGTAAGCGCCTATCTGCATGCGGCGGCCATGGTCAAAGCGGGCGTGTATCTGATCGCACGCCTAGCGCCGGGTTTCGCCGACTCGCCGGGTTGGCGGCCGACCACGGTGCTGCTGGGTCTGCTCACCATGCTGGTGGCCGGGTGGCGCGCGATCCGGGAATACGACCTGAAGCTGCTGCTGGCCTACGGCACGGTCAGCTACCTCGGATTGATCACGCTGTTGCTCGGCGCGGGCGGCCGCAATCTGCTGTTAGCCGGGCTGACCGTGCTCTGCGCGCACGCCATCTTCAAGGCGGCGCTGTTTATGGTGGTCGGGATCATTGACCACGCCACCGGGACCCGGGATATCCGCCGGTTAGCCGGGCTGGGGCGACGCTGCCCCGCTTTGCTGGTGATCGCCGTCGCTAGCACCGCGAGCATGGCGGCGCTGCCGCCGTTCCTGGGTTTCGTGGCAAAAGAGGCTGCGTTCGGCACGCTGGCGAACAGCCAGTCGCTCGGCGCAGCCGCTCCCTGGGTGCTAGCTGGGGCAGTGGCCGGATCAATTTTCACAGTGATCTACAGCCTGCGGTTCGTGTGGGGCGCCTTCGGCGGGAAGGGACTGCGCGAACCTAGCCGACTGGTCGCCG
>NZ_VTZN01000181.1 GCF_008370645.1 Mycobacterium simiae
AGTCCAGACGGTGCCACCGCCTACGTCGCCAGTTGCGGGGCCGACTTCGGTACCGTTGTCGACGTCATCGACACCCGCACCAATAAGGTGACGCGCACCCGCAAGATTGACCAGATCGGTGGTTTGGTCACCCGGCTGTCTGTCGGCGGTAACGGTGCTCGCGCCTACTTGGTCAGCGAGGACCGCGTCACGGTGCTGAACACCCGCGACCAGGACATCATCGGAACCGTCAGGGCCGGTCAGCCATCGTGCGTGGTCGAAAGCCGCGACGGCAGCCGACTGTACATCGCCGACAACAGCGGCACGGTCAGCGTGACGCCAGTCGCCGCCGGCCTGTCAGGCAGCGAGGTTGACGGGCCGGCAAGCGACGTATCAACAGCATGGATAGTGCCCGAGCTGCTGCAGTACGAGGCGGCTCTGGCCTAACGCGGGCCTAACCGGGCCTAACCGGGCCTAGCGCGGGGGAGCCCGTATCTGATGTCTGCTGGTGGCGATAGCATTCGCCCGACTAGACATGAGGCGGTGCTGCGCCGAGATCCGTAAGGCGGTACGTCGATGTACGGCACGATGCAGGAATTTCCGCTGACCATCACCGCGATTATGCGGCACGGCTGTGGCGTCCACGGGGCACGTGAAGTCATCACCGCCACCGGCGACGGGTATCGGCATACCACCTACCGCGAAGTAGAGCGACGTGCCGCCCAGCTGGCGAACGGGTTGCGGCGTCTCGGGATCACCGGCGACCAGCGGGTGGCCACCTTCATGTGGAACAACCCCGAACACCTGGTGGCTTACCTCGCGGTGCCATCGATGGGTGCCGTTCTGCACACCCTCAACATCCGGTTGTTCGCCGAGCAGATCGCCTTTGTGGCCAACGAGGCCGAGGACCGGATTATCCTGGTCGATCTGTCGTTGACCAAACTGCTGGTACCGGTGCTGTCCGAGCTCGACACCGTGCACACCGTCATCGCAGTCGGGGACGGCGATACGGCGTCGCTGGAGCAGTCGGGGAAGAACGTGCTGCGCTACGCCGAAGTGATCGACGGCGAGTCGGCCCAATTCGATTGGCCGCAGCTCGATGAGAATGCCGCGGCGGCCATGTGCTATACCAGTGGCACCACTGGCAATCCCAAAGGTGTTGTCTACAGCCATCGTTCGAGCTTTCTGCATGCGATGGCGACGTGTGCCAGCAACGGAATCGGGGTGGGGTCCAGCGATCGGGTGCTCCCCATAGTGCCGATGTTTCACGCCAACGCATGGGGACTGCCGTACGCGGCGCTGATGGCAGGTGCAGATTTGGTGCTGCCCGACCGACATCTTGACGCCGGATCGCTGATCCACCTGATCGAGCACCTGCGGCCCACGCTGGCAGCTGCGGTGCCGACGATTTGGAACGACGTCATGCACCACCTGGATAGGGACCCCGGCCACGACATCTCCTCGTTGCGACTGGTCGCCTGCGGCGGCTCAGCGGTTCCTGAGTCGCTGATGCGCACGTTCGAAGAGCGGCACGGGGTTCAGATTCGGCAGCTGTGGGGTATGACGGAAACGTCGCCGATGGCCGCGATGGCGTGGCCGCCGCCGGGAACCCCGAAGGACCGGTATTGGGCAATCAGGGCGACGCAGGGTCAGCCGGTATGCGGGGTGGAGACCAGAATCGTCGACGACGACGGGCAGGTGCTGCCTAACGACGGCGCCGCCGTGGGCGAGGTGGAAGTGCGCGGGCCGTGGATCACCGGTTCTTACTACCGGGGACATGACGCGTCCAAGTTCGATTCGGGTTGGCTGCGAACCGGCGACGTCGGCCGCATTGACGAGCAAGGCTTCATCACGCTCACCGACCGCGCCAAGGACGTCATCAAGTCCGGCGGAGAGTGGATTTCCTCGGTCGGATTGGAGAACTGCCTGATCGGGCATCCCGATGTGGTGGAGGCCGCTGTGGTGGGAGTTCCGGACGAGCGCTGGGAAGAACGGCCGCTGGCTGTCGTGGTGCCCCGGGCAGGGGCGGCGGTCAGCGCTGCGGATCTGCGGAAGTTTTTGTCGGACAAGGTTGTTCGGTGGTGGCTGCCGGAACGGTGGGCTTTCGTCGACGAGATACCCCGGACCAGCGTGGGCAAGTACGATAAGAAAACCGTCCGGTCGCGCTACGCCGATGGCGTCTACCAAGTCGCTGAGGCGCACAACTGAGCGTGAGCAGACACAGAATCGCATAGCCGCGCGGCAAAAAGTGCGATTCTGTGTCTGCTCGCGAGGGAAGGTGAAGCGATGGGCCTGCGTGTCGTTCAATGGGCTACGGGATCGGTCGGGGTCGCCGCCATCAACGGTGTGCTGGAGCATCCTGACCTCGACCTCGTGGGCTGCTGGGTATATTCCGAGGACAAGGGCGGCAAAGACGTGGGCGAGATCATCGGCTCGCCACCGCTGGGAGTCATCACCACCAACAGCGTCGACGACATCCTGGCGCTCGACGCCGACGCGGTGATCTACGCCCCGTTGATACCCAGCGTCGACGTGGTCGCCGCACTGCTGCGGTCGGGCAAGAACGTCGTCACTCCGGTCGGTTGGTTCTACCCCAGCGAGAAGGAGGCCGCTCCGCTGGAAGTCGCCGCCCAGGCCGGAAATGCCACCCTGCACGGCGCTGGTATCGGTCCCGGTGCCGCGACCGAACTGTTTCCGTTGCTGCTGTCGGTGATGTCCACCGGTGTGACTTTCGTTCGCTCCGAGGAGTTTTCGGATCTACGGAGCTACGGGGCGCCGGACGTGCTGCGTTATGTGATGGGTTTTGGCGGTGCCCCGGATACCGCGCTGACCGGGCCGATGCAGAAGCTGCTGGACGGTGGTTTCCTGCAGTCGGTCCGCCTGTGTGTCGACAAACTGGGTTTCGCTGCCGATCCGCAGATCCGCACGTCGCAGGAAGTTGCCGTCGCGACCGCGCCGATCGACTCGCCGATCGGGATCATCGAGCCCGGCCAAGTGGCCGGCCGGCGCTTCCACTGGGCGGCGCTGGTTGGCGACACGGCGGTCGTCGAGATCACCGTGAATTGGTTGATGGGCGAGGAAAACCTCGATCCGCCTTGGTCTTTCGGCCCGGAGGGGGAGCGCTATGAGATCGAAGTGCGCGGAAACCCGAACACTCGCGTCTCCGTCAAGGGATGGCAGCCGGAGAGCGTGGCGGCTGGGTTGCAGAGCAACCCGGGGATAGTCGCCACGGCGGCGCACTGCGTCAACGCCATTCCCGCGACCTGCGCCGCGCCGGCGGGCATCCAAAGCTTTTTCGACCTGCCGCTGATCACTGGCCGGGCCGCGCCGGGGTTGCGCAGATCTAGCGAGCGTTGAGGGTGACGACACGCCGCAGCGCACCGCCCAGGATGCACAATCAAAGTCCTGGGCGCGCGCCGAGGTTTCCGGAGTTGGTGAAGGGATGGGAAATTGGTACGGTCCGTCGTAGTTGAGCAATCCCGAGCGATACCTGTCTCGGTCGACGATGCCTACAGTCGCACGCTGCCGATATCGCTGCCGGTGATTTGTTCACATTGGTATGGGGTGGTCCCGCCGATCAAGGAGGTCCGCGATCAGACCGGTGATTGGGATGCGGCAGGTCAGAGCCGCGTCATCACGATGGTTGGTGGTGGGCGAGTACGCGAGACGCTCACCGACGTCGACCCGCCGCGCTCATTCAGCTACACGCTGACCGATATCAAAGGCCCGCTGTCGCCGCTGGTCAGCCTGGTCGAAGGCAGGTGGAGTTTCGCGCCCACGGGGACCGGAACTACGGTGACCTGGCAGTGGACTCTACATCCGAAATCCGCCATCACGGCAGCGCTGCTGCCCGCATTCGGTGCGATGTGGAAGGGCTACGCGCGCGGCGTGCTGGAGAAACTCTCCGCCCAACTGGTGGGCTAACCGGAGACGTGCCGCGACAGCGGCGGTGCTGACAGTGGGCTCAACTATGCGCGAGCGCCGGGCCGTACACCTGCCGGCCGGCGAGCAACGTCGCGAGCACTTCGAGATCGGCGATCTCCTCAGGCGCCACCGTCCTCGGGTCTTTCGACAGCACAACTAAGTCGGCGTACTTGCCGACCTCCAGCGAGCCGATGACGGCGTCGGCGAACAGCTGCCACGCCGCGTCCAGAGTCTGGGCGCGGATTGCCTGCTCCACCGTCACCCGCTCGGCGGGGGCCAATACCCGCCCGCTGGGTGCGGTGCGGGTAGCCGCGACGCTGATGTTGCGCAGCGGTTCCTCGGGGGTCACCGGCGGATCGTTATGCAGCGAGATGCGCAACCCCGCGGCCACCGCCGAGCCGGCCGGCGCCCAGCGCGATCCGCGCTCGGGCCCAAAAAAGCCGTCGACCAGGATGTCGCCCCAGTAGTGGATTTGGTCGACGAACAGGCTGACGGTGACACCCAGGGCCGCGGCGCGCCGCAGCTGATCGGGGCGCAGCATGGGGGCGTGTTCGAGCCGTAGCCGATGATCGGGTCGAGGATGCCTGCGCAGTGCATCCTCGTAGACGTCGAGGATGGTGTCGACTCCGGCATCACCCATGACATGGCAGGCCATCGGCCAGCCGCGCGGGAAGTAGGCCTCGACGATCTCGGTCAACTGCTCGCGACTGTAGTTGGCGTGCCCGCACGAACCCGGCGCGATACCCATGTCGCGGCTGGCCGCAGTGTCGAGGTAGGGAGCCGACAAGTCGATGTTGCCAATCCACGGCGAGCCGTCCACCCAGATCTTGATGCCGACCTGCCGCAGCATGTCATCACCATTGTCCGGACTCATGTCGGTGGTCAGCGCCGCGTTCGAGATCTCGTAGGTGCGCAGCCGCACAGTTAGCTCACCGGCGTCTCGGATCTGTTGCAACACTGGCCGCAACGTCGGCTCAAACGCCATTTCGGAGCACGTGGTCAGCCCGGCCCGATTCAGCCGGGCACACTCGGCGCGCAGCATGGCGGGATAGTCGCTGTGGTTGACCGCGCCGGCGAAAAGCGGCAACAACGCCGCGGTCTCCTCGGCGGTGCCATCGAGCTTGCCGCCCGCGTCGCGACCGTACTTGGCGCCCTTGGGGTCTGGTGTGTCGCCGGTGAGCCCGACCCGCAGCGCGGCGGCCGAGTTGAAAAATGCCTTGTGGCACGAGTTGTGACCGATCACCAGCGGTGTGTTCGGAGCCATGCTGTCGAGCCAGCTCAGGGTGGGCTCGGGCAGACCGGGCTGCAGCAGCGGATCCCACCCGAACAAGTACGCGCCCGCCGGACCCTGCAGGGCCACCTCGCGTTGGATCGCGCCGACCACCTGACCCGGGTCACGTAGCGTGACAGGCCGGATGTCGACCATCCGGTCCGACAGCACCATCGACTCCAGCAGCGGATGCCCGTGCGCCTCCACCAAACCCGGCATCACGCAACCTGATCCGACGTCGACGACCGTGGTCTCGCTGCCTACCCAGCCGTCGACATCCGACCAGTTGCCGACCGCGACAATCCGCTCGTCTTTGATGGCAACGGCTTCGGCGGTAGGTCGGGCGTCGTCCACGGTCAGTACCACACCGCGGATGACGAGGTCGGCTGATCTCACGTGCAGTCTCCCGCCTACTGTGCCGCCGGCGACCGGGACGCCACCGAGCGCTCGCCCGTATTTGACCACGCCGAACGACCGTAGTCCTGGTTTTGCGGATGTAGCTGACGGCTGCGCTCATGGCCGGTGCTGCCGGCGGCCTGACTTTGGGTAACGTCGAAGCCATGTGCCGACTCTTCGGATTGCACGCCGGGAATCACGTTGCCACGGCAACGTTTTGGTTGCTGGACGCCCCCGACAATCTGGCCCGGCAAAGCCGGAGAAACCCGGACCGCACCGGGTTGGGGGTGTTCGACGTGCATGGGCAGCCGCCCGCATCGGTGCCGGAATTTCACCTGCTTACCAAGCGAACTCGCGCGCGGTCAGTGCATCTGGCCACCCGACCCTGCGTGGTGTTCGCCACCGAGCCGATGGACGATGACCCGGGTTGGTCGTTGCTCGACCCGGGCGAGCTGGTCCACGTCGACGCCACGCTGCAGATAACCCGAAGCGTGGTGTTGCCGGACCCGCCGCGGCTCTTGCTTTCGACGGGAGGATAGGTCAACGTGGTGACCACACGCGCGCTTGTACTGGCTGGTGGTGGACTGGCCGGAATCGCTTGGGAGACAGGTGTTCTGCTGGGCGTTGCCGACGAGTCGCCGGCGGCAGCGCAACGGCTGCTTGCTTCGGATGTGCTGGTGGGTACATCGGCGGGTTCGGCGGTCGCGGCGCAGCTCAGCAGCGGTTGTCCCCTCGGGGTGTTGTTCGACCGGCAACTCGCCACGACCTCGGCAGAGATCGACCCGGGTGTGGACATCGGTGCCATCACCGAACTTTTCCTGGATGCGCTGCGCGAGCCGGGCGCGGTCGGGCGATTGCAGCGAATAGGGGCCGTCGCCCTGGCCACCGAAACCGTGCCCGAGTCCGTCCGCCGTGCGGTGATCGCCGAGCGGCTACCGTCGCACCATTGGCCGGAACGGGAGCTGCGGATTACCGCTATCGATACGGCCACCGGTGAGTTGGTGGTTTTCGACGGCCGCTCGGGTGTCGACCTTGTCGATGCGGTGGCCGCCAGTTGCGCGGTGCCCGGCGCGTGGCCGCCGGTGACGATCGCCGGCCGCCGCTACCTGGACGGCGGTGTGGCCAGCTCAATCAACCTGGGCGTCGCCGAGGACTGCGATGCCGCCGTCGTCTTGGTACCTGGTGGTGCGGATGCGCCATCACCGTTTGGCCCAGGGCCAGGTGCTGAGATCGCGACATTCACCGGCACCGCGTTCGCCGTGTTCGCCGACGAGCCGTCGCTGGCTGCCTTTGGCCCCAACTCGCTGGATCCGCGCTGCCGGGCGGGCGCGGCGAAGGCTGGCCGTGCGCAGGGCCGCCGTGTCGCAACGGCTATCGCGAGTTTCCTGGGTCTGTGAGTCAGCTGTCGATCGCGCGAGTGGCCAGCTGCGTGTCTTCGCCTTCGAGGGCGTTCAGAGCGCGGGTGGCCAGCGCGCGACCAGCAGCGATCACCTCAACCGCCCGGTGGAATTCCAGGCTGCGGCATGTCGTGCGGGGCACCTCGATCAGCAGGTCCGCGGGATAGGCGGCCAGGGTGTGGCGGGCAAGAGCGGATTGGGCGATGTCGATTGTTCGATTCATCACCTCGAATCCGCCCATTTTCGGCAGTTTGGGCGCCTCGTCGGAGTCAACCGAGGCGACTTCGTCGGCCTCAGACCAGGAATCTGATTCCTGGGATCCCGCTCCGAACCGGCTCAGTACCGCCCGTGCCGTCGGCCGGTCAAGTAGTGCGCGGGCGGCCGATACGTCGAGGAGAGCAGAGGTGCTGCGCACCATGCGGTTCAACCACTCGCCGGTGACGCCCGGTTCCGATCCGCGCGGAGCACCTGCCTCACTGCCGTTGAGACTCACCGCGATGGTCATATCGGCATTGACCGCGGCGACCGGGGCAATCGGCAGTGGATCCAGGATGCCTCCGTCGGCAAGCAGGCGTCCGTTGACTTCGTACGGGGCTATTACTCCCGGAATTGCAATCGACGCGCGAATCGCCTCGTCCAGGGGACCGCGCTGAAACCACACCGACTTGCCCGCTATGAGGTCGGTCGCCACCGCCGTATACGGGATCTGCAGTTGCTCGATGGTTACCGGACCAAGAATGTCGCGCACCGCGTCGAGAATCTTTTCCGCCCGCAGCACTCCCGCCGCGCTAATGGAGGGATCTAGCAGTCGCAGGATCGTCCGTTGCGTCAGCGATTTCGCCCAGTCGGCGAACTCCTCGAGTCGCCCCGCGGCGTGCAGACCTCCTACCAGTGCGCCCATGGACGAGCCGGCGACTCCGACGACTTCGTAGCCGCGTTCCCGCAGCGTCTGGATCACTCCGATGTGAGCGTAGCCCCGGGCGCCGCCGCTGCCGAGCGCCAACGCGACTCGAGTCGGAGACGATCCGCGTGCCCCCATGGCTATCGGCCCAGTCATCCGTTCATTCTGCGTGCCGCAAGTCCCTGCGACCGAACCGGATCGCAGTTTTTTGTAGCCGTGATCGCAAGTGCGCAGCCCGCTAGCCGCATCCGTTGTTGGCGGCCGCCACTGCCGCCACGATTACCGCCGCCTGACGGGCCGGGGTCAGGTCCGCCCATCGAATATTCCAGCTGCCGGCAACGCCGAATTGCGCGGCCTGCACCATCCCTAGATACGGCTCGATCAGCGCCGCACCGGCGGCGGGCTGGGTCTCCATCCACAGCTTCGCGGCATGGCAGGCCTGGAAATATTCCTCTTCGGACGACTCCGCGGGGACGTCGACCCGGGTCGTCACGCCGGTAGGAGAGACCCCAATGACGCCTGGCGCCAGCGAACTCGCTGCAGTAGGTGTCGGTGTCGACAGCTTGGCCGACGGCGACGCCACCTTACCGTTCCCGCCGCCGCGCGAGCAGCCGGCGATGACCGACAAACTCGCCACCACAACGAGGGGCCCGCACAGCAGGCACCGAAGGCGGGATCGGCACATGGTGCCAATCTATGCAACACTGGCTGGCGTGATGAAGTGCTGCGGATCTTTGGAGTGTTGTCGGCCCTGACGCGCCGCCGATTACCCGATCCGTTTCGCACTTTGGAGTTCGTTCATGGCTATGCCACTTTCTACACTGGCCCTTACCTCGCCGTGGCCGGGACCCACCCGGGCGCGGGTGGCCGATCTTCTGCACGCAACCGACCAAGCCGCCGACGACGTGCTCAGTGGGCGGTGCGACCAGCTACTGCCCGAAGGTGGTCTTCCCGAGACCGAGCGCTGGTTCACCCGAATCCACGGGGACGATGAACTGGACATCTGGCTGATCAGCTGGGTGCCCGGGCACGCTACTGAATTGCACGATCACGGCGGTTCGCTCGGGGCTTTGACGGTGCTGTCCGGGTCTCTGAACGAGTACCGGTGGGACGGCGGGCGGTTACGACGGCGCCGACTCGATGCGGGTGATCAGGCCGGGTTTCCGCTGGGGTGGGTGCACGACGTGGTGTGGGCGCCGCGTGAGGTGCCGGTCTTGGAGTCAGTGTCGAGTCCCGCGCCGCCCACGCTGAGCGTGCACGCTTATTCGCCGCCACTGACGGCGATGTCGTATTACCAAGTCACCGAGCGCAATACGCTGCGCCGCCAGCGCACCGAGTTGACCGACCAACCCGAGAAGTCGTGATGAGCCGGATTGATCAAGTACTGGATTCAGCCCGCAACAGGTATCGCCGCCTGCCCGCCGATCAGGTACCCGAAGCGCT
>NZ_VTZN01000182.1 GCF_008370645.1 Mycobacterium simiae
GGCGCGCTCCAATGCGGGACCCGACGTCACCCGCAGCGAGGACCCCAGCTCGGCGGCGATGATCATCGCCAACGAGGTCTTACCCAAACCCGGCGGACCGGACAGCAGGATGTGATCTGGTGTGCTGCCCCGATTTTTGGCGCCCTCAATCACCAGCTGCAGCTGTTCGCGAACTCGGGGCTGGCCGATGAACTCCCGCAATGAGCGGGGCCGCAGGCTGACGTCAACGTCACCCTCGCCGACGGTCAGCGCCGGCGAGACATCGCGGTCCGCAGTGTCGTCGCTCATTTCGACTTTCCTAGCAGCGACAGGGCAGCGCGCAGCGCGCTGGATGTTGTCGCGTCGTGCTCGGCGGCCAGCACCTTGTCGGTGGCCTCCTCAGCTTGCTTGGCGGCAAAGCCAAGACCGACCAGCGCCTCCACCACCGGGCTCCGCACGGCATGGCCGTTGACCGCGGGCGCTCCGGCGGACAGACCCGCAGCTCCGACCTTGTCGCGCAATTCCAGCACCATCCGTTCTGCGCCGCGTTTGCCGATACCAGGCACCCGGGTGAGCGCGGCGACATTGCCGTCGGCCAGCGCCTGGCGCAGCGCGGGGGCGTCGTGCACCGCCAGCGTCGCCATCGCCAGCCGCGGCCCCACGCCGGAGACCGACAACAACGTCAGGAACAGATCGCGAGTTTCGTTGTCGCAGAACCCATACAGCGTCATCGAATCCTCGCGCACGATCATCGCGGTGACTAGCCTTGCCGCGGTGCCCTGCCGCAGCGTCGACAACGTCGCCGGCGTCGCGTTCACCCGGTAGCCGACGCCCGCCGCTTCGATGACCACGTGATCGAGGGCCACCTCGAGCACCTCACCGCGAACCGAGGCGATCATCGCGCGGCCTTCAGCTTGGCCAGGTATGCGCGTCGCTGCTGGGCGGCTCGTGCTTCAGCTGCAGCCATCCGGGCCAGCATGGGCGCGCGCCAGCAGTGACAAATCGCCAGCGCCAGCGCGTCGGCAGCGTCCGCCGGTGTCGGTTTGGCTTGCAGCGCAAGGATTCTGGTCACCATCGCAGTTACTTGCGTCTTGTCGGCGGCGCCATTGCCGGTGACGGCGGCCTTGACCTCGGTGGGGGTGTGGAAATACACGTCGATGCCGCGTTTGGCCGCCGCCAGGGCAATCACACCGCCGGCTTGGGCGGTGCCCATCACCGTGGTCACGTTCAATTGGGAGAACACCCGCTCGATGGCCAGCACGTCGGGGTGATGGGTGTCCAGCCAGTGCTCGACAGCATCACTGATGGCTAGCAGCCGCGTGGACACCGGCGCATCCGACGCTGTACGTACCACGTCGACGTCCAGCGCAGTCAGCTGCCGACCGCGCCCGCTCTCGACCAACGACAGCCCACACCGCGTCAACCCGGGATCGACACCCATCACCCGCACTGAATTACCCCTTTACCCGAACAATTGTTCGAGAGCTTAGCGGGTGGGTGCGACATCGGCGGGCAGACACGCCCGGGATCTGAAAGCGGTAAATTTCTGACCATGCGCGCGACCATCGACGAGTCTGGCCGTCTTCGAATTCCCAAGCGGATTCGCGACCGCCTTGGCTTGCGGGGCAATGAGCAGGTGGAGATCACCGAACGCGATGGGCGCATCGAGATTGAGCCAGCACCAACCGGCGTCGAACGCGTCCGGGAAGGCTCGGTGCTCGCCGCACGGCCGGAACGTCCCCTGCCTCCGTTGACCGACGAAATCGTCCGGGAAACGCTCGATCGCGTGCGGCGGTGATCGCACCAGACACCAGTGTGCTCATTGCCGGATTCGCGACGTGGCACGAAGGGGAGGAGTCGGCGATCCGGGCGCTTCCCGTTTGCCACCGCCGCATCGCGTGGAACCACTCGCCGTTTACGGCTACTTGGCGGATGTCGCTGCTAGCGACTTCCTGACGCTCGACGCGCGGTGGCACCGCGGATTGATCGACCACCTCGCCAAGCACCGCGTGACCGGCGGCGCGCCCTGCGACGCGCTGGTCGGATGGACTGTTCAAGCCGACGGGGTTGACTCCAATACCACGCGGGCCGCCCTGCTAACTTGAGACCACGACGGAAGGGGTCACGTGGGGCCACAATTGGTCGTGCTTGCGGTGGCGCTGTTTATCGCGTCGATCATCGTTCTGGTCGTGGCGCTGCGGCGCCCGAAGGAACCAAAGGCAAGCACCGGCCGCCAAGACCCCCTGTCGTTCAACGCGATGCCGCAGTTCGGCCCGCGCCAATTTGGCCCCGGCGCGATCGTCAGCTACGGCGGCGTCGACTACGTGGTCCGCGGGTCGGTCACCTTCCGTCAGGGACCGTTCGTCTGGTGGGAGCACCTGTTGGAGGGCGGCGAGCAACCCATGTGGTTCAGCGTCGAAGACGACGACGGGCGCCTTGAGCTCGCGCTGTGGGTGAAACGCACCGACCTTGCCGCGCAGCCCAACGGCGACCCGGTGGTAGACGGTGTGGCGTTTCACGAGTCGGAGCGCGGCCAAGCCGGCTACACCACCGAGGGGACAACGGGCCTGCCGGCGGGTGGCGAGATGGACTACGTCGACTACGCCGCTGCCGACGGGACCATGCTGCTGTCGTTCGAGCGCTGGGCATCGGACATGCGTTGGGAAATATCGACCGGGAAAACTGTGCTGCCCGGTGAGCTCACCGTGTATCCCGCGCCCCCGGCATCGGCATAGGACCACATCAGTGCCGCTTCACCAGCTCCCCGTAGCGCCAGTTGACGTATCAGGGGCCCGGTTGGGGCTCGCCATCAACGGGCCCGCACCACGGCCACTGGCCACCTATCGGATGGACCACCCCGGCGGCGGCACCATTGTGCTCGGCGTCCTGGGCGCATCGCATGTCATCACTGTGAACCACTGTGGGGCAAGCTTTTCCGAGCAAGTCTCCTGTACCGTCCGCGACCACGGCGGGAGCCTACCGATACATGCCGAAGCTCCCGGCTACTACCTGGAATCCCGCACCAATAGCTACGAAGAACCGGCGTTCCGCCGTCTGGCATATCAGCTGCGCCAGCGCTGCGCCGCCGACCAAGGGTGGCTGGGCGGCGTTTTCCCCGGCGATGATGCCGCGTTGACCGCCCTGGCCACCGAGCCGGACGGCAGCGGCTGGCGCTGGCAGACCTGGCACCTGTACCCGAACGCATCCGGCGGCACGGTGGTGCACACCGCCAGCCGGTGGCAGCCGTGAGTCGCAGTCGCCTCCTCCTGCTCGCCGGCGGGCTGGCGGTCGCCGCAACCGTGTCGCTTATTTCCGGAATAGTGTTGTCGCACAAGGATATTTCCTCGTATATCGCGTCCCACTACCGCGAAGAGTCCCGTGACGCCAACGGCGTGCGCTACGTGTGCACCGGGTCGCCGACTCAGGTCGCCGACACGCTCGCCCACTACCAGGCCCCCGCGGCCCGCGCGGCCAACGGCGCCAACCAATACCTGCGTTACAGCCGCACCATTGTGATCGTCGGACCCGACGGCTCGTACCCGTGCAGCATCCGTGTCGAACCGCTGAGCGCGGGCTACAGCCACGGCTCGTTCATCTTCCTCGGTCCCGGATTTACCCCCGGGTCTCCCTCGGGCGGCTCGGGAGGCAGCCCCGGCGGACCGGGCGGAAGCAAGTAGCACGATTACCCCAAGGAGACAGCCATGTACCACGCCATATATGAGGCCGGAGTCGATTTCGGCACCGTCAGCCTCACCCCAGTCCTGCACGGCGTGGTAGCCACCGTGTTGTACTTCCTGGTCGGTGCCGCCGTGTTGGTAGCAGGCTTTGTGATGGTCGACGTGCTGACCCCGGGCAATCTGCGTCGCCTGGTGTTCGTCGAGCGGCGGCCCAACGCCGTCGTCCTGGCCTCGGCGATGTATGCGGCGCTGGCCATCGTCATCATCGTCGCCATTCACACCAGCTCTAGCCAGCTGGGCCAGGGCCTGCTCGACGTGGCGGTGTACGGGCTGGTGGGGGTCGCGCTGCAAGGGGCGGCGCTGCTGATTGTCGAGATCGCGGTGCCGGGTCGGTTCCGCGACCACGTCCAGCAGCCGGAGTTGCATCCCGCGGCGTTCGCCATTGCCGTGATGCTGCTGGCGGTCGGGGGTGTGATCGCCGCCGCGCTGTCATGACAGCGACGCAGCAGGCGGCTGTTGTGACCTCGGCGCGCTGGCGCGCGGTGCTGCTGGCCGCCGTAGCGGCGTGCGCGGCGTGCGGGATTGTGTACGAGCTCGCGCTGCTGACGCTGTCGACGAGCTTGGAGGGCGGCGGCATCGTGGCCATGTCGCTGATCGTCGCGGGATATGTGGCGGCGCTGGGCTTGGGTGCGCTGCTGGTCAAGCCGCTGCTGGCGCGAGCGGCAGTGACGTTCATCGCCGTAGAGATGCTGTTGGGCATCGTCGGCGGCCTGTCGGCGGCGGCGCTGTATGTGGCGTTTGCGTTTGTCGACGGCTCGACGCTGGTGCTGGCGGTGAGCACCGCGCTGATCGGCTGCCTGGTCGGCGCCGAGGTGCCGCTGCTGATGACCCTGCTGCAAGCCGGTCGCGTGTCTGGGGCCGCCGATACCGGCCGCACCCTGGCCAATCTCAACGCGGCCGACTATTTGGGCGCGCTGGTGGGCGGGCTGGTGTGGCCGTTCCTCCTATTGCCCCAGCTGGGGATGATTCGCGGCGCGGCGGCCACCGGCGTGGTCAATCTGGTGGCCGCGGGTGTGGTGGCGATCTTCTTGTTGCGACGCGTCATGTCTGGACGGCAGCTGGCGACGGCGCTGGGCGCGCTCACGGTGGCGCTGGCGCTGCTGGTCACCCTGCTGGTGCGGGCCCGCGGCATCGAGACCACCAGCCGCCAGCGGCTCTACACCGACCCGATCGTTGCCTACCGGCATTCGGCGTATCAGGAGATTGTGGTCACCCGCCGTGGCGACGACTTGCGCCTGTACTTGGACGGCGGTCTGCAGTTTTCTACCCGCGACGAGTACCGCTATACCGAAAGCCTGGTCTACCCCGCTCTCGGCAATGGCGCGCGCTCGGTGCTGGTGTTGGGCGGTGGCGACGGGTTAGCGGCACGTGAATTGTTGCGGCTGAATAGGATTCAGCAAATCGTGCAGGTGGAGCTCGACCCGGCCGTCATCGACTTGGCGCGCACCGCCCTGCGCGCGGCCAACGCCGGGTCGCTGGACAACACACGCGTGCACGTGGTGATCGGCGACGCGATGCATTGGCTGCGCGGCGCCGCGGTGGGGCCCTTCGATGCGGTGATCGTCGACCTGCCCGATCCGGATACTCCAGCGCTAGGCCGGCTGTACTCCACCGAGTTCTACGGGCTGGTCGGTCGTGCGCTGGCGCCCGGCGGGCTGCTGGTGGTGCAGGCGGGCAGCCCGTTTTCGACGCGGACGGCGTTCTGGCGAACGGTCTCGACTGTGCGAGCCGCGGGCTACGAGGTCACCCCGTACCACGTTTACGTGCCCACCTTTGGTGACTGGGGTTTCGTGTTGGCAGGCCGCGGCGACACCGCGCCGGTCCCTACCGTGCCGGACGATGCGCCCGCGCTGCGGTTCCTGGATCAACGGGTGCTCGATGCCGCTACGGCGTTCTCCAACGACGTCCGGCCGCGGACGCTGGAGCCCTCAACCCTGGACAACCCGCGCATCGTCGAGGATATGCGCCACGGGTACGACTAGGACTAGGTCAGCTTCCCAGCAACCGAAGGCCCGTCAACCTCTCGGAGCTGCCGCACCCAACAGCCGCTTCGACGGCGCCGATGGATCCTGTTGGTGACCACTCACCAACAGCAACGCCCACCAACCCAGGCGCGCCGCGGCTCACCCACTAGCCAATCAACGCCCAACTGACCTCGCACACTCACAGTGCTAGCCGCCACCACCCGAACTAACGCCAACAACATCGACGAGATGTTCGATGCCACGGAAATCGTCAACATTTCGCGTATATAAGGGAAGGTTGGCAGCAAGCGCAGTAGCGGCGATCAACAAGTCCACGGCTCGCGGTCCGCGCGCCTTGCGTCCGGTTGCCGTGATCGCCGCGTAGATACGACCATATGCTCGCGCAGCGGCACCGTCGAAGGGCAGCGGGTCAAACGTAGCTTCTGCTCGCTGCAGACGATCTTGGCGCCGCGCTCGCTCCGCACTATCGCTCGTGGCGTGCGGACCCGCAGCAAGCTCTGCCATCGTCAGAGCGCTGATCGCCAGTTCAGCTGGGAGCTGCTCAGCATCGAGATGATCGAGATCAATCACCACCGAGGTATCGATGAGCCCCTGCGGGAAGGAGTGCGGCTCAGCCACGTGGCGCGATCTCCTGGCTGGCTGCGCGATCAAGGTCGGCGCGCAACCGGTCGAGATCCACCGGCGGCGCACCTTGGAACGCCGCTACTGCAGCGCTGGCGCTGACGAAGCGACGCCGACGCAGAGGTGACAGCTCCCCCACGGGAACGCCGTTACGGGTGACAATGAAACACTGGCCCTGGTCAAGTCGACGCATGATATCGCCGCTGCTATTACGCAGCTCACGCTGGGTGATCTCGATGATTGCCACCTCAACACCGTAGCACGAGTGCTACACCATGCAGATTAGATCATGCAGTCCCCAGCGCCGCCGATACCGCGCCTCACCCACTGCCGAAGATGCAGCAGCCCCCAACACACTTGCTGTCGCCATCGCTGCCGATTGATGCGACGCGCTGCACCCCGTCGCCATCGAGCAGCGCATCAACAAGCCCCTTACTGTCGACCGTGCTGATCCGGGTATCCACCGTGTGACGCGGCGAGACGCACCCGGCCAGCAGGGGGAAGCGGACGCCATGACCGTCGTCGTGGCGTCCGCTTCCGTTGGCCGGGCCGAACCTTGCCGGCGAGCGTGTCGATGATTGTCGACGCGGGTGTCAAGTCTGATATACGCGGGTTGGTTACCGCAGGACGGACTGTTTTCTGCTGGAGCGGATCGCGGGGTCTAGTATCGAGCGTGATTAACGTTGCCGGGCAACGGGATTGCCCATAGGACGTTCGCGGGTCGCTCCCAGGCGCTGCCGCCGTCAGGGTTCAGTTCGGACAACTATGGGCCGGTGCTCAGGTGTCGAGGACGGCCAGCGACCAGCACCAGCCGGCCAGCTCCCGGGCGATCGCGGTATTGGCCACCACGGGACGCTTTTTGCGGGCATCGAAGCGACACCAGCGGGTGTGCAGACGCCGGTTGGCCTGCTGACCCCGAGCCCGCGCCGCCGGGCTGGCGGCATCCCAGCGCCGCCGCAGATCCACCCCGGGACGATACGGCTGGCGGTGATGCCAGGCCGCTTCGATCAACAACCTGCGGGCATGCCCGTTGCCGGTTTTGGTGATCGACCCCTGAGATCGTGAGGTCCCCGAAGAATACTCCGTGGGGACCAGACCCAGGTAGGCGCCAATCGAGCGGCCGGTCAACCGGCCCCAGTCACCGATCTCGACCGCCAGCCCGAACGCGGTCAGCGTCGAGGCTCCCCGTAGACAGCCCAATCGGGTCACCACCGGCGTGTAGACACTGTCGGCGGCCAGTTCGGCGATCGCGTCATCGAGGCGGTTGCGCCGATCGGCGGTGGCCAGCATGGTGTCCAACGCGGTGTCATAGGCCAGTTGCAGCGGCGCGGCCCCGAAATGTTGTCCTCGTAACCACGCCTCGTGCTTGCCGGTCCACGTCCGGCCACCCGAATAGATGATCCCCTGCCGCAGAAGCAGTTTCGACACCCGATGCCGGGAACTCATCAAATCACCGCGGCAGTCCTCTCGCGCCCGAACCAGATCACGGGCGGCCTCCTGCCCAGCGCTGGGGATAGCAACCTCCGCGATCTGTCCCAGATGCAACAGCCGCGCCAAATGCGCGGCATCACGGGCATCGGTCTTGACCCGATCCCCGGACGGGCGCTGCAACTTCGAAGGTGCAGCCACCAGGCACAACACCCCGGCGGCCACCAGGAACCGGGCCAGCCCGAAACCAGTCGGACCGGCCTCGTAGGTCACCGCCACCCGGCCCGGCAACGACCTCAGCCAGTCCAGGATCACCTGGTAATTCGGGGCCAACCGACGTTCGAACACCTCACCGGTGTCCCCGTCCAAAGCACATCCAACAACCGAACGTGCGTGCACATCCAAACCGACACTCATACGATGACGTTTCACTGGGGCCTCCATCCACATCTGTGGCTCTACCGGCCAGGACCCAATTCCTGACGTGGCAACCCACGATCACATGTGGCGAGGCCCCAGCCTCGTCATACCGTCTAGGTTACGAGAAACCAGGTACGACCAGTGCGCTTTTCAACCACGTTGCCGCCGTTGTTGACATTTTCCTGCCCTCGGAGCCGCCCGGCCGACAAAGCCGACAGACCCACGGCTACGACTCTTCGTCCAAGTTCGAGTAAGCGATCTCACCGCACAATGAAGCCTGCGCTCTGCCGTACCTCGTCGGCAGTGCACTGCTGCGCCTCGGCCCTCGCTGAACTTTCGGTGACAGATTTGCGGCGTGCCATCAACCGTTGTTGCCGGGATTGCCTGCGACGCCGGAGGGGCCAGTGCCACCGGTCGTGCCGGAGCTGCCGGCAGATCCGCCGGGGCCGCCGGGACCGCCAGAGCCACCGGAGCCACCGGCGCCGCCAACACCGGCGTTGCCGCCGGGGCCGCCGAGGCCGCCGATGCCAAGCAACGTTGCCGGCGCACCATCTCCGCCCTTACCGCCGTTGCCGCCGGCGCCGCCTTGGAGGCCGTCACCGCCGCTCCCGCCGATGCCACTAGGGAAAGCTTGTGCCGAGCCACCGGCACCGCCGGCGCCGGCGTTGCCGCCTGTGCCGCCTGCCCCACCGGCACCGCCGTTGCCGCCAGCGCCGGTCACGGATACACCGCCCACGCCACCTGTGCCGCCATTGCCGCCGGCGCTGCTGATTCCGCCGGTACCGCCTTGGCCGCCTGCCGGAATAGGCGAGATCGCAGTGGCGCCGTTCGCCCCGGCGCCGCTGAAACCGCCGCTACCACCAACGCCGCCGACACCGCCATTGCCGCCGGTACCGGAAACCGACGTGCCGCCCGCTCCACCGGTGCCTCCATTGCCACCTTGGGCACCAGCCCCACCAGCAAAGCCGGCCTGGTCGGTCGAGTTTCCACCCGCCCCGCCCGCACCGCCGCGGCCGGCATCACCGCCAGCACCACCGGCACCACCCGCACCCGCGACACCGTCCACGTCATGAAACCTCGTAACCGTCGCCCCGCCCCCGCTCCGCCGTCACCGCCAAC
>NZ_VTZN01000183.1 GCF_008370645.1 Mycobacterium simiae
GCCCGCAGGGTGCTGGGTCGCTGGTGGTGGGTGTGGTGGTCATTGCGTACCTCTCGGGTCGAACCCTGGGCCGCCAAAACCAATCTGGCATGTGTCTGGCACACTGCCGCATCTAAGGATTAAAAACTGCCTCTGACCTGCGCAAACTCTGGTGCGCGATACTGGGATTGAACCAGTGACCTCTTCCGTGTCAGGGAAGCGCTCTCCCGCTGAGCTAATCGCGCTGGCTGGAGGTGGAGACGGGAATCGAACCCGTGTGCACGGCTTTGCAGGCCGTTGCCTCACCACTCGGCCACTCCACCGCTGGGATTGATGCCACTTGCACCTTCGAGCGGATGACGGGATTCGAACCCGCGACCCTCACCTTGGCAAGGTGATGCGCTACCAACTGCGCTACATCCGCGCGCAACGGACGAGATCGTCGCCCGGTGCGAAGCACGACGATAGTCGACGTGAGCGGGCACACACAAATCTCCAGGTGTTTTGGGCCGCTGCGGCATCGCTTGCCCAGGTCGAGCCTTCGGCGGAGGCGCCGATCGTGCTAGTCTTCGACCTCGTTGCCGCTCGGCGCCGGTCCCGTGGCTCAGTGGAAGAGCGTCCGCTTCACACGCGGAAGGTCGCTGGTTCGATCCCAGCCGGGACCACGCAAGTCGTTGCAGTTGAGAGCAGGTATCTAGCTCCACAAACTAAGCCGCATGTGATTCTGCGTGCTATCCGAACTCAGGTCCCACCAGGACCTCTGTCGACTGACCTTCATCTTGAAGGCCGCCCGCGCGCACCACCAAGTAATGAACCGGTGACTTCAAGTCACTCGGTTCAGTCGTCTCATGACTTGGTCGGATCTCAAATCGGACCAAAAGACTGAAGGCGGCTCCCCTGGCAGGGAACCGCCTTCGGATGACCTCAACCCTTTGCAGAGGGTTTTCAATCTCAAGCTACGAAGGAGCGTACTCCTATGCGCGAAAACAGTGCAACAGAATCAAATGTTTCCAACCTCCCCTCCGAAGCCGGCGACACTGTGACCCGAACGGGGCATTGCATCGTGAGTTGCGGCCACGATGGCGCCGATTTCGACCACGGCCCGTACTGCGAACGTTCGGTCGGCGGTCAAGCCAATGGGGTGACCGAACCGGGCTGGCAGGAGGTGCAGTTCTGGTGTTCAGTCATTGGCCCGTACATTCACGGCACCGTGTCACGGGCCCACGCTGCGGCGTGCGACCGCAACCGCAACGGGGTGAGGCTGACCGCGCTTACTAGGGCCACGGAGACATTCGGTTGGCGGGAGCTGGGATACAACCTCACCGCCGGCGAAGCCCGTCAGCTCGCCGCGCATCTCGTCGCCGCGGCCGATAGTCACGACGGCATCGACAGGACCCACCTCCTGTGGGACCGGGTCACGAAGCTGGGGCAAGCCGCGGGCATCGTCTGGTGAACACCGATCAGGATTCCAAAGACGCACTGCTGTGGCGCGTCAAGACCGCGATGTCTCAAATGGCGCCGGAGGAACTGACCGTAGATGAGCTCCGCCCGATAGCGGTCATACTCGAGGCCTCCATCGGGCGCGAATACCTGCGCCGCACGTATTCAAAGATTCCCTACGACGTCATCAGGCTCGACAACGAACGCACCCGGAGAAGGGCCGTAGCGCCAGGCCGCTGACGGCGACAGCGCAACATCGGAGGGGGTCGCATTTGAAATGCGACCCCCTCCCCAGTCGCGGTGCTCATCACCGCGACTGGGGAGGGAGTCGGAGGAGACTTAGGCGTTGGCCGCCCGGTACAGATTGCGGGTGCACCTGGCTGGTGGCCCTACGTTGGGTCCCCATGATGACGCACACCCCAGGCGGCCGCGGACCAGCGGTGACACTGACTCATCCGCGAAACGGGCAATGCGAATGGTGCGGTGCACCAGAGATACTTGTCTCGATCGAGCCAGAGTTTATTGACAAGAACACCACTTGCCTTGTGTTGGGCGGTATCTCACACGACCGACTTGAATCCTTGATGCGGGCCGGGGAGATAGTGCCGAAGATGATCGGGGGCCGCGTCGTGTTCCCCCTCGCGGAGGTGCGCCGGTTCGCCCGGGAGTGCCCGTCGTGGGAGCCCAGGCGGCGGCGCTGAAAGATGAACATCGTCATACGCTGCGCCTGACGCGTCGTTCCGCGCCGAGCGATGCCATCGACTGCTGACGCAAGTTCGGCGGCCGCTGGTTTCGGCGGCTCGCCGGTAGCGCCGTTGTGGTACTTGTCCAGCATGAATTGGACGTCGGCTTCGGACATGCGCCAGTAGCGGCCGAAGCGGATGCCGCGGAGTTCGCCGCGGTTGAGTCGCATCGATAGCCAGCGCACCGGGTCTTTGGACACTTCGTGGAGGCCGTGCGCGGCGGCGACGTCGGCGAGGCTGTACGTCTTCATTTTGCCCGGCCTCCTCCTGGTTATTGCCAGGTAATCTGTGATTTCCGGGCCGGATGGGGAGGTACTTGCACTATCTCCCGCCCGGCCCGGGCCTGGTGTGTGCGATTTCTTCTGCGATCGCGTCGGCGAGTGCGTTGGTGAGGCGCTGACCATTGACGTGGATCACTTCGACATCGAGGTCGATGTCTTCGTCGGCGATGATGGGTTCTGGCTTGCGGCGAACCATAGGCAGTAGCCTACTGAGCCGCTGACCAGGTATTCTGGCGGACTTCGCCTTTGGCGCGGAGTTCCTGATAGGGCATCGTGATGAGTCGCACTGACAAGACCAAGCCGATGTGGGTCAAGCTCGCTCACAGGGACGTGGCGGTCGTCGAAAAGCACGATCATCGCGCGGGCCCGTGTGATCTGCCCGATCCGTTCGACCACGTTGCGTTCACCCGGCTCACGACCCGCTGCCGCCGCGAGTTCCTCGACACCGGCACCAGGGTCTGCTGCTGCCCGATGTGCCACGCCTGGGACTACCCGGACCGCACCGAACCGCAACGCCGCCGCCGCGAACGGCGCAAGAGCAAGATGGCTGACCGTGCCTGGGCACAGAATTACGACAATTAGCAGATGGGCAAGTCGAATGGGTAAGTTCCCGGAGACCACGGCAGGGGCCGAGGTCGTAGAAACAAATCTAGACCAGGACGATTTTCAGTTCCAGGGCCAGCGTCTCACTGAGGAGCGCGCTGAAGAGTCTCACTGAAGTAGCGTTTCGTCGTGCGGAAAACCCGAGCAACGTGGACGACAACGCCGCGGGAAGTTGCTGAATCACATTGGCCGACAACAAAGACACGTTTTTCGACGTCATCTACGAATACCGATACTTGGCGCTTGCAGGCTGCGGCTGGTTGCTTTATGGGCCCGCTGGTGAAGCTCAGAAGCAGAAGGCTGCTAACGAATTACTGCCCGGAATCGGAGTCATATTGCAAGATAGCCTGCTGGCCCACGCGCGTTCACTGATCGAGTTCTACACGAACTCAAATCCTAGCTCGACCGACACCGCTCTCTTGCAATTCGACCATCTCGCAATATGTTCCAGCCTAAAAGGCAGTCTACGACGGTATCAACGACCAATTTCGGTACACGCGCTCCACCTGACGACATGGCGCGATCCGGTCCAACGCGCTGCAGGCCCTCTCGATGTCGCGCGGCCAGACTGGAATACCGAAGCTAGCCCGCTCGTCCAGCTGCTACTCAATGCCCTTGAAAATGCCGCAGCAGCCGCTGCGGCTGCGCCCAGTAAGTGGGCGCGCCCCTTCAGTGACCTTCACGCCGCTGCCAGCGACTTGTTCGCTGACCGAGAATTTCAGTGGCCTCACTACCTAACCGAAAAACAAGACGTGACTGCCTACTTGGCCGCTCAAGGGATCAGGTGACTGGGCGGCAAAAGAAGCCTCGCTAGACCCCTTCGGCCTCTTCGATGGCCTCGCTGAGAAGCTCTTCAGTTCGATTGATCGCTGCGGTGCGCGAACCGCCGGCGATGGTAGTGAAGGCCGAGGATGTCGAGCCGGCCAGGAACTCGATAAGTCCCCGGAGGCAGGCTGGGCAGTCCTCGACCTCATCAATGATGCGTTCGGTCGAATCGCCATCATCTTGCAGGGACGCCAGAATGAGGCGCCAGGCTCGGACCTTACCGACCGCGAGAGCGCGCTCTTGACCGTCAAGAGCGCAGCCTTTGTGTGTCATTCGGCTATTGCAGCACCTTGCGGCCCCCGCGTGAAGTCACAGCGAGCAAGTAGTTAAGCGAACCGCCAATTAACAAGCTGCGTCGGTCGTGGGAGCAGAGATAGGGGATTCCGTCCTGAGGCACAGTCGTGAATACTTCCGCGGAGAAAGCTTGCCGGAACTGAGGGGGTTGACAACGGGCATGCCTGATGAAAGCAATCGCGGGCGGCGGCCAACGTTCTCACAGAGGTACGGGTACACAGAGTTCGACACAGTCGTTCAGCTCGAGGCGCTAAACGATCGCACCCGAACAGACCTGTGGAACTACTTCGTCTATACCAAGTACCTCGACCGGCCGTACACAGACAAGGACGGCCTGCTTATCTGGTGTAACCATCTCGGCCTCCCGCGCCACGGATACCAATTCAATGACCTCGCCAACCGACTGAGCACGATCCTCATGCAAGGCCAGTGGTATGAGGTGTTCGATCTCATCGAATTCTTCGCTTCGAACACGCCCGATTTCAGACGCAACGACCTCGCCGAGTTGGTGAACAGCATCTTGGAGTTGAACCGGGTCGGCTACCGACTTACCAACACGTCGATAGCTCCGATCACTAACGCAACCGAGTTGACTGCTGTCAACACTGCGATTGAGTCGGCGTTGACCAACGCAGCGGGACACATCAAGAAAGCGGTTGCCCTATTCGCTGTCCGCGATAATCCGAACTATTCGAAAGCCGTTCAAGAGGCCATGTCGGGAGCCGAGGCCGCTGCGTACGAGCTGAGTTACGGACAAGCCCAAACCTTGGCAGATTCCCTCGATTTCGTAGCAAATCGGCTGCCGAACAAAATGCACCCCGCGCTGATAGAGGGCTGGAAGCTGCTCTCCGGGTTCACCAGCGACAGTGGCGGCATTCGCCACGCCGCCAAAGGAGACACAGTCGAACCCGATCAGGCACTCACTCTGTACTTCATCGTCACATGCTCAGCGTTCGTCAATTTGGTGACGTCAATGGTGGCGAAGCGACCCAACAGAAGTCTCAGCGAATCGTCCTGAGTCACGGATGTCCGCGGCCCAACGTAGTTGGTCGCCCCCCGGCACAGCGGCGACAAACTAGTTCCGGCGCCGCCTCGGGAAGCCGAGCCCTGCGAGGGCAGCTCCAATCACTAGTAATGCGATGACGGCGGACCACCAAAGGACCGCGTGTTCTAGCTGTTTCGTCAGTGCGAGTGCCGGCGCGAGCGACAGCCCGGCGCCGATGAGAACGCCGCCGACGCCGAACAGCCAGGCTCTAACTTGCTCTGCGAAGGGAGGGTGATTGAGCTTTGCGTCCGCTGCAAGGATGTCACTTGCGTCGACAGCTGACGCCCCTCTCGCCGCGGCAATTTTGACTGCCTCAATGCCTAATGCCGCCGTTTGATCATCCGTGATGGCGATCAACCTCTGCGACGCCGCCTCTAAGAAACCCTCGATGCCGGCATGTCGATGGAGTTCATCTGTAATACGTCGACCCGGCTCGACGCCGAATTCGAAGTTTGACGGAGCGGCAAGGGGCAACTCGGGAGGCCGGTGGCGCTTTATTCGCTGGGGGGATGCCGTCACACGCTGTTCTTGTGCCCTCAGTTTTGCCTTTTCTGGACGTTCCGGTTGATGCGACTGCGACGATGGTTGGCCTGCCACTGCTTACGCGTTGCTCTCCGGCGAGTCGCCCTCAGGGGAAGTCACCAAGGAATACAAACTCTGATGGCGAGATTCAAGCATGTCGTCAAATCCCGCAAGCACGTCCCGTTGTCGCATCTGCTTTTTCCTTCGACGTTCTTCTGCTGCTTCTTCAGCAAGTGTGTAGGCGCGAGAGTCGATGCGTTCGGCGCGTTCCTCCCACTCTTGGCCGATGATTTTCCGGCCGATCAAGCGGGCAATCCATGCCACGAGCGCACCCGACACAAGAAGTTCTATTCCGGAGATAGGCCGCTCGTCCCAACCTCTGAATCTAGATCTAATGCCCATCAGCATGCTCCGAGGCAGGGCGGGTGACCGCTGGCGGCGGACCCTCACATGACGTTGGCTGCTCACTTGAATTCTGCGCCTCGGCGCAGGTGTCCGCGGGAGATGCGTCGACTTGATGACGTCGTTTCTTTAGCCGACGGCGAATCCGATGAAACATGACGCGCCCAAGAAGGACAAAGAATGCCATGCCAAACAAGTGATGCAGATTAAGTTTTTCTCCCTCCGCGACGGGCACCGGCACCCCCAGTGGGATTCGGCGTTGATGGAAATAGGGCCTTTGAGACGCGCTCCGGCAAAATCTCCGCTAGGAAGTTGGCTACCGAACGGATGGCGAAATAGCAGACAGGCAACGATGCGGCTCCTGCTACGAGAGCGAGGAAATGGCGCGCAACTCTCTCTTCATCCCAGCGCCGGGCTGGGAGATCAGATATGCCAGACAACGCAGTTCCTTTTGTTAGCCGCTTCGCCAGGGTAGCAACCGAGGAAGAATGCTTGACGGGGTGGCACCGCATTGTGTGGGGCGTCTGCTGCATCGTTTGCTGAGCACATTTCAAGACCGAGGAGTCACGATGTCGTCGGGTCCCACCCGATACACAACGTCACTGCGACCGCTTAGAGGCAGCATGCCGGCAGGCATGCCTTTCGCGGTCACCCCCACCGGCTGACCCGACTCAAACTGAGCAAGCCACACGCGGGCAAAGCGGTCGCGGTACTCCGCCGGCGCCGGATCGTGCTCACACACCACGCCCGGCTGACCGCAATACACAGCGTTCTCCTGCCAACCCCCGCCGAGAGTGACAGCGTGCTGCTGACGCTTCCACCGCGGATCCCAACCCTCCGGGCTGTCCCAATCCGCTCGGGCCTTCTCCCGCAACGCCGCATAGATGCCAGGTACATGCTGAGCGTCGGACTCTTGTGCGCTGCCGCCGCCGCGGCCGGTGTCATTTACCCAGAGCGGCATCGCGTTCCCATCTCGTCTTCGCGGCGTGGCTGGCCTTCTGCGACCGCTGCGTCTTCGGGACCGTCGGCATGACCGGTTTGACCTGCTTGAGCAGCCGCGCCAACGTGGAGTCCAGCAGGCGCAGCTCCGCGCTCAGCTTCAGCGCGGCCTGGAAGTCGGCGTTGGCGCTGTAGCGGATCCGCAGATCCACCTTGCGGTCAACCGTCTCCGCGATTGCCTCAAGAAGCGCGGCCTCATCGGCAGACCATGACAGCGCCTTACCCGGCGGGGCGCCAGCAGCTTGAGCGACCACCGCCAGCTGCTCGTCCAGAGCCGCCAGGAGAGCCACCGCCTCCGCGCAATGCTGCGGCGCTGAGCAACTGTGGGCTTCTGGACTACGTTTGCTGGTGGCGACTTTGCGGCCACCCGCAAAGTGCCGGGCTGGGTCACCAGACTGTCGACGCCCTGGCTTCGGCCGCCTGGCAGCAAAGTCGGTAACCGTAACGCTTTCAGCCGTCGAAGCGTTACGGTTCGCGTTACGTTTGGCGTTACGGTTAGCGCGGTGCGCGCGCTGCCGACAAGCCGCCGAACAGTACCGCGCACGGCCCCCGCCGATCATCGGGTTCTTGCAGCTAGGGCACTGTTTCTGGGCCATCGGCAATCACCCCTCCAACGGGCAAAAAAACGGCAGTTTGCTGGCCCTGTGAGCCTGTTTGCTGAGCCCCGAACCGTAACGCGAAAACTCTGCCGAAATGCGTGCGTCCAGCATTTTTAGCAGTACCTAGTCGGTGTCCGGTGGGGCCGGGAGGGGGGTTCCCTGCCCCCGTCTGCTGTTTGCGCTGGTCAGTGGCTTCCAGAGTGGCGGTCGTCGCTGTGACCTGCGACTTCACTGTTTGCGTCGGATAGTTTGCTGGGCTGTTTGCTGTCTGCCGCGTTGGGTGCTGCTGCCGCTGTTGGTTGATGGTGTGGCCGCGGTAGATCTGTCCGTCGATAGTGACAACTGATGTCTGCGCCCATGTTTGGAGTGTGTTCTTCGTTTGCGTCCAGTCGGCTGCGAGGCGTGCCGTGTCGTTGGGTGTGTCTGTCCAGTGGAGGCGTGGCGTTGCGGTGAATCGTGTTGCTGCGTCGTCTGTTACGGCTTGTGCATATAGCTCGGCTGTGCGTGCCAGGTTGGTGATGGAGATGGCTTCGGCGGGTGTGTGGTAGCCGAAGCGCGGCACGGTGATGAGGCCGGGTGGGAAGACGACTGCGACGGTGGTGAAGCCTTGGACTGTGGCTGTTCCGCGTTGGCGGTGGTCAGCGGTGAGGCGTCGGCGTGATGTCGGGTAGCGGAGGAATGGGCAGGCGCCGGCGCACGCGTACAGCGCGCATGAACGGTGCAACGGGCCGAAGTCCTGGACGTGCAGTGCACCGTACTGGCCGTTGTTGCCTTCGGTGATGATCACGTAGCCGGGGCCGGCGAGTGGGTATCCGCATTGCCAGCAGCGGCCGCGAATTGCGAGGATCCGCATTTTCCGCGGGTCGACGCTGAAGACCGGGCCGCCCGCTTCCCAGTGGCTTGCAGCGTGGGAGGGCAGGCCGGCGAGCGCCTTCGCGCGCGGGTTATGCAGCGGCGGTATGTCGGCCATCCAGGGTGGCGGGGCCGGTGATCGCACGGCGACTAAGCCCCTTCTGCGAGGCACTTATCAGCAACTCGCCGTTGGGTTTTGATTGTTCGCGGCGGCGACGGCGCAGCTGACGACTCAGGCCTGACAAGCCCGTCATGGCCGCGCTTGCCCGTTCCATGACTACTTCGGGTTTGACGCCGTGCGCCGCCGCGAGTCATTGGTGTTAGCCGCTTTCCACCGCGGCTAGCCGTGTTTCGAGGGTGTGGACAGCGACCAGCAGCGCGGCCATCGCCTCACTCGTAGCAGTCGGAAAGGCACTGTGCGGGCCCCACGCTGCCCGCAACGCGGCAGTCACGGGCGGCAAGTCGTCATCGTCGAACACGGCTTTGCCGACACTCGGCAAGTACGGGGCATTCCCACCGTCGATGCTCTTCGGTCGCATTCGGAACTCCTATCTAGCGAATCGGTTTCACGATTGGCGGCCGGCCGCCGCCCTGCGGGATGACACGGCCAAATGTCTGACGCGGCTGCGAGCCCTTCACCGGCTGGGGCTTGTTGGGCATGGGATTCGCGCGCAGC
>NZ_VTZN01000184.1 GCF_008370645.1 Mycobacterium simiae
TAACCGTCGCGCGCCATGTTGGCGAACTTGCTGAGGTGGAGTTGGCTGGCGACAGTTATCGTCTTCGTGGGACCGGCCCTGTGCTTTCCGATGATGATCTCTGCTTCGCCGGCTTGGGGGTGATCCCGCTCGAAGGCGTCGGGCCGGTGCAAAAGCATCACGACGTCGCTATCCTGCTCGATGCTGCCCGACTCACGAAGGTCAGAAATCATGGGCCGCTTGTCCATTCGCTGTTCCGGGCCTCGGTTGAGCTGACTGATCGCCACCACCGGTACGTCGAGTTCCTTCGCCAAGAGCTTGAGGGTCCGGGAGAACTCCGAGACCTCTTGCTGTCGGGTTTCGAATCGCTTCCCTGATGTCATCAGCTGCATGTAGTCTACGACGACCAATCGCAGGTCGGTCTTTTGAGCGAGACGACGGGCCTTGGCGCGGATCTCCATCATCGTCAGGTTGGGTGAGTCGTCGATGAAAAGCGGGGCCTCGCTGATGTCGCTCATCTTCTTGGCCAGCCGCGTCCAGTCGTCGTCGCTCATCCGCCCTGAGCGCATGTTGGCCAGCTTGACCTTGGCCTCGGCCGACAGCAGCCGCATCACGATCTCGGACTTGCTCATCTCCAAGCTGAAGATGACGCTGGCCATCCGATGCCTGATGGAGCACGATCGCATGAAATCCAGTGCCAGCGTGGAGTTGTGGGTCGGCACCATGCCACTGCCGGCAAGGTAGAGATGATCGTGGTTGTCCACCTGAACGCACCGTACCGCGACGCTGTGCCGACTACGCACGGCGACCACGGTTCGATCACCGGCCACTACGTGGATCGGTGTGCCGGGCCAATCAGGAGCCACGACGTAGCCCAGCGTATGCAGCAGATCGACGGCCAGGGTGCGGTCTTCGGAGCGCCGCCACCGCGCCATGAGCGTGAAGCTGTCCCCCAGACCGCCGCTGACATGGCTGGCGTCCAATAGCCCGCGCAGCATGGCGCGCCGCTGACGCAAAGACCCCCGCAGGTAGCGCCGTACAACGGTGTCATGGCCGCACAGTTCGACGTCGGTATCTCCCGCCAGCCCCCGGCCCACGGTGTAGGGGTCATCACGCAGTTCGCCCACCTCGGGCAGCGTGACGGCTACGGCGGTCGGGATCGCCGCACCGGGTTGCAGGTGGGCGGTGATCACCGTCCCAAGGCGCGTCGGCCACTGGTGCTGTCCGTCGGCGGTGATCACCGTGCCGTCGGAGAATTCGACGTCGTAGCAAGGCCTGCCGTAAAGCACGGCTGTCGCGGCGATAACGCGTGTGGGTTGTCCGTCGGCGCCGAGTAGTTCGTCACCGACCTTGACCTCACCCATCGTGGTCCAGCCGCCCGGTGTGGGCAGAATCGTGTTGAGCGCCAGCGCTTTGCCGACACCGGGTCGTGCAGCGACGGTAATCATCTGTCCGGGGTGCAGGCCGTTGGTCAGTTCGTCGAGCTCGATGAACCCAGTGGGCACTCCCCGGGCAAGTCCACCGTGGGTTGCCAGATCGTCGAGTTGGTCCAGGGTTGGCTGCAGCAGGTCGGCCAGCGCCACGTAATCATCGCGACGGTCCCGGTTGGTGACGTCGTAGATCTCGGCCTGGGCCCGGTCTACCACATCAGCAACCTCAGCTCCCTCGGCGCCGGCGTAGCCATACTGCACCACGCGGGTTCCGGCTTCGACCAGGCGGCGCAACACGGCCTTCTCGGCGACGATGCGCGCGTAGTAGGCGGCATTGGCTGCGGTGGGCACGATAGCCAGCAGCGTGTGCAGATAGGGCCCACCGCCGACGCGGCGCAAGGTGCTCTGGCGCTCGAGTTCGGCGGCGACGGTGACAGCGTCTGCGGGTTCACCCCGCCCGAACAGATCCAAGATGGCGTCAAAGATGATCTGGTGCCGCGGTTTATAGAAGTCGCCGGGCGCAAGGATTTCCAGGACGTCGGCGATCGCGTCCTTGCTCATCATCATCGCGCCCAGCACGGACTGCTCAGCGCTTTCATCGTGTGGGGGCAGCCGGCCGAAATCGCTGTCGGTGGTGTCGCCGGCGAACTTCGCTGGGCGGCGTTCGACGGTGGTCACTTCAGCCCTCTCTTCCGCGTCGGCACTACCGGGGACGCGCTGCGCGCATACCCGTCACGCAGCTGACGGGCAGTGCCCGATCGATGTAGCTGTCATGCTCAGCGATGTGCGCCTGGGTCGGAGCAGGACCGCCGGCGGGGCGTGGGTGCTCGGCGAACGCATCTAAGCTGGTCTGACCCCGCCGCTCAGAATCGTTGGCGCAGTTGGGGATCACGCATACCGGGCCATTCCAGGCAAGCGGCTGGCCGCGGCCCGCTCGGGCAGCCGCCGGTGCAGTGGTACGCATTGTGCCTGCCTTCCCGTTCGCCTTCATCGGTTGAGTATCGCCATGGTTGAGCCGTTTCCGTCGCCGCCGCGCCAATGACAGCGACCTGCGAGGATGGCGTGTCCCCGGCGGGCCTTTTATGCGGCGACCGCCCGCGGGTTAGGCGGCCGCGCCCGCGCGCAGGACTCCGCGGAACCCCGACCGCATGACCAGACGGGCGCCGGCGCGTTGGTGCAGGTTGTGGCGCTCGTGCAAGACGATCACCACGAACTCGGGCAATGCTCCGGTGCCGTGGTTGACGCTGGTCTTCTTGGCCGTGGCAAAGAAAGCCACACGGTCGACTCGTTGTCGATCCAGTGGGCGCTGATAGGTGTGGTCGGCGAAGACGTCGGCGACGGGAGTCGTCAGGATGTGGGGATCGGCGGCAGGCGGTGCGGTCATCAGGATTGGCCTCCTTCGTGGCTGGACTTAGAGGTGGTGGCGATCGCCCAGGCGACGTGCCGGTGACCGGGCCGGACTAGCCGGCGGACCTTGCCGCGTCGTTGCAGGACGATGAGGTTGCGGTAGACGGTCTCGTTGACCAGGCCCGGCGCCCAAGGCTGGAGCAGTTGGCGCAGTTCTGCGGTGGTCAGGTCCCCACCAGCGTGCGCGAGGACATCGAGCACGTGTTTGCGCACCAGTTCTGGATCGAGGCGGTGCGCACTCATCGCGGCGTCGCGTGGTCGTCGCCGCGGTGGTTGAAGGCGGCGATCTGCGCGGCGGGCGGATGGGTGATAGCTGCGCATGCCGGGCACAGTGGCGCGCCTTCCTCAAAGAGGGCCGTCGGCGATCTCTGGATGAGCAGCACCCCGCATCGGGATCGTGGCGGCCGACCGAAGGCGATGTCGAGGAAGTGCTGCACCCGACCGACGCAGTGGATGACCTGGTCGCCGTCGTAGCGCCGGCACCGGCAGGTCTGCGGGGACTGCCAACGGCGCAGCGATCCGTGCAGGTAGTCGGGCACCCACGCGGTGGGAACGGTCAGGGCCGCCGGGAGTGTCATGACCGCTCCACGGCCACCGACCTGGCCGCCCACAGCGCGCGGTAGTCGAGGTTGGCTAGCAGGTGCAGGTCCTGGGTCTGCAGTGTCGGGATCATCCGGGCCAGCGCGGCCGCAGCGGTGCCGTCGTATTCCATGGCGGCCGGGAAGATCGCCCGTACGTCGCCGGGGATGTCGGCGACGAAGCCTCCCCCGGCGATGTCTTCCCCGAGATGGTTCACGCTCCAGCCGTATTCGGCGACCAGCCGCGCGATCAGCCACGCGGCCGCTCGGCCCCGGGTCGCGGGCTGCTCACTGGCCGCCAGCGTGGGTAGCGGATCGGTGCACCGCCAGTTGCGGTGATGGCGGTGCGGGGAGCCGACTTTCCCTTGCACCAGCCAGCACAACTGGGTGAGCCAGTCCTCGCCGGTTTCGGCGTCGTGCTGCCCCAGGCTTGCCACCAGACGGGCCAGTTCGAGCAACCTGCGCGCTGCAGCCCGGCTGGGAACCTGTTGGCGCGCTGTGCGATTCCCTCGCAGGTCCCAGCTCACGGTGACGGTGCGCCGCGCGGGGCTGTGGGCGGTGACGAAGGCGGTGGCGATGTGGGCGTCGAACTGCAGCCGCTTGGGATGCCATCCGAAGGTCGCCAGGTCCAAGACCGTCCAGTAGGCGTCGATCACCTCGATAGGCGGCTGGATCTCACCCAGTCCTGGGACCTGCTCACGGCCGGCGGACCGCTGGGCGGGGCGGGTCATCCTGCCAACCTCGCGTCCTGGTCGTAGTCGTCGACTGAGGCGGCGATCCCCGGAATGCGGTGCGGTTGGTCGATCTCGTCGACAGACCGGTCCGGGTCGATACCGCGCTTGAGGCGGCGGCGCTCACGCTCGGACAGACCGCCCCAGATGCCGAAGCGCTCGTCGTGGTCGAGCGCCCACTGCAGGCATTCTTTCTTGACCCGGCAGCGCAGGCAGATCTTCTTCGCGTCCTTGGTCGACCCGCCCTTGTCCGGGAAGAATGCCTCGGGGTCGGTCTGCGGGCACAGCGCCTGGCTGTACCACTGCTCATCCGACGGTCGTGGCTGCGCCTCCAGCATGGTGATCAGCTCGATCACTGCGGCTTCAGACATAGCATTTGCCTTCCCCAGGTCAGTCGCATATCGCGAGACTGGATGTGCAAATCCAACCAGTTACGATTTGCACATCGATAGGGTCAAGATTAGCTTTTGACTACGGCAAACGAGTTTCCCGCATAGAAGTAATTTTTCTCTAATGGTAAGTTATGGCGTTGGCGACGGTCCTCCGGCCGGCAACCATCTACCTGATTGCGTCGTGGTCTGCGACGACGGCATGTCCCTGGTGTTGGTGATCGATCGATGGTCACCGGCTGACGTGGTTCGCCGACGCGGCACCGCGTGGCCTGGGGCTCTGCCATTTGCCCTGGAGGGGGCTACCAGCTGGCCCGCCCCGAGATCAAGCCCGTCAAACAGTAGCGCGCCGCGTTGCGCAAACGCATGCAACCTTGTTCTCGGTGACGAAGTCCGCGAAGTCGACCGCAGCCTCCGATCAGCGGGACGACAACGCCGCTGTGAATCTCGCGCGGCGGGAGGATCGAACCGACCGTAATAGCGGGCCACGCACGGCAGGTGACGATGAAGCCCGCACGAGAATCACCCACCCGTAACGGCTATCGGGTGTGGAGATTTCCGCCGGGAGCGCCCACGTTGGCGTATACGTGCGCCATTGTCAGCAGGTCGGTGTTCAAGTCGCCTAAGGCGGCAGCGGCGAGCTCGTTTTCGGCCGCGGAACCCAACAGCGCGCTGCTGGCGGGTTCGATGCCCTCAGCGCCGGCCTGGCGTGCGCGCTGCTGCAGATCGTTCATCGTCGCGACGCACCGGTGCAGTACCAGCAGGCGGTTCAGGAGGGCGTCAGTCAGGTATCGCCGCTCCGCGCGCACCATGGTCCCAGTGAAGCCCTCAATGGCCACCAGCTGGTCCCCTGTGGCTGTCGCGGTTTCGTGGACATCGAGGCAGTACGCGGCGCGAGCGATTTGGAAGATCTCCTCGTCGGGGTCAAAGCGCCAGCGTAGGACGTCGACACCGGGCAGCGCCCAGGCGGGGCTGCCCACCAGGTCCGCGACGACGGCGATGCCTTCGAGCAGATACGCCCCACCCGAGGTGATCGGCCCCGCACCGGCCAGCGGATTCCAGTCCAGGACACGGCGGGCGGTGTTGACCTCACCGACTTGAGCCGCGCTCAGCCTCAACGGATCCCTGCGCGCCCAGACGAGCAGGCCAGTTACCGCAAGTGTCACCGCGGCGCTCGCCGCAGCCGCCCACCCGGCGAGGACGCCGATTCCGGCTCGGTCATCGCCGGCCCGGGCGCAGATGAGCGCCACGAGCACGAGCATCACCGTCGCGCCCGACCACCCAGCCGCGCTGCGCGCCGACGCCCAACGGGGCAGCCGACGTTCCCTCGGCCCCGCCGCGCCGAAGAGGTCGGCGGTGGGCATGCCGGCGGCCCGGCGCCGAGCGATCAGCTCGCCGGTGGGCGCACTCAGGTCTGCTTGACGCAACGACGCAACATGCTGTCCGCGCCACAGCCAGCCCGGGCCGGTAGTAATGCTGCGGCGATCCTGGGCCTGCCAAAATGCCAGCCGCATGCGGACGTGGGCTCGCAGTGCGTCGCGACCGCTGTCCACGTCCATGACCCCTCTCGCGGGTCCGAAAAGCCCAAATCCGCTGAAGAAAAAGCAAACTCCGACATGGGCACGTTGCCGCGCCGCTACCGGGAAACCTCTTGCCAAAGACCCCTGGGAAGCACCATGCCGGAGTTGCGAGCCTCAGTCTATTGCCTCGACGGCCTCGGATCGCCTGCCACGCAGGGGTCGCTTTTCACAACATCGCGGCCCGCCGTGGCGGCGTGACCGTCCGCCCGGCGCTGTCGTGAGTTTTCTATTCGGGTAAAAACTCCTCGGGCACGAAGTAGGTCGGGGGCACACCGAAAAGTTTGGCCAGTTCGTAGACGACGTCCAGGCGCGGCGGGGCCTCGCCGTGGAAGTAGCGGTAGATCTGGGTCTGTGAGACCGGCAGGTCCGGCGCTTGCTCCTTGAGCATCCGTTGAATCCGCAGGGGAGTCAGCTTGCGCACCCGGTCGGTGTCCAGCATGCGCACGTTCATGCTGGCAGCTAATTCCTGGAACCGCTTGGAGAAGTACTCGGTCGCAACGTGTGGAGGCTCGATCGCAGCTTTGACGAGCTGTTCGGCACGGATCAGCTCGTGAGTTACCGGATCCGGCTTCTCTTCAACAAACTCGCCTGTCAGGTCGTCCTTGGCCTCGACATCGGAAACATTGTCCATGTGGTTGGTCATCGGTCACCCAATTCTGCGTTTGATGCCACTCGGCCAATCCCCACCTGTATCACTTCTCGACCAGCCTATTCACTGGCCGACTCGGCGTCGGGGACGATCTGACCATGGGCCGGATCGGGCGCGACCGGCGGCGGAAGGACCCTGGCTACGCCGGGGATCACGACGCCGCGTCGCTCGAGGAACTCCTGGATCGCCAACGACGTCGCGTCGCCCTTGGGCAGTTCGTACTCGTCGATAAATGCAGCAAACGCGGTGTGCACCTGGGAGTTGATGTGCACGTTGAGCCCGGTCCGCTTGACTTTGCGGCTGCGCAGCTGCTCTAGGGCGGGATCGTGCGCCACGAAGTCGGCGACCGGGTTAGCGCCGAGACCCGGCTGCGGCGCCGCTGCGCCCGAGGGCACACCACGGACCCGCGCAGCATCTGCAGACACCGCACGACCGCGAGCACTGGGCAGAGGAATGGCACCGGATTCTTTAGCCATTGCGGATCAGTCCTTCCTCCGCCATCTGCAGTGCGACGCGCCGATAGTCCTCCGCGGCAGTGCAGTTCGGGTCATACACCGAGATTGGTTGGCTGTGCGCCTTGGCCTCGGTCACGCGGACCGTGCGCGAGATGTATCCCAGATACTCTTTGGGCCAAGCACTTTCGACCGCACGGCGAATCGCCTTGGTCGCCCGTGAGCCTCCCAAGTAATTCGTCAGCAACACGTGGCTGATCTTGATGCCGGGGTTGTTGAGTTCGACGTTTTCCACCGCGGCGTCCAACGCTCCCAACGCGCCCACTTCATCGGGCCCGGTTCCCACGGTGGCCAGCACCCAGGTCGCCGCCGAAAGCGCCGCAGAGGCAAGCTCGTTGAGGGTGGGCCGGCAGTCGATGATGATGAAGTCGTACGCAGGAAGAGTTTCTATTTCACGGCGCAGACGCATCTGCCCTCCGGGCCCCAGGCCCTTGTCGAGTTCGTCAAGCACCAGCCGTGAGGGCGCGACGTCGACCCCGTAGTCGGTTCCTTGGATGACGTCGTTGAGCGGGACCCGGCGATGCTTCTCTGGGTGCAAGACATTGAACATCGTCGGCGTCTGATCGTGCGCTTCGGGAACTTCCAGTCCCAAGCCCGTTGTCGAATTGCCCTGCGGGTCCAGGTCGATCAAAAGCACACGGATCGGGCGGGTCTCGTTCTCCGCCTCGTCGAACACCTGCAGCCGAGTAAGTTCGTAGCTCAGGTTCACCGAAGTGGTCGTCTTGCCCACTCCGCCCTTGATCATCGCAACCGCAATGACCACGGGCGGGGAATTCAGTGCCCGGACCAGCTTCGGAGTCTTTGGCATGCGCAAATCATAACCTTCCGGGACTGGGTGGATGCTTCTGCTGCGGTAAAAAACTTCCAGCGACCAGGGGGCAGACTGTTTTCGCAGGTCATAGCATAATTCACACACATTGTGCGCGACACGCGGTCAACTATTCACGAACAGTCGGGATAGTATTCACGGGTCACTCATGCCCACTGTGGACGCTGTGTGCGTAGTTCGTGCGTTCGATCGCTGATCTCCCCGGCCGCGCCCGCCCGCTGCCCTTAGACTTAGAACTTAGACCGCCGAGGTGAATGGTGGCATCCGAGCAGCCGGTGCCCAAACAGCACGTGGAGGCTTCCCGCTACCTCACGCTCGACGAGGAGAGCAAGGCCCACCACAACCGTCTGCGCGCGCGCCGGGCAGCTTCAGACCCCAGACCCCACCCGCCACCCTTCGTGGCGGGCGCTGTGCGTCGTAGCGGGCCCCGCTGGGCCGAATTACTCCGGTGGCGAGGGCCGGTAGTTACGCGGTGGCCGCCGCGGCGCCGGCGGCGGCGGCCCGGCAGAGCGTCGGCTGCGCGGAATGCGTTGTGGGGCGCCCATATCGCGGTGCCGGCCGGCACCGTTCGATCCCGCACCGGCCAGATCCGCGCCGTCGCGCGGGGACTCTAGAGGCGACGGAGCGGGCGGCTGCGCTGGCTCCGGCGCCGGCCTGCGGGCAGGTGCCGGGGCCGAGGCTGCGGGCCGCCGCGGTGTGCGGGTCAGCACGGGCGCGGTGGAAACCACCCGCCGCGGCGCTGGGATGTCGTCGTAACCCAGACCCAGGTAGCGGTCTTCTTCACGGGTCCGGATGGTCCATACGGTGATCGGGTCGGCATCGTTGATCGACACCTCCAGCACCTGGCCGGGGCCCTCGACGATAGTCATGTCCGCACCGCCGCCGACGGTGTCTGGTCCCAGCAGGCGCAGCACCGTGCGAGCGGGCACCATGGTCACGCTACGACCGTCGAAGACAGCGATATCGCAGGTGCGCGCACCGGCAGTGGCGTAGAAGAGTCGCTGGTTGTCGTTGACCGTGGCAACCAGCCCTTCCCAGCGCTGCCGGTCGTCGGTGTGAATGGCCACCACCGCGCCGGTGACCACCGCACGCAGCACCAGCTGCCGTGCCAC
>NZ_VTZN01000185.1 GCF_008370645.1 Mycobacterium simiae
CGGCGCGGATCACGTGAACCACCGCATTGATCAGCGCCAGGTGGGTGAACGCTTGCGGGAAGTTGCCCAGCTGCCGCCCGGTGCGCGGCTCGATCTCCTCGGCGTAGAGATGCAGCGGGCTGGCATAGGACAGCAGTTTCTCGCACAGCCGTTTGGCACGGGCCACTTCGCCGATCTCGACCAGCGCCGACACCAGCCAGAACGAGCAAATGGTAAAGGTACCTTCCTCACCCGACAGCCCGTCATCGGTTTCGTGCACCCGGTACCTCAGCACCAGGCCTTCCTCGGTCAGTTCGTCGGCGATGGCCAGCACCGTGTTACGCACCCTCGGGTCGTCCGGCGGCAGGAAGCGGGTCAGCACCGCCAACAGCAGCGAAGCGTCCAGGGCGTCGCTGCCGTAGCGCTGGGTGAGCACACCGCGTGAGTCCACCCCGTGCTCGAGGATGTCGGCCTTGATCTCGTTGGCGATCTGGTGCCATTGCTGGGCATAGCTTTTCTCGCCTTGGCGCTCGGCCAACTTGGCGCCGCGGTCCAAGGCCACCCAGCACATCACCTTTGACGACGTGAAGTGCTGAGGTTCGCCGCGCACCTCCCAGATGCCCCGGTCGGGCTCCCGCCAGTGCTTGATCGCCTCCTCTACCTGCCGCTTCAGCACCGGCCACAATGTCTCGGGAATTTGCTCGCGAGATTTGCAGTGCAGGTAGAACGAGTCCAGAATCGAGCCCCAGATGTCGTGCTGCTGCTGGTTGTAGGCGCCGTTGCCGATCCGCACCGGGCGCGCGTGGTCGTAGCCGGACAGGTGGTGCAACTCCTCTTCGACCAGACTGCGCTCACCGCCCACCCCGTACATCACCTGCAGCGGGTGACGCTCGTCGTTGTTGGCTCCGGACACATCGGCGATGAAGGCGAAAAAGTCGTCGGCTTCGCGATCAAGTCCCAGCGTGTACAGGCCCCACAACGCGAATGTCGAGTCGCGAACCCAGGCGTAGCGGTAGTCCCAATTGCGCTCACCATGCGGCGTTTCTGGAAGAGAAGTGGTGCTGGCCGCCAGCAACGCGCCGGTGGGCGAGTACGTCAATCCTTTCAAGGTGAGCGCGCTGCGCTGCAGGTATGCCCGCCACGGATGGTCGGGGAAATTGCCGATGTTGATCCACTGCCGCCAGCACTCGCTGGTTTGCCACAGCTTGTCGGCGGCCTCGTTATAGGTCTGCGGCGCCGGATGCCTGGTCCAGCTCAACGCGACGAACACGTCGTCGCCCTCCTTCATCCGGGTGCGGGCGCGCGCCTCTCGGCCCTCCAGCCCGATCCGCAGATTGGTCGTCAGCCGCAGCGTCGGATGAGCGTCCGGCTGTTTGCTGGCTCGCGCGATGGCCTCGCCATACGCATTCGACGAATATTCCCAGGTAGCGCCCAGGCGGTGGTAGTCAAAAGCCGGCTCGCAGCTCATCACGAGCTCGACGGTGCCGCTGACGCAGCGCACCGTGCGTAGCAGGATGTGCTCGGCATCCCAATCCATCGGGGTGCGACGGTGGGTCCGGGACCGGCGCTCGATGTCGTGCCACTTTCCCATCACCAACGCATCGCGCACGATGAGCCAGCCGGTGTGAGTCTGCCAAGTGGTCTCCATGATCAGGCTGCCGGGAAGGTAGCGGCGCGCTGCCGGCACTGTGACCCCGTAGGGGCCGATCCGGAAATGACCGGCGCTGCGGTCCAACATTGCGCCGAACACGCTCGGGGAATCCGGCCGTGGCACACACATCCACTCCACTGAGCCCGCCGGCGAGATCAGGCAGGTCGTCTCCCAGTCGGACAGAAACGCATAGTCGGCGATGGGCGGAAACGGGTTGCGCAGCAGCGAGCTGGCGGTGAAGACGCTGGGCGAGTTGTAGTCAACGGATGCGGCGGGGGTCACCTCGAAAGCGTCGACTGCTTCGACGTTTATGGCGTCAGCGGCTTCTTTTGCAGGTTCGGCGTGCAGCACCATCCCGACATCATCGACTGTCGACCGGTCCTGCGTCCACCGTGGGGCCGACACGACGGCGTGGGTTAACACAAGCTGAGCATCATGTTGGCCGGGCTTGTCGACATCGTGACGCGCGCTATGGGCGGTTCCGGCGCATTGGTTTCGGCGGCCCGCGGCGAATAGGGTGTGTTCGGTGAACGGGTTCCTGAATTGGTGGGACAGCGTTGAGCTGTGGCTTTCCGGTCTGCCGTTCGCGCTGCAGGCGCTGGCGGTGATGCCGGTGGTACTGGGCCTGGCATATTGCACCGCAGCGTTGCTGGATGCTCTGCTCGGCCGGGGCATCAGGGTGATGCGGCGTATCCGCCAGTCCGACGAAGCACCCGAGTAAGCCGATGCCGCGGTCGCACGTCACGCTGGTCCTCATTGCGCTGGTGGTGCTGGTAATCGCCATGTGGTTGCTCACGCGCTAAGGCAAGCTCCGGGCCGATTCTGTTAGGCTTCGCGGCATGCATGCAGTAGCCGCTGGGTTGGGGCGCTCGGAGGCGCCCGGCCGCGTGGACGGGGCCGTGGTGATCTGCGCCGCGGCCGACCTGCACTGTTGTCGCTGACACCCAGCCCGTGTGCGGTCTGGTGTGGGGTTCGTGACTTTCGTCAGTTGGTGACCGATCGCCTTTCCGCAGCTACGGACCGTCGTTGATAAGTCCCGCACTGGAAGGCCAGCAATGCCGCAGACGTTCAAGGGCATGATCCTCGTGGCGCGGAGCATGGCTCGCTCGCGGCGCCTCAGTGACGTCGGCCTTGCGCTTGCGTTGGTAGTCGGGGTCGTGGCTGCGTGTGGAGGTGGTCACAGTGATGTCGTTGGCGGAGGCGGCCCCGCCAACGCGCACACGAGTGTCACGCTGGTCGCCTACTCGGCGCCAGAGCCCGGCTGGAGCACAGTGATCCCCGCGTTCAATGCCTCCGACGAAGGCAAGGACATACAGGTGATCACCTCCTACGGGGCCTCCAGCGACCAGTCGCGCGGTGTCGTCAACGGCAAACCGGCTGACCTGGTGAATTTCTCGGCCGAACCGGACATCACTCGATTAGTCAACGCCGGCAAGGTTTCCAAGGACTGGAATGCCGACGCCACCAAGGGAATCCCCTTCGAGTCAGTGGTGACCCTGGTGGTACGCGAAGGCAATCCCAAGAACATCAAGGACTGGGACGACCTGCTGCGGCCCGGGGTGCAGGTTGTCACACCTAGCCCGCTGAGCTCGGGTTCGGCCAAGTGGAATCTGCTCGCCCCGTACGCCGTCAAGAGCGAGGGCGGCAAAAATAGCCAAGCGGGGCTTGATTTCGTCAGTAGCTTGGTGCGCGGGCATGTCAAATTGCGTCCCGGATCGGGACGGGAAGCCACAGATGTCTTTGTCCAGGGCAGCGGTGACGTACTAATCAGCTACGAAAACGAGGCCATCGCCGCCGAGCGGCAAGGTAAGCGGATTCAGCACGTCACCCCGCCGCAGACGTTCAAGATCGAAATCCCGCTCGCGGTGGTGACCAGCACGCCACACTTGGCTGCCGCGACGGTGTTCAAGAATTTCCAGTACACCGCGCACGCACAGAAATTATGGGCAAAGGCCGGGTTTCGGCCGGTCGATCCCACGGTGGCCGCCGAATTCCGCGACCAGTTCCCCGTTCCGGCGAGACTGTGGACGATCGCCGACCTGGGCGGCTGGGGCACTACCGATCCGCAACTGTTCGACAAAGGCACCGGCAGCATTACCAAGATCTACCTGCAGGCCACCGGATGACCACTGCGATAACGCCGGACCCACAGGCGCTTTGGCCCAAACTCGGCGGATCCGGAGATGACGCACGGCGCGGGTCAAACTTCCGTCGGTCCGGTCGACACGGAAGCACCTCGCTGCGGGTCGGGGTGTCGGTGGTGTGGCTGTCGGTCATCGTGCTGCTACCGTTGGCCGCCATTGCCTGGCAGGCCACCAGCGGTGGCTGGCAGGCGTTCTGGTTGTCGGTCACGTCCCATGCCGCGCTGGAGTCATTGCGGGTGACCTTGATGATTTCGGCCGTAGTCACCGTGATCAACACAGTGTTCGGCTTGTTGATCGCGTGGGTGCTGGTTCGCGACGATTTTGTAGGCAAACGCCTTGTCGATGCGATCATCGATCTGCCCTTCGCGTTGCCGACTATTGTTGCAAGCCTGGTAATGCTGGCCTTGTACGGACATAACAGCCCGGTGGGGCTTCGTTTGCAGCACACTGCCTGGGGAGTAGGCGTGGCGCTGGCCTTCGTTACCTTGCCGTTCGTGGTGCGCGCTGTTCAACCGGTGCTGCTGGAAATCGATCGCGAGGCCGAAGAGGCGGCGGCGTCGCTTGGGGCCAATGGTCCGAAGATTTTCCTGTCCGTGGTGCTGCCGTCGCTGCTGCCGGCATTGTTATCGGGTGCGGGCCTGGCGTTTTCGCGTGCCATTGGTGAGTACGGTTCCGTGGTGTTGATCGGTGGCGCGGTGCCGGGCAAGACCGAAGTATCGTCGCAGTGGATCCGTACCTTGATAGAGAACGACGACCGTTCTGGTGCCGCCGCGTTATCCGTTGTGCTGTTGTCGATTTCGTTCGTGGTGTTGTTCTTGTTGCGCATGATCGCAGCGCGTACGGCCCGACGGGAGGAGATGGCCGCGTGACCTGCTCGCCCGTGGTTCGCTACCTCCTTCGGTCGATCGCGCTTGGGTATGTTTTTGTGCTGCTCGCTGTTCCGGTGGCGGTGATCCTGTGGCGGACGTTCGAGCCTGGTTTCGGCCAGTTCTACGCCTGGATCAGTACACCGGCGGCGATCTCGGCGCTGAAGCTGTCGCTGCTGGTGGTGGCAATCGTGGTGCCCCTGAACGTGGCCTTCGGTATCCCGACGGCATTGATGTTGGCGCGTAACCGATTTCGGGGTAAAGCTGCATTGCAGGCGATCATCGACCTGCCGTTCGCGGTCTCACCTGTGATCGTCGGTGTCGCGTTGGTGCTGCTGTGGGGATCGGCCGGTGCGCTCGGCTTCGTCGAGAATGACCTGGGACTGAAGATCATCTTCAGCCTGCCCGGCATCGTGTTGGCCAGCGTCTTCGTGACTCTGCCTTTCGTAGTGCGCGAAGTCGAGCCCGTGCTACACGAATTGGGCACCGATCAAGAGCAAGCTGCTGCAACGTTGGGTTCTGGTTGGTGGCAGACGTTTTGGCGAATCACGCTGCCGTCTATCCGGTGGGGACTTACCTACGGGATCGTGCTGACCGTCGCGCGTACCCTCGGTGAATACGGTGCGGTCATCATCGTTTCGTCCAACCTTCCGGGCAAGTCGCAGACGCTGACATTGCTGGTCTCCGACCGCTACAACCGTGGCGCCGAGCATGGAGCCTATGCACTTTCGACACTGCTGATGGCGGTTGCGGTGGTGGTTTTAGTCGTCCAGGTGCTATTGGATGCCCGCAGAGCACCAGCGGCCAGCCAGGGTTGACGAGGAGACCAGATGACGAAAGCTCCTGACAGCGGGCACGCCATCGTCGTGCGGAACGCCTACAAGCACTATGGCGACTTCGTCGCCTTGGACCACGTGAATTTCGTCGTGCCTGCTGGCTCGTTGACGGCATTGCTGGGCCCCAGCGGTTCGGGTAAGTCGACGCTGTTGCGCACCATCGCCGGACTCGATCAGCCGGACTCCGGCACCATCACGATCAATGGCCGCGACGTGACCGCAGTGCCGCCGCAGCGGCGCGGCATCGGATTCGTGTTCCAGCACTACGCCGCCTTCAAGCACCTCACCGTTCGCGACAATGTGGCTTACGGATTGAAAATCCGTAAGCGGCCGAAGACCGAGGTCAAGCAGAAGGTCGACAACCTGCTAGAGGTAGTGGGGCTGAGCGGATTTCAGGGTCGCTACCCCAATCAGCTTTCCGGCGGCCAGCGTCAGCGGATGGCGCTGGCCCGCGCGCTCGCCGTCGATCCTGAAGTACTGCTGCTCGACGAACCGTTCGGGGCGTTGGACGCCAAAGTCCGCGAGGATCTGCGTAGCTGGCTGCGCCGCCTCCATGACGAGGTGCACGTCACCACCGTACTGGTCACCCACGATCAGGCTGAAGCGCTAGATGTCGCCGACCGAATAGCGGTGCTCAACAAGGGCCGTATCGAGCAGGTCGGATCCCCGACCGATGTCTACGACGCTCCAGCGAACGCATTCGTCATGTCGTTCCTGGGTGCGGTATCGGCGCTGAACGGCGCATTGGTGCGTCCGCATGACATCCGGGTCGGCCGGACTCCGGAGATGGCCGTTGCCACCGCAGACGGCACCGGAGAATCCACCGGTGTTACGCGCGCCACTGTGGACCGCGTCGTGGTTCTGGGTTTTGAGGTCCGGGTTGAGTTGACCAGCGCGGCAACCGGTGGGGCATTCACGGCGCAGATCACTCGGGGCGACGCCGAGGCGCTGGCGTTGCGGGAGGGGGACACCGTCTACGTGCGCGCTACCCGGGTGCCGCCCATTCCCGACGACCTCTCGGTTGCCGGCAGTGCCGACCCAGACGAGAGCACCCTGACTAGGACTTAAGGCACGTTCAATACGACAGCCACTGGCGACCGCCACACAACGGCCGTTGGAGTGATTCTTCGCCGCGGCCGCGGCTGTGGCTCTGACACGCCAGACGCTTGCGCCGCATCAGGGGAGTGGAGCCCGCCGCGACGCCGCCACCGGACTCAAGGTCTGGCGTGTGAGCGGGGCCGGGATTCGGGGACAGAGCGGTCATGGGGTAGTGGCGTCCATTGCGGCATGGGTGCGGCAGGTAGTGCGCTGGGGATACCCGGTCAGAGACTCCGGTCACACGACCAGGGCGGTGCGCCCGAGCGGAGCGTTCCTGACAACCGAGATTGACTCGTTTTCGAGCCGGCGCTACGTCACCTTGGGCGTACACCCGTGGATCGGTGCGAGCCGACCACCGGCCTTGCCGCCCATGTCTCAGCGGCGGAAGAAGCCCGCCAACTGGTTGCCCTGGTTGAAGAATCCAGAGATCGATGTGCCCACGTTGGATATGCCCGAGATAAAGGTGCCCGAGTTGGCGATCCCTGAGCCCAACACGAGGCCCATGTTCCCTATTCCCGCAAGGTTTCGTCCGGTGTTGAACAACCCCGCGAGCGTGCGGCCCCCCGGCACAGCGATGTTGCCAATGCCGCTGCTTTGTGAGGCTAGGTTATTAAAGCCGGAACTCCCGGTTACCACGGTGGCGACGTTGCCCCACCCCGAGTTGCCGTTGGTCGGGCCGAAGAAGCCCGTGTTGAAGAAGCCCGAGTTGTTGGTACCCGTGTTGTTGAAACCCGAGTTGGCGACCAGTTGGTTGACCACGCTACCGAAGCCGGTGTTGAGGTTGCCCGAGTTGAAGAAGCCCGTGTTGATGGCGCCGGCGTTCCATAATCCGGTGTTGCCACGGCCCGCGTTAAAAAATCCGGTGTTGCCGGCACCGCCGTTGAAGAAGCCCGTGTTGACGCCGTTGGAGTTGAACGCGCCAGAACTCCCGACGCCCCCGTTGAACAAGCCGAAGCCTGAAACGTTGGAATTGAACATGCCGAAGTCTTGACTGCCCGAGTTGAAGAAGCCGGTAGTCCGCAAGCCAGAGTTCCAGGCACCCGTGTTTGCCGCACCCGCGTTCACAAAGCCGGTGTTTAAGTCGTTGGACTGCCCCATGCCCAAGTTATTCGACCCGGCATTGCCGATCCCGACGTTGCCCTCACCCGAATTGAAGAAGCCGATATTATTGGTGCCCGCGTTGAACAAGCCGATATTTCCACTGCCGGAATTCAACGCGCCGATGCCGATCTGATTGTTCCCGGTGAGCCCGATGCCGATATTGTTGTTGCCGGTGTTGCCGAACCCGATATTGCCGCTACCGAGATTCCCGGCGCCCCGATTGGATTCGCCCCAGTTCGCCAAGCCGATGTTGCCGTTGCCGAAGTTTCCGTAGCCGGTGTTGTTGTCGCCCGTGTTCCCGCCGCCGATGTTGCTGCTGCCGTTGTTGCCGCTACCGAAGTTCGCGTTGCCCTCGTTTCCGCTTCCCCAGTTGAAGCTGCCCCGGTTGCCGCTGCCCACGTTGTTGTTGGCGCCCCCTGGGACGCTGTTGCCGCTGCCGATGTTGTAGCTGCCGCTGTTGCCGCTGCCGATGTTGCCGACGGCCGGAGGGTTGCCGGAGCCTCCCCGGTTGCCGCTGCCGATATTGTTGTCGGCGAAAAAGTTGCCGCTGCCCAAGTTGCCGTTACCGACGTTGCCGCTGCCCGAGTTGCCGTCGCCGGTGTTGCCACTACCCAAATTGAGGCTGCCGATGTTGCCGATGCCCAAGTTGATGCCCTGCAGACCTGGCACCGCTTGCAGCAAGCTCTGCCACGGCGGCAAACCTGCCGCGGCCGCTGAAGCTCCGGAGTAGTAACCGACCATCGCGGCCACATCTACGGCCCACATCTGCTCATAGATGCCCTCGGCGGCCGCGATCGCCGGTGCGTTCTGGCCGAACACATTCGACATCACCAGCTGCACGAACGCATTACGGTTGGCTGCCACTGCCAGCGGCGGCACTGTCGCCGCCTGCGCGGCCTCAAACGCGCTGACCACCGCCTGGGCCTTACCCGCCGCTGCTTGCGCTTGGGCCGCCGCCGCGGTCAACCACCCCGCATACGGGGCCGCTGCAGCCGTCATCGCCGCCGACGCCGGGCCCTGCCACGCCTGTCCCGCCAATCCTGCGGTCACCGACGCGAACGACGCCGCCGCCGTCCCCAACTCATCGGCCAGCCCCTGCCAGGCGCCGGCCGCCTCCAGCAGGGGCGCCGGCCCCGCCCCGGCAAACATCCGCAGGGAATTGATCTCCGGAGGCAACACCGAAAAGTTCATTACGCCCTCCCATCCTCAGCCGCCCTTCCATTAAGGGTTGTTCAAGCTACGAGATTTACCACGCCGGCACACGCAATGCAGCAAATCGATCAGAAAACTCGGTACGCAGTTCTGCCGGCCTGACATGTCCTTCGTAGCCACTGCTAATGCACCGGAATGTCAAACATCTTGACTCAGTCTTTGGGGCGCATCTGCGTCGGGAATCTGTAAAAAAATCCGACAATTAAAGTCGGATGTTACGAGTCCACTCTTCTTGTCGAATCGCAAGAAAAAATTTCGGCCACGG
>NZ_VTZN01000186.1 GCF_008370645.1 Mycobacterium simiae
GTGTTGACCCCGAGCAACGCACCCGCGACCTCGAGATCGCGGATTTCAGCAAGATGGACGAGATCCGGGCGAGGGTAGATGAGATCGTGGCGGACCGTGCCACTGCGGAAGCGCTCAAACCTTGGTACGGCTACTTCTGCAAGCGGCCGTGCTTTCACGACGAATATCTGCAGACGTTCAACCGCGACAATGTCACACTGGTCGACACTGGAGGTCGCGGAGTAGAGCGCATCACCGAATCAGGGGTGGTCGTGGACGGAGTGACCCATGAGCTCGACTGCTTGATTTTCGCGACGGGTTTTGAGGTCGGCACTGACTACTGCAGGCGCACCGGGTTCGAGCTGACCGGCCGAAAAGGCGTCACGCTCACCGAAAGCTGGCGTAACGGGGTGCGCACCTTCCACGGTTTATGCACCAACGGCTTTCCGAACTGCTTCATCCAAAGTATCGCCCAGGCCGGGCTAACGGTGAATTTTCCTTATTTGCTTGACATTCAGGCGATCCATACCGCGTGGATCATCGCCTGGGCGCTGGAGCGCGGCGTCACCGAATTCGAGGCTTCACCCAGTGCCGAAGCCGCCTGGGTCGACACAGTTTTGCAGCGTTCAACCGCGAGCGTTGAGCGGGCCCAGTCGTGTACGCCCGGCTACTACAACCGAGAAGGAAAGGCGGACGCAAAGACTCGGCAGGGCAGTTTCTTCTTTGGTGGGCCAACCGAGTACGCCGACATCTTGGAAGCGTGGCGCGCGAGCGGGAATATGGCCGGATTCCAAATCCGTGGTGCGGATTTCGGCCCATGATAACTCGTCGGCGGTACTTGAGCGGCAAGCTGCGAGCAGTGACACGGCGGCGCCGCCCGCCGAAGGTAGCGATCATCGGTGCCGGGTTCGGCGGGCTCGGCGCGGCGGTGGCCCTGCGTCGGGTCGGCATCGACGACATCGTGATCATTGAGGGTGACGACGGGGTAGGCGGCACCTGGCGGCGCAACACCTATCCCGGTGCCGCCTGCGATATCCAGAGTCACCTGTACTCGTTTTCGTTCGCACTCAACAAATCCTGGAGCCGCACCTATGCGCGGCAGCCGGAAATCTTGGCATATCTGGAGTCGGTTGTCGACGATTTCGATCTGCGGCGACACCTCATGCTGGGCACGAGGGTACGAGCCGCCCGCTGGAACGACGATAGCTGGCGGTGGAATTTGGACCTGGACCATGATGGCCAGGCCGCCGCATTGACAGCGGACGTCGTCGTCTGTGCTGTGGGATTGTTCGGGGCGCCGGAGCTGCCCGACATCGCAGGGCTGAAAGACTTCCGGGGCGACCTCATGCACACTGCTCAGTGGGATCACCGCATCGACCTGACCGGCAAGGACGTGGCCGTGATCGGTACCGGCGCCAGCGGGGTGCAGGTTGTTCCCGAACTAGCCAAGATCGTCGAACGCCTCACCGTGTTTCAGCGCACCCCGCCGTGGATGGTCCCAAAAGACGACCGTCCCTACAGCGCAACGGAATTGGCCCGCTTCGCGCGCAACCCGCTGGCCACGTGGCGTACCCGGTGGCAAATCTGGAAGTTCCAGCATGACAACACCGCGACCATGGCCGACGATCCAGTTGTCAACGTGCGCAGCCAGTTCGCCTCGTCATTCTTGGAGCGCACTGTGACCGACGAGGCGTTGCGGCGCGCGCTGACGCCCGACTATCCGTTTCGGTGCAAGCGAGTGTTGCTGGGTGACGATTACTACCGGGCGCTGCAAGAGGATAATGTGCATCTGGTCACCAGTCCGATCGATCGCATCACCAAGAGCTCCATCATCACTGAAGGCGGACAGGTCATCGACGCCGATGCGATTGTATTGGCAACCGGTTTTGAGACGTCGCGGTATTTGTCGGGCATCGAGGTTGTGGGGGCTGGGGGCGAGGGCCTGCACGAGCGCTGGGGGGCTGACCCCAGCGCCTATCTGGGCGTGGCGGTGCCAGGCTTCCCAAACTTTTTCATGCTTTACGGTCCCAACACCAACCAGGGCGGCAACTCGATCGTCTATATCCTGGAAGCCGGCGCCCGCCTGGTGGCCAGCGCGGCAACCCGGCTGGCACGTCGTGGGGGATACCTCGACGTGCGTCCCGAGGCTGAAAAGCGCTATAACGATCAGCTTTTCTCCGACTTACAGCGATCCATCTGGACTCAGTGCGACAGCTATTTCCGCTCACCCACCGGCCGGATCGTTACCCAGTGGCCTTACACCGAGCTGGAGTACGCCCGCCGCACCTGGCGGTTACGTCCGCGCGATTGGGTGCACCGTATCGGCGCGCCGCTGCCGAGACGACAGGACCTCGTCAATGCTAGATCGAATCGTTTGCCGGCCCGGTCACATTAGGTTCGCGAATGCGGATGCTCACCCCAGGTCGAAATCGATGACCCCGCGGATAAGTTGGCCGGCGACTAAATCGGCGTAGGCATCGTTGATGTCCGCCAGCGCGTAGCGCTTGGTGATCATTTCGTCGAGGAGTAGTTGCCCGGACCCGTACAGCGTGGCCAGCAGTGGAATAGCACTTCTGGGATTGCAGGTGCCAAACACAGTGCCCGACAACGTCTTATTCATCAAGATGAAGTCTTGCAGCGCGATGTCGATCGAATGTGTCTGCGGCGCCGGCAGGCCGGTGAGCACGCATGTGCCGCCCTTGCGGGTAAGCTTCAGTGCCGCGTCGACGTCGGCCGCTGCGATCATCGCGGGTGCGACGACGACCGCGTCGGCCATGACACCACGGGTCAAGTCGCGCACCAGCTCTGTTGCCTCCAGCGCCGACGCCGCCGTGTGGGTGGCGCCGAACGTCGGTGCGGAAACGCGCTTGAACTCGATGGGATCGACCGCGATGATGCGGGCCGCGCCGCTGATCCGCGCGCCCTGGATGGCGGCGGTGCCGATCCCGCCAGCGCCGATGACAACCACGGTGTCGCCGCCGCGCACGTTGGCCTGGCGCGCTGCCGAGCCGTATCCGGTGGGAGCCGCGCATGCCAGCAGTGCGGCGGGCATCAGCGGGAAGCTTGGATCGATCTTGACCAGGGAATCGGCGGAGACCACGGTGTGCTCGGCAAACGCTCCAATCTTGGATACGTGGCCCAGGTTTCGGCCGTCAGCACTGTGATGGCGAAACGTGCCGTCGGTCGGCATGCCAGGCGCAAGCGTCCCAGATCCCTTGTCGCACAGGTATTCCATGCCCGAGGCGCACCATCGGCATTGGCCGCACACCGCGACAAACGACGTCACGACATGATCGCCGGGGGTGAAGCGGTTTACCCCCGCGCCGACGCTCATCACGATGCCGGAGCCTTCGTGCCCGCCGATGGTCGGCGACATCTCGGGTAGTCCCAAAGACTGCAAGGTGGCCGCGGGAGGCGCTAGCCGCCCCTGACGAATGTGCTCGTCGGAGTGGCATAGTCCGGTGGCGACCAGCCGTAGGAGAACCTCTCCAGCTCGCGGCGGATCGAGGTCAAACTCTTCAACAGTCCAGGGACGCCCGTACTCGTAGAGGATGGCCGCGCGGCTTCTCATCCATCCTCGCCCTCTGGTCTGGCCAGTGCAGCGGCGCTACCGGCAACCGGTTTCAGAGTCCCTCGCCGGGCATACTATCAATTGATTGATTAGTTGGTCGAAAACTTGAGCGCCGCCACGGCCGCGCGCCTATATCATCAACCGATTGATTACCGGGTGGAGGGACGACGATGTCGCACGTGTTCGCGGTTCCGCAGGTGTTGTCCGCGGCCACGACGGACTTGGCCGCTATCGCCGCCACGGTGAGCGACGCGAACGCCGCGGCGGTACTGCCGACCACGCGACTTCTAGCTGCTGCAGCGGATGAGGTGTCGGCGGCGGTGGCGGCGCTGTTTGCCGGTGACGCCAGGGAGTATCAGGCGCTGAGCGTGCGGATGGCCGCCTGGCAGCAGAGATTCGTGGAGTCGTTGGCGGCCAGTGCCGAGTCGTACGCGGCCGCCGAGCTGGCCAACGCGAACCCGTTGGCGCAGGCAGCGCTCAATGTGATCAATGCGCCCGCATTGACGCTAGTGGGCCGACCGCTGATCGGTGACGGGGCCGACGGTGCGCCGGCAACCGGGCAAGATGGCGGGCCCGGCGGCTTGTGGTACGGCAACGGCGGCAACGGCGGGTCTGGCGGTGTCGGCCAGGGCGGGGGCAATGGTGGAAGCGCTGGCTTGATCGGCAATGGTGGCGCGGGCGGGCAGGGAGGCGCCAGCGCAGATGCTGCCAGACCCGCGCCGCCGGGTGGTCGTGGCGGCAACGGCGGGCTGTTGTTCGGTAATGGCGGCACCGGCGGGCACGGAGGCCCCGGCGCCATCGGCGGCGCCGGAGGTGCCGGGGGCAACGCCGGGTTACTCGGCGACGGCGGTAACGGCGGCACCGGTGGTTCCGGCCGAAGCCCAGGCCCCGGAGGGGCGGGCGGCGCCGGTGGACAAGCCGCCGGTGATGATGGCGCCGCGGGCGCGCCGGGCGCCAAGGTCAACGAACCGACAGATCCGGGCGGGCCTCCCGAGCAGAACGCGGTTGATGCGGCCCGGAATGGTGACATTTCTTCGTCCAACGGTGCGACCATCGCGAACAGCGATCTCGAGGAGATCTCCGGCATTGACGCCGGCATCGAAAACCCGAATGTGTATTGGGTGCATAACGATTCAGGAGATACGGCCCGTATCTTTGCGATCGATGCGAAGACTGGACAAACGCTGGCGACCTACCAACTCAGTGGTGCCACAGCCCGAGACTGGGAGGACATCGAAGTCGCCAGGGGGCCTGATGGCAAGTCGTATCTCTATGTCGGCGATATCGGCGACAACGGTCTGTCCCGCAGCGACGTCGTCATCTACCGTGTCCCTGAACCGACCGTCACGGGCACCGCGGCCAACCCAACGAATGACACGCTCACCGGAGTCCAAAAGCTGCGTCTGGCTTACCCGAATGGCGAGAAAATCAACTCGGAGTCACTGGCAGTTGACCCGGTCACTCACAAACTGATGGTCATCGAAAAAACTAGCGGCGCTGTCTCGCGGGTGTTTTCGACATCTGACAGCGGGTGGGGCGGTGCCACGACCTGGCAGCACGTCGCAACGCTGGACATGGCACACGCCGACTCAAGATTGGTCACCAGTGCTGACTTCGCATCCGACGGGTCCCAGCTGGCGGTGCGGACCTACCGCGACGTGCTGCTGTGGAACCGCGTTACGGGCAGTAGCGCCTGGGCGCCGTTCGGGCAGCAAGTCGTCGCCGGGCCGGTGGTTCAGGGCGAGTCTCAGGGTGAGGCGATCGCCTTTCATCCCGACGGCGCAGGTTATGTCACGGTGAGTGAGGGATCGGGACAAACCCTGCACAATTTCGACGCACGGTGAGGTTGTTGCCGGTCAGCGGGCGGGTCCGGGGCCGGTGAGCGCGCCCTCTTGCATGGCTCGCTGCCTGCCCTGAATGATCGGCTGGTGGCCAAGCGTGAACATCCTGGGGTCAACCGTTGGGAGCTGATCGCGTGTGCGGTGAGCGGACATGCCAGCTACGCACCCGACGACGCGGCACTGGCAGAACGGCTCAGCGCCAACACGAAGCTCGGCGAAGTATGGCGCTGTCTGCGCTGCGGCGACTTCACGCTCGGCGAGCCGCGTGGACGCGGCCATCCTGAGGATGCACCGCTGATTATGCGGGGAAAGGCGCTTCGCCAGGCCGTCATTGTTCGTGCGCTCGGCGTCGAACGCCTGCTGCGGGCGATGGTGTTGGCGCTCGCTGCCTGGGCGGTCTGGGAGTTCCGCGGGGCCCGCGGCGCCATTCAAGCGACGCTCGATCGCGATCTACCGGTATTCCGTGCGGCTGGGTTCAAGGTCGATCAAATGGCCGCGATACACGAACTGGAGAAGGCGCTAGCCGCCAAACCATCCACCCTGGCGTTGATAACTTTCCTACTGGCCGCCTATGCCGTGCTGCAGGTTATCGAAGGAATCGGCCTGTGGATGCTGAAACGTTGGGGCGAGTACTTCGCCGTGGTGGCCACCTCGGTCTTTTTGCCGCTGGAGATTTATGACCTGACAAAGGGAATCACCATGACCCGCATGGTGACTTTCACTATCAACGTGGCTGCCGTGCTCTACCTGTTGATTTCCAAGCGATTGTTCGGCTTGCGCGGTGGCCGCAAGGCCTATGACGAAGAACGGCACGGCGACCAGCTGCTCGACCTCGAGCGCGCGGCTATGGCGGTATGATCCGCCGCTCCCGCGTACCGGTGAGTTAGCCACGCGGAGCTGGGCATATCGCGGCCAGCAGTAAACGGAGGTCGGTATGGGCACCTATGCAGTCACCGGATCGGCGTCTGGGATGGGTAACGCGACCGCGGCCCGGCTTCGCAGTGAGGGGCACGCGGTCATTGGTGTCGATATCAGAAACGCCGATGTCGTCGCCGACCTAGCGACAGCGCGCGGACGCGCGCAGGCTGCTGAGGCCGTACTTGCGGCCTGCGGTAACCGGCTCGACGGTGCTGTGCTGGCCGCTGGTCTAGGGCCCGGGCCGGGCCGCGACCGTCCGCGCTTGATTGCGCAGGTGAATTACTTCGGAGTTGTCGACCTACTCACAGCATGGCGGCCGGCGCTGGCCGCTGCCGGGAACGCCAAGGTCGTCGTCATTTCCAGCAACTCCACGACAACGGTTCCGGTGGTGCCCGCCAGGACTGTGCGGGCCTTCCTGGCGCACGACCCCGATAAGGCGGTCCGCTCGGTGCGGCCATACGGCAGGGCAGCGCCGACGATGGCATATGCCGCGTCGAAAATCGCTGTGAGTCGCTGGATTCGACGCCAAGCAGTGTTGCCGGAGTGGGCTGGATCCGGTGTACGCCTGAATGCGCTGGCGCCGGGGGCCATTATGACGCCATTGCTGCAAGAGCAGCTGTCGACGCCCGCCCAGGCGAAAGCTGTTCGGTCTTTCCCCATCCCAGTTGGTGGTTTCGGAGACGTGCGACATATGGCAGACTGGATCTGCTTCATGTTGTCGGACTCAGCTGACTTCCTCTGCGGCAGTGTCATTTTCATTGACGGCGGATCCGACGCATACTTCCGCGCCGACGACTGGCCAAAGGCGGTCCCGGCCCGTCGCCTGATCGGCTACCTCAAACGATTCCGGAGTGGGCCGCATGCACAATCGGGTGGTTATCCCCGGGTGCGGTAGGCAGCGTGTGCCAGACGCTCGACGGAGCGGCGACGGTTGAGGAGTGGACATGTATGTGTTGCCGGGTAACCCGTTGTGACGATCGGCGTCATCTGCGCGATCCCGCGCGAGCTGTCGTATCTGCTGGCGTTGATGTCCGAGGCTGAGCACCAGGAGATTGCGCGGATCACTTTCGATACCGGCCTGCTCGACGCCCGTCGGGTCGTCCTCGCTGCGACCGGCATGGGCAAAGTCAACACAGCACTGGTCGCGACCTTGCTCGCCGACCGCTTCGGTTGCAGCGCTATCGTTTTCACCGGAGTCGCCGGTGGACTCGATCCCGGCTTACAGATCGGCGACGTCATCATCGCCGACCGGGTGGTGCAACACGATTTTGGTCTAGTCGAGGGCGAGCGGCTGCAGCCATACCAGCCTGGCCATATTCCCTTCATCAAACCCACTGAACGCCTCGGCTATTCGGTAGATCCTGCACTGATGGATCGTATCCGGCGCCGCCTCGACAACTTTGGGCTCTCACCGTTATCGACTGCCGCAGGAGGCAGTGGCCGGCGGCCGCATATCAGCTATGGCACGATCTTGACCGGCGATCAGTATCTGCATTGCGAGCGCACCCGGGAGCGGCTCTACAACGAGTTCGGCGGCCGCGCAATCGAAATGGAGGGCGGCGCGCTGGCTCAGGTTTGCGAATCTTTCGCCATTCCTTGGCTGGTCATCCGTGCGCTATCGGACTTGGCCGGTTGCGATTCCGGGTTGGACTTCAATCGGTTCGTCAGTGAAGTCGCAACCAGCTCCGCCCAGATCGTGCTGCGCGTGCTGCCCGTGCTGGATTGACGTCGACATGCTGACGATCGTGGAGTTTTGACCTTAGCCTGCTCGGCCGTTGAGGCCGGCCGCACCGGTGAGGACCTGGAGGGCACCGGTAGGGTCAGCCAATGGCTCTTCCGCCACCGGAAAACGACCGCGCCGCCATCATCACCGGGGCTTCGTCGGGTATCGGTGCGGAGTTCGCGCGGATCCTTGCCGAGCGTGGCTATCAGATAGCGTTGGTCGCCCGTAGCGTCGAACGTCTGGAAGCCCTGGCGCAAAGGCTGGGCCCGCAAGCCCATCCGCTGCCGCAGATCTGTCACAGCGCGACGACCGGGCTGCTTTGGCGGACCGCATTGCCGCACTCGGCCTGATTCCCGACGTACTGATCAACAACGCCGGGTTATCAACGCTCGGCCGGGTGGCGAAATCGGTTCCAGAGCAAGAGCTTAACTTGGTCGAAGTCGATGTGGCTGCAATCGTCGACTTGTGCAGCAGGTTCTTGCCGGGAATGGTCGAACGTCATCGTGGCGCAGTGCTCAACGTGGCGTCGGTGGCCGCGTTCGGCCCGTTGCCCGGACAAGCCGCCTATGGCGCGGCCAAGGCGTTCGTGCTGTCCTACACTCATAGCCTGCGTGGCGAGTTGCGTGGTACCGGAGTCTCTGCAACGGCGCTCTGCCCGGGGCCGGTGGATACCGCGTTCGGCGATGCGGCCGGGTTCACCAAAGAAGAAGCCGAGAACACGCTGCCGCAGATCATGTGGCAATCTGCCGCCCAGGTGGCGCAGGCGGGAATCGATGGTTTGGCGGCCGGCAAGGCCGTTGTGGTCCCGGGTCGGGTCAATCGCGTCGCGGCGGCCATTTTCCGGGTGATGCCACCCGAGTGGATGCTGCCGCTACTGGCACGCAACCACCCCGCCATGAAACGCGGCTGAGCTTGCCTCAACGGGATAGTCCTTCCGTCTGGCAGATTGCCGGCGCCTTTTCGGTCATGAAGGTGGCCTGGCACCCGGC
>NZ_VTZN01000187.1 GCF_008370645.1 Mycobacterium simiae
CGGCGGGGCCGGCGGAACGGGGGGGCTCGCAGGCAATAATGCGGACGGCGGTGCGGGCGGGGCCGGCGGCGCCGGCGGACTATTTGCCAGCGGCGGAACCGGCGGGGCCGGCGGGGCCGGCGCCGTCAATGGCGGGACCGGAGGGGCTGGTGGTACCGGCGGGATGTTCGCCAGCGGTGGCGCCGGCGGCCCCGGCGGATGGGGAACAACCGGCGGGTCCGGCGGGGCTGGCGGGTCCGGTGGGCTGTTCGGCGCCGGCGGTGACGGCGGCACCGGCGGGTTCGGAAACGGGAACTTTGGCGGCACCGGCGGGGCGGGCGGCAACGCCGGCCTACTCGCCGTCGGTTCCGGCGGGGCCGGAGGGTCCGGCGGCGCCAGCACTTTTGCCGCGGGCGGGGCCGGCGGGCTGGGCGGCAACGCCGGCCTGCTGGTCGGTGCCGGTGGGGCCGGCGGGGCCGGCGGGGCCGGCGGGTTGGGATCCCTCGCCGGTGGGTCCGGCGGAGCCGGCGGTAAGGCCGGGTTGTTGTGGGGCTCCGGCGGCCCCGGTGGGGCTGGCGGCGACGCCGGCATCGCCGCGGGTTCCCTCGGCGGTGGGGGTGGGGCCGGTGGCATGCCCGGGCTGATAGGCAACGGCGGTAACGGCGGTAACGGCGGCGGGAGCGCCGCCGCGGCCGGTACCGGCGGGCCCGGAGGAACCGGAGGCACCGCAATACTGGTCGGCAACGGCGGCAACGGCGCTAACGGCGGCACCGGAGCAACCGCGGGCAGCGTCGGCGCCGGTGGGATCAGCGGTCTGCTGCTGGGCGCAGACGGATTCAACGCTCCGGCCAGCACCTCGCCCCTGCACAATCTGCAGCAGCAGGTGCTCAACGCCGTCAATGGTCCCATCCAGAGCTTGACCGGGCGCCCGCTGATCGGCAACGGCGCCAACGGGACTGCGGGCACCGGGGCTGATGGCGGGGCCGGCGGATGGTTGTTCGGCAACGGCGGAACCGGCGGGTCCGGCGCGGCCGATATGCCCGGCGGCGCCGGCGGGGCCAGCGGGATCCTCTTCGGCGCCGGCGGGGCCGGCGGAGCCGGCGGCGCGTCGACGACCGGCGACGGTGGGGTCGGCGGCACCGGCGGGGCCGCCATGCTGTTCGGCGCCGGCGGCGCCGGCGGCGCAGGCGGGATCTCGTCAACCGGCACCGGCGGCGCCGGCGGGGCCGGCAGACTGCTCAACAGCGGCGGGGCAGGAGGGTCCGGCGGCGCAAGCGGGCTCACCATTTTCGGCTTGGCCGGTGGGGCCGGCGGTGCCGGCGGGGATAGCGTTGAAACTGGCGGAGCCGGCGGGAGCGGCGGTAACGCAGGCCTGTTGTTCGGCTCCGGCGGGGCGGGCGGATCCGGCGGACTCGGCGGCTCTGCCGGCGGAGCGGGCGGGGCCGGCGGTAAGGCCGGCCCCATCGCCGGCTCCGGCGGTGCCGGCGGAGCCGGTGGCGTTGCAATCAGCTTTGCCGGTGGGGCAGGCGGGGCCGGCGGCACCCCTGGGCTCATCGGCAATGGCGGTAACGGCGGTAGCGGTGGCGCCGTCGAATCGGTGGGTGTCGGTGGTGCCGGCGGCGTCGGGGGGACCGCCATCCTGATTGGAAATGGCGGCAACGGTGGCAACGCCGGGATCGGCCCAACCGCGGGTAGCGTTGGCGCCGGCGCTATCGGCGGGCAGTTACTTGGCCAGGACGGGAAGGCTGGATTGTTGCCTTGACAGGCAGATGACCTACGACCTGCGGCGCCCGCGTACCCACGGACTCATCGAACGCATTCCCGGCACCCGCCGCTACCGCATCACCGACACCGGCCTCAGCACGCGCCGCTGTTCACCCAGGCTCACGACCAATTGCTGCGCTCCGGTCTTGTTCAGATCAGCGACCGCGACCCCCCACAACCATCACGGCTGCGCGCCGCCGCTCGCGCGTACCTAGCCGCTTCCGACGATCTCACCTATCACGCACGACTCGCTGCCGAACCTAACCAATCAGGTGTTGCAGCGACCGCTTGAGTCTGACCCCGCACAAGTTGCAGCCGGTCGACAGCTAGTGAGGTGAGATCTGGCGCTCTGGCAATTTGTTGGTCCGCACGAGCGGACAAGGCGTGCAGTCTTGCCTGCGTTCAGGGGCTGCCTGACCCAGTCTCTTCGATCAGGGTTGTCAGGCAACGCTTTCCAGGCCCAGCAAGTCGCCCAGGCCGCCGCCGAGGAACCGGCTCGATGAGTCCTAGGGGAGGAAGGGGTTGAGAACCGGCGGGATAATGTCGTTGCCGGTCACACCGGTGAGCCGGACCCAGATCTGGGCGGGGATGTTAAGCGACTGGTAGACGCCGGCGCCGATCCATGAGACCGGCACCTGCAAGAAGCTGGGCACGGCATCGACAATGTCTTGTATCGGGTCGAACACCAGGTAAGGAATCGTGGCTACGACCGTGCGCGACCCCAGACTCACGTTGGTCGCGATATCGGGATAGCCCTGTCCGGCGAAATCGGCGCTGAGCACGCTGAACAGGTTGGGGCCGGGATCGACGTAAGTGCCATCGAAGACGGCCGACGTCAGGGGCGCACCCTGCATATACGGCAACGGCGGAATGCCGAAGTGATCCATGATCGTCGGCGTCGTGCTGACGATTTGCCACGAGTTGTTGATGAACCCGTCGGTCCCGTCATTGAAGGCCTGATCGAAGATCAGGAATGTCGCTGTCTCGCGGGGTGATTGAAAGCCATGAGTGAGGCTGAAATTTTGAGGTCCTGTTTCGCCATGGTCGGTGACCACGAGCGTGGAGAATTGCTCGCCGGGGTACATCTGCTCCCAGTCGGCTACGGCTCCCAACAGGCCTGAACCGCCCATACTCGTAGGAAGTTGCCGACCGAGATTGGCGTCCATATTCCGAATGGCCATCTGGTACTGCGGCGAATCACCGCCGTACATGTGCGCGTTTTCATCGACACCTACGAAGTAGGAGAAGATGAGATTGCCTTCGTTAGGATCGGCGGCCAGAATCGCGGCCTGGGATTTCTGGCCGACCAGGTTTTGCGTTGCTATCCAGTTCGTGTCGCCGGCGATCTGGGGGACGAATTCGATGTTGTCGGCGGGGTGCGAGCCGGCGCCGGCGATGTCGGTGATGACAGGCCAGTTGGCGATGACCGTGGTGTTGACCTGATCGCCCCAGGTGGCCTCGAGTTGGTTGTACACCGTCGACCAGGTGTCGTACGTCCAAGGCGTGAAGACATTGTTGGTCACGCCGGCCGTCTCGCTCCACACACCGGTCTGGATAGTGGTCCACGAGGGGTTGGAGATGCTGGTGTGCCCGACGATCGTCGACGCGGAGGTGACGCTATCCTGCATCAGCGCGTGGAAGTTCGGGGTGCCAGCCGGGTCGGCCAGGATTGCGGCCAGATTCGTGCCGTCGGTGCCGATCAACAGGAAATTCGCATCTGGCGCCATCGTCAGCAGAGCGAGGGCCTGTTGTTGAGACACCGACAGCACCGCTGGAGTCTCCCCAACGCTGCCGGTGGCTCCCGACGCGCCGAACAAGGACAACGCTCTTCCGCCCAACCCGCCGGTCCCGGCGGCGATGGATCCTATGCCGAGCCCGCCGACGCCGCCGCCCCCGCCGTTACCCAGCAGCCAGCCGCCCGTGCCGCCGGTGCCGCCGGCCCCGCCTCCGATGCCGCCGGTACCGCCAGGTCCACCGTTACCGATCAACCCGGCACTGCCGCCGGTCCCTCCCCGCTGGCCCACCGGACCCGACCCACCGGCGCCGCCATTGCCCAACAAAATCCCGCCCGCCCCACCGGGTTGCCCGGTGCCGGGCATGGCGTCAACCCCGTCGCCGATCAATGGACGCCCCAACAGAAAGTTCGTGGGCGCATTGATGGCACCCAGAATGTCGTCGACAACGACCTGCAGCGGGCCCGCATTGGCCGCCTCCGCCGCCGCATACGCCCGGCTGGCATCACTCAATGCCCGCACAAATCGCTCATGAAACGCCGCCGCCTGGGCACTGAGCGCCTGGTATTCCTGAGCGTGGCCGGAGAACAGCGATGCTATCGCCGCCGATACTTCGTCAGCGGCAGCGGCCATCAGCGTGCTGGTCGGGGCCAACGCCGCCAGGTTCGCCGCCAGCACCGAGGAACCGATACCCTCTGCATTTGCCGCTGCTATCGTCAGCAGGTCCGGCGCGGTGATTAGATACGACATGGTGGTCCTCCCACCCGGCAACTTGGTGGCCATCCGAAGATGTGACGAAGCCCATAATTGCACGATTCGGACGCTTTTCCGAGTAGTACACCGAGACAACTGCGCGGCACTGCAGAGGAGTGCGGCGTCGCGAGTCACCCCAGTCACACCGTGCACATGAGTCGCCCCGTAAGGGCCATCCACCCTGCATGCGTCGTCGCTTTCGGTCGCGACACAGCCATGGTCTGCGGTGCCCCGTCGATGGCGAGGTGCGTCGCGTCCTGGACGATGCCGCTGTCGAAAATAGGCGGGATCATCGTCGGCGCTGGCCCACCTGAAGCCGGAACGTTGCCGGGATGGGAGCGTCGTCGGGAAGGTACAGACTCTAGTGCCCCCGGCAGGATTCGAACCTGACTGAGCTTTCGGCGTGGCTGTTGTCATTACCTGTGGTTTCCGTGCTCTCAACAGTGGTTTAAGCACTTCCACCCATCCGGCAGTATGTCACATTGCCGGGCGTTGTGTAACACTCGTGTTGTGCATTTCTTGTGCAGAATTTACTGCTAATGGCCGCCAAGCGCCGCGGGTTCGGCCGCATCCGCGCCGAACGCTCCGGCCGCTTCAGCGCCGCCTACGTCGGGCCTGACGGCAAGCTCCACCTTGGCCCGCGCACCTATGTGCACCGAACCGACGCCGAGGCGTGGCTGGCCGCGGAACGCCGAAAAATCGACTTGGGTACCTGGGGTGCCGTCGAACGCTCCGACGGCATCACTCTGCGCACCTACGCCGATCGGTGGATTCAGCAGCGCCAGTTGCGCCCCCGCACCCGCCAACACTATGAGTCGATGTTGGAGCGGCTGATTCTGCCAGATCTGGGCGACGCCAAGATCGTCACGCTAACCCCGGCCCAGATTCGCCAGTGGCACGCTGGGCTTGGTTCCGATCACCCGACCCGCAATGCGCACTCCTATGCGCTGCTGCACGCCATCTGTGCCACTGCGGTGCAGGATGAAGTCCTCGACGCCAACCCGTGCCGGATCCGCGCCGCGATGCAGACCACCCGCAAGCGCGACGTCGAAGTGCTCACCCCGGCCGAGCTGGACCGCCTGGCCGCCAAGATGCCCGCCGAGCTACGCGCCAGCGTCCTGATGGCCGGATGGTGCGGATTGCGTTGGGGTGAAACCTCCGAACTCCGCAGAGGTGATGTCAGCGCGGATTGCAACGTGCTGCATATCCGCCGGGCGGTCACCTACCGGGGCGGCAAGTTCACTGTTGGGGAGCCGAAAACCCGCGCCGGATCCCGTGATGTCACAGTCCCGCCGCATATCCGGCCGATCCTCAAGGCGCACTTGAAGAGTCACGTCGGTAAGCCCGCCGACTCCCTGCTGTTCCCCGGCGCGGACGGCAACCACCTGCGCGCGGACCTGTACCGCACGCACTGGGAGAAAGCCCGCAAGGCTATCGGTAAGCCCAACTTGCGCGTCCATGACCTACGCCACGTCGGTGCAGTGCTGGCAGCTCAATCAGGCGCTACCACAGCGGAACTCATGCACAGACTTGGACACAGTACGGCCGCGATGGCGCTGCGGTACCAGCACGTCGCAGAGAACCGGGACGCCGTGATCGCCGAACGGTTGTCGAAACTCGCTGCGGGAGGCGGTGCGTAGTGACTGACGACGACGAGACCATTCGCGAATTGCGCCGGCTCGGGCACATGACCCGGCACGTCGACCACGACCTTGGCGTCACGTGGGATGACGGTGAGCGCCAGCCGGATGCCGTGGTGTGGTGTGAGGGCTCCTCTGGCCATCCGCACCCACGGGTGCCGCTCGAATCGTTCCGCCGCGAGGTCTTCATCTCCGGCCCCGGTCAAGTCGAGGAAACATGGTCGTGGAACCCGCACGAATCTGGCGACTCCGAGGCGCTGGTCCCGGGCCTGCGTGAATGGTCCCAGTACCAGTTCGACTGCCCCCGGTGCCCGATGCACGTTCTCGTCAAGGACATGAGCTTGCTGCACCGGCTGTTAAAGGGTTGCGCCGGCGCCGGCGGTGTATCACTGGCGCTGATCGACGCTGCGCAAAAGAAGGATGCGGCAACACGCCGCAAAAGGCCGTAACGACACTTTGCGTACCTTACGGGTACTCTGTGCTGCGAGTGGACGTTCCCTGTCTGGCTCCCTCTATCCGGAGGCATCTGCGGTATCCGCATGCCCCGAAAGAGGTTTCACGTGGTCAAATCCGCGAATATCCCCGCCAATCGCCGCGAACGTCGGCAACCCGAACCACTCATCGGGCTGCCTGAAGTTGCTATACAGGCTGGGGTCCACTACAGGACCGCGCGTCGTTGGGTAAAGAACGGGCAACTCGCCGCCACTCGGGTCGGGCCAAAGTTGTTGAAGGTCAAACAATCCGACCTTGATAAGTTCCTGACATCGGTCGGCGGTGCCTAATGCAGAGACGAAGAAGCCCGGCCGCTGAGGACCGGGCCACCCGCACGACGCCAATCGCTGTGCTCGATTCTACCCCGATCGCCCAGCAGCACACGGGCGGAGAGGTCGCCGCAGCCTCTATTGCGGGGTGCCCGGCATGATGGACCGCCAGATCTGCCCTGTCGGACCGGAGCCCGGCGTCGCCGAAATGTTGGTCGGGGCACTGATGTACAGCAGCAGCGCCGAAGCCGCTGCCGTCCTGGCGTTGGTCCATGATGACGACGTAGACCCGCCGCTGAACGTCTTGTTGAAGGCGATCCGGACACTGGTGGGCCGGGATGTTCCGCCGTCGCCGCAACTGACCCTGGATGAGCTGGGACGCACCGGCTCACTGACACGGCAGACGGCCACCGCACTGAGGACTGCCACAACGACCGGTGCATGCGCATCGGCGGCAGGGCATTACGCGGCAGCGGTAGTTTCCAAATCGCTGCGCCGCCAAACGGAGTCGGTCGGGACCGCGCTGGTTGCGGCGGCCGGCACTGCGCCCGAGGCCGACCTGACGCCGCTGGTCACCAATGCCGTGTTGACGATCCGCGACTGCGCCAGACGACTTGGCGCGCTGCGGGGTGAGATATGAGCGGCAGCATGTTTAGCGATCCTGTTTTTGCCGGCCCCGACAAACAGGTTGGCGGTGGTGAACTCCGTGACCTGACTGCCGAAATCCTGGATGCCATAGCGTCTTTCGTCCGGCGATTCGTTGTCTATCCGTCGCACCATGAACGCGTTGCGCATGTGCTGTGGATCGCGCACTGCTGGCTGATGGACCGCTGGGAATCGACGCCGCGAATCGCGTTCCTTTCGCCGGAACCGGGCAGCGGGAAATCGCGCGCCCTGGAAGTCACAGAACCGTTGGTGCCCCGGCCGGTACATGCCGTAAACACCACACCTGCGTACCTGTTCCGCAAGGTGTCCGACCCCGCCGGCCTGCCCACGCTGCTCTACGACGAGATCGACACGGTGTTCGGGCCGAGGGCCAAGGACAACGAAGAAATTCGCGGCATGCTGAACGCCGGCCACCGCAATGGGGCAATGGCCGGGCACTGTGTCGTCCGCGGCAAAGAGGTGTTCACCGAGGAACTGCCTGCATATTGCGCTGTGGCACTTGCCGGTTTAGACGACCTGCCCGACACACTGATGTCACGGAGTGTCGTAGTGCGGATGCGACGACGAGCCGCCGACGAACGTGTTGAACCGTGGCGGTTACGCCTGGTGAAGTCAGACGCACAGAGGCTCTATGACAACCTGGCCGCCTGGTCCAGTGTGGCGAAAGAGTCTCTTGTGGGGGACTTCTGGCCCAAAATGCCGAAGGGTGTCGATGATCGCGACGCCGACGTCTGGGAGGCGTTGTTGGCGGTCGCTGACCTCGCCGGGGAGCGATGGGCTAAGGCAGCCCGCGTAGCCGCTGTAACCCTTGTAACCGCATCCAAGCGGCGACCCCCGAGTATCGGCGTCCTGCTGTTGCGGGACATCAAGCGGGTGTTCGATGGCAGCAACCGCGACAGGCTGCCCACCGAGGAACTCATCACCGCCCTGTTGAAGCTCCCAGAATCGCCCTGGCCGACAATCCGTAGAGGCGAACCCATCGACGACCGTAGCCTTGCCCAGCGGCTACGGAAGTATGGTGTCACCTCCAAAGCTCACCGCGACGGAGGCAGCGTATTCAAGGGATACGCGGCGACCCAGTTCGCCGACGCATGGAAGCGTTATGTCGATGGCCTGATAGATGACAGTGACGACGAAGAACGCGAACACGCCTCGGAGAGGGGAGATTCGTCGGTTACACCGGTTACATCGGTTACAAACGACGAAACTCAGCTCCAATTCGTAACCGGTGTAACCGATGTAACCGAGTCAAACGGTCAAGCGACCGGCGAAGCTCGTCAATTCACTCCACCGACCGGCCCCGGCCGCTGCCCCAGGTGCGGCTGCCACGTCGCCACGCAAGGTCACAAACCCGACTGTCCGGTACCGGCAGCGCCCGGTGGCATCACTCCGGCCACTCCCGGCATGACTGACCGTGTAGCCGTCGCACTGGCAAAGGCAGGGCAGCCATGACCGGCGGCTACTGGGACGAACTGCCCGATGACCAGCGCGCCCTGCTGAGCAAGCTGGCGTGGAGATATCTACGCCGCCGAACCATCCCCGACCACGAAACCGCATGCGAACTCCTGGCGTGGCAGCAGTTGGATATCGAGATCACCGACGCGCATGGCCGCTGGCTAGAAAAGGTCAAAGCCGAAGTCGAGCAGTCAGGCCAGCAATGGACCCACGCCAACATGCTGCGGTACTGCGAGGGAATCGAATGACCCCCGCCACCC
>NZ_VTZN01000188.1 GCF_008370645.1 Mycobacterium simiae
CGGCGAGCACGACTGGTGCCGGTGGCAGCGCCATCGCCGGCGCCGGCGGCGATGGCGGCATCGGAACCACTTCGGACGGCGGGGCCGGCGGCCGAGGCGGTGAGGCGAGTCTCAGTAACGCCGCCAACACGAACAATGTCACCGCTGGCGCGGGTGGCGCCGGAGGCGATGGCGCCGTCAACGGCGGCAAGGGCGGATCCGGCGGGACAGCAGACAACTCCGGCTCGGGAAGCGCCACCGGCGGCGCTGGCGGGGACGCCGGGTCCGGCGCAGCGGGCGGGGTCGGCGGCACCGGCGGTAGCGCGTTGGCCCGCGGGACCAACAACGCCACCTCTATCGCCACCGGCGGTAAAGGCGGCAACGGCGGCGATAGCTCGGGGGCAGGCGTCAACGGCGGTGCCGGCGGCGACGGCGGCAGCGTCTTCGCGGCCCTGTTTCCAGCTAATGTCAACCCCGGGCTCGGCGGATTAGGTGGGGCCCCCGGATCCGGCGGTGTTGCCGGCGCTAACGGTGCCCCCGGCGGCACCGGACCGATTTAGCCAGCCGCCTGCTAGGGATGCGGCGGCTGTCGGTTGGCTCATCGGTATGAGGGCTGCCGATTCTTCGGGGACGGTCGGGCTCTGGGAGAATTGCCGGTGTGGCCGTTACGCCGATATCCCTGAAGCCGGGCGTGCTTGCCGAGGCCGTGATCGACCTGGGCGCTATCGAGCACAACGTGCGGGTGCTGCGCGAGCACGCCGGGCGCGCCCAGGTGATGGCCGTCGTCAAGGCCGACGGCTACGGCCACGGTGCCACCAGGGTCGCCCAGGCCGCGTTGGCTGCGGGCGCGGCTGAACTCGGGGTGGCCACCGTCGATGAGGCGCTGAAGCTGCGCGCTGACGGGATTAATGCGCCGGTGCTGGCCTGGCTGCACCCGCCTGGCTTCGACTTCGCGTCCGCGCTGGCCGGCGACGTGCAGATCGCGGTTTCCTCGGTGCGCCAACTCGAGGAGTTACTAATTGCGGTGCGTCGCACCGGTAGGCAGGCCAGCGTCACCGTCAAGGTCGACACTGGGCTCAACCGCAACGGCGTGGCCTCGGCGGAGTACCCAGCCATGGTGACCGCGCTGCGTCAGGCCGCCGCCGACGAGACCATCCGGCTGCGGGGGCTGATGTCGCACCTGGTCTTCGCCGACGCACCGGAGGCGCCCATCAATGACGTTCAGGCGCAGCGGTTTCGGGACATGCTGGCCTACGCCGACGACCAAGGGGTGCGGTTCGAGGTGGCGCACCTCTCGAATTCCTCGGCAACGATGGCCCGTCCAGACCTGACGTTCGACCTGGTGCGGCCGGGCATCGCGGTATACGGGCTGAGCCCGGTGCCTCAGCTTGGCGACCTGGGCCTGGTGCCGGCTATGACAGTGAAATGTGCTGTTGCACTGGTGAAATCGGTTGGCGCCGGACAAGGCGTGTCCTACGCTCACACCTGGGTGGCGCCGCACGACACCACGGTGGCGCTGCTGCCGATCGGCTACGCCGACGGGGTATTTCGGTCGCTGGGCGGGCGCTTGGAAGTGTTGATCAATGGTCGTCGGCGACCTGGCGTGGGCCGGATCTGCATGGATCAGCTCGTTGTCGATCTCGGGCCCGGCCGGGTCGACGCGGCCGAAGGCGATGAGGCGATTCTGTTTGGGCCCGGCACCCGCGGAGAGCCCACCGCACACGACTGGGCCGACTGGCTCGGCACCATCCACTATGAAGTAGTCACCAGCCCGCGCGGGCGAATCACCAGGACCTACCGCGAGGCCGGGAACCGTTGAGTCCGAGCGAAAGCCAGAAGGCCAGGGCCTGGCATGCCGGAGGCGCCGGGTTGACCGCGGTCGCCACGATCGTCGGCGCCTCGGCCCGCCGGTCACTGGCCGAACGTCGCAGCATCACCGAAGATCCTTACGCTGGTGAGGATTTCGAGCGGCTGGACAGCGATCGCGCACTCGTGGTGACCACCCCCGACGGGGTGCCGTTGGCGGTGCGTGAAGCCGGGCCTACCACTGCGCCGGTAACCGTGGTGTTCGCCCACGGCTTCTGCTTGCGTATGGGTGCCTTTCACTTTCAGCGGATGCGGCTCGGCGAGCGGTGGGGCCCGCGGGCGCGGATGATCTTCTACGACCAGCGTGGGCACGGTCAGTCCGGTGAAGCCGCGCCCGAAACCTACACGCTGACCCAGCTCGGCCAGGACTTGGAGACGGTGCTGCAAGCGACCGCGCCGCGCGGGCCGATTGTGCTGGTCGGTCATTCGATGGGCGGCATGACTGTGCTGTCGCATGCCCGCCAGTTCCCCGAGCAGTATGGTCGCCGGATCGTCGGGGCGGCGGTGATCTCGTCGGCCGCCGAAGGGGTGACGCGCTCGCCGCTGGGCGAGTTCTTGAAAAACCCGGCCTTGGAAGCCGTGCGGTTTACCGCCCGCTCGGCGCCGAAGCTGGCCCACCGTGGCCGTCACGTGTCGCGGTCGCTGATCGGCCCGATCCTGCGCGCGGCGTCCTACAGCGACTTGCAGGTCAGCCGGAGCCTGGACGCGTTCTCACAGCGGATGATGACCGACACCCCAATCGCCACCATGGTGGAGTTTCTACACGCCCTGGAGGTGCACGACGAAACCGCCGGGTTGTGGACGTTGCTCAAGGTGCCGACCCTGATCGCGTGCGGGGACCACGATCTGCTGACTCCGGACGAATACTCACAGAAGATGGCGGACTCGCTGCCACTGTCCGAACTGGTCATTGTCGCCGGAGCCAGTCACCTGGCGCTGTTGGACAAGCCCGATCCCATCAACGAGGGTCTGCTCCGCCTGGTCGGTCGCGCCGTTCCGGGCGCAATGACGCTGCGGTATAGGCGATTTCGGGAACGGTGGGGGCGTCGTGGCTGAGCAGCAGACGTTGGAGCACGTCGCGGACACCGTGGCGCTGGGATCGCGGTTGGGTGAGCAGTTGCGGGCCGGCGACGTGGTGATCCTGTCCGGGCCGCTCGGCGCTGGAAAGACCGTGCTGGCCCAGGGCATTGCCGCGGCAATGAAAGTAGACGGGCCGGTCACCTCGCCAACGTATGTGCTGGCGCGGGTGCATCCGGCGCGCCGCTGCGGCGCGCCGGCGTTGATTCACGTCGACGTCTACCGCTTGCTTGATCAGCACGGTGCGGACCTGCTAGGTGAACTCGACGCCCTGGACCTCGACACCGATCTCGACGACGCCGTCGTGGTGGTGGAGTGGGGCGAGGGTCTGGCCGAACGCCTCTGCGAGCGCCACCTCGATGTCCGGTTGGAGCGAGTCAGCCACTCCGATGTGCGGATCGCGACCTGGCAATGGGTTTGCTCATGACACTCATCCTCGCCATCGACACCTCCACCCCGGCAGTGACAGCGGGCGTGGTAAGGCGCGACGGCGCCGATTTCGCCGCCCTGGCCGAGCGGGTCACTGTCGGCGCCCGGGCGCACGCCGAACGGTTGACGCCGAATGTCCTTGCCGCGCTGGCTGATGCGGCCCTAACGATGGCCGACATTGACGCCGTGGTGGTGGGCTGCGGTCCCGGACCGTTTACCGGTCTGCGGGTCGGCATGGCCACAGCCGCCGCCTATGGGCATGCGCTGGAAATTCCAGTACACGGGGTGTGCAGCCTGGACGCCATCGGCGGCTTAACCACCGGTGACACGCTGGTTGTCACCGACGCTCGTCGTCGCGAGATCTATTGGGCTCGTTACCACGACGGCATCCGCACCGACGGTCCGGCGGTGAGCGCCCCGGCCGACGTCGACCCCGGCTCCGCGCAAGCCGTCGCCGGCTCGCCCGAGCACGCGGCGTGCTTCGACCTGCCATGGTGTGAGCCGGTTTATCCGACGCCAGTCGGCCTGGTGCGCGCGGTGCCGATGGGGGCGGAGGCGGCCCGAGGAGGAGCCGCGTCAGCTGCCGCGGCGGTGATCGAGTGGGCGGAGAACCCGCCGCCGCTGGTGGCGCTCTATCTGCGCCGGCCGGATGCCAAGCCGCTGGCGGCCCGCACATGATCGCCGGTAACAATGCGGAGCGCAGCGATGAGATGGGGGGACCTCGCGCTTGCGGAGGAGACAGGCGCAAGCCGACCGCCCACATCGACCCGGTCACCGTGGGTGCGCTCACTCTCGCGGACGCCAACCGGTGCGCCGAACTGGAAGCGCAATTGTTCGACGGCGACGACCCGTGGCCCGTCGTGGCGTTCGAACGTGAACTGGCCAGCGCGCGCAACCACTATGTGGGCGCGCGTTGTGGCGGCACGCTGGTCGGTTATGGCGGCATATCCCGGTTGGGCCGCACCCCGCCCTTCGAGTACGAGGTGCACACGATCGGCGTGGATCGGCCTTACCAGGGACACGGCATCGGCCGCCGGCTGCTCAACGAGCTGCTCGAGTTTGCCGGCGGTGGTGTCGTGTTCCTGGAAGTCCGCACCGACAATGAAGTCGCGCTTGCTCTGTATCGCAGCCTGGGTTTTGAGCAGATCGGTCTGCGCCGGCGCTATTACCGCGTCAGTGGCGCCGACGCATACACGATGCGCAGGAGTGCCCGGTGACCAACATCTTGGCTATCGAAACTTCCTGTGACGAAACCGGTGTCGGTATCGCGCGCCTCGACCCCGACGGCACCGTGACACTGTTGGCCGACGAGGTGGCATCCAGCGTCGAAGAGCATGTGCGATTCGGCGGCGTGGTGCCCGAGATCGCCTCCCGCGCTCATCTGGAGGCATTGGGTCCCGCGATGCGCCGGGCCCTGACCGCGGCCGGCATAAAACGACCTGACGTCGTCGCGGCCACCATCGGACCCGGCCTGGCCGGTGCCCTCATGGTGGGAGTGGCTGCGGCCAAAGCGTATTCGGCTGCCTGGGGTGTGCCGTTCTACGCTGTCAACCACTTGGGCGGGCACTTGGCAGCCGATGTGTACGAGCACGGCCCACTGCCCGAGTGCGTGGCGCTGCTGGTCTCCGGCGGGCATACCCACCTGTTGCACGTGCTTTCGCTGGGCGCGCCGATCATCGAGCTGGGCAGCACCGTCGACGACGCGGCCGGGGAGGCCTACGACAAGGTAGCGCGGCTGTTGGGTCTCGGTTATCCGGGCGGTAAGGTGCTTGACGACCTCGCCCGCACCGGCGACCGCGACGCCGCGGAGATCCCCGTGTTCCCTCGCGGGATGAGCGGGCCCGCCGACGACCGGTACGCGTTCAGCTTCTCCGGGCTCAAGACCGCGGTTGCCCGGTATCTGGAGAGTCATCCGCAGTTTCGGCCCGCGGATGTCGCGGCCGGATTCCAGGAGGCCGTCGCTGACGTGCTGACCAAGAAGGCGGTGCGCGCAGCCACCGAACTTGAAGTCTCGGTGCTGCTGATCGCGGGAGGAGTGGCCGCGAATTCTCGGCTGCGTGAGCTGGCCACCCAGCGCTGCGCCGAGGCTGGCCTGACGTTGCGCATCCCCAGGCCGCGGCTGTGCACCGACAACGGCGCCATGATCGCCGCATTCGCCGCACATCTGGTGGCTGCCGATGCGGCGCCGTCGCCGTTGGACGTGCCGAGTGACCCCGGTCTACCGGTGGTAGTCGGGCAGGTCGGTTAGGCGCGCTGCGCCGAAATCGCCGTCATGGTTGTGGTTGGTGAGCGGATCACGACCGTCGCGGCAATCTCGGCGTGGCCGCCGTCAAGACGCCAACACGCGGAAGCACCGGGGTGCCCTTGAGTGCTAGCACTCTCATGTATAGAGTGCTAGGTGGCAGTCGGACGACCCTGCGCCGGCACCCGCGACGACGGCGCGAGGGCACGGACGAATGCCGAATCACCTGGTAATTCGGACGGTTCCGGGGCTCGCCCCGGACCGGCCGCCAACTCCGGTCCGGGCGAGAAGTTCCGGACCCGCTACCAACACAGTCCGAGGCGAAGGCCCCGGATCCGATCAAGTAAGTGGAGGGCTCCAATCGTGGCGAAGGTGAACATCAAGCCACTCGAGGACAAGATTCTCGTGCAGGCCAACGAGGCCGAGACCACGACCGCATCCGGTCTGGTCATTCCCGACACCGCCAAGGAGAAGCCCCAGGAGGGCACCGTCGTCGCAGTCGGTCCGGGCCGCTGGGACGAGGATGGCGAGAAGCGAATCCCGTTGGACGTGTCCGAAGGTGACACCGTCATCTACAGCAAGTACGGCGGCACCGAGATCAAGTACAACGGCGAGGAGTACTTGATCCTGTCGGCACGCGACGTGCTGGCTGTCGTATCCAAGTAACAGAACCGTGTACCGCCCCGGCGATCCCCGTGCATCAACCACGGGCGATTGCCGGGGCGGCATGCGTTAGGGCGAAGGAGCCTGATGAGCAAGCTTATTGAGTACGACGAAGTGGCGCGCCGCGCTTTGGAGGCCGGTGTGGACAAGCTCGCTGGCGCCGTGCGGGTGACGCTGGGACCGGGTGGTCGGCATGTGGTGCTGGCAAAGTCGTTCGGTGGTCCCACGATCACCAACGATGGCGTTACCGTCGCGCGTGAGATCGATCTGGAAGACCCGTTCGAGAACTTGGGTGCCCAGTTGGTGAAGTCGGTGGCCACCAAGACCAACGACGTTGCCGGTGACGGCACCACCACCGCGACCGTGCTGGCCCAAGCTCTGGTCAAGGCCGGACTGCGCTTAGTCGCCGCCGGCGTCAACCCGATCGCGCTCGGCGCGGGGATCGGCAAGGCGGCCGACGCGGTGTCCGAAGCGCTGCTGGCGTCGGCCACGCCGGTATCGGGGAAAGAGGCTATTGCGCAGGTTGCGACGGTCTCCTCGCGCGACGCGCACATCGGCGAACTGGTCGGCGAGGCCATGGCCAAGGTCGGCCATGACGGCGTGGTCAGCGTCGAGGAGTCCTCGACGATGGGCACCGAGCTGGAGTTCACCGAAGGCGTCGGCTTCGACAAGGGCTACTTGTCGGCCTACTTCGTGACCGACTTCGATGCCCAGGAGGCCGTGCTCGACGACCCATTGATCCTGCTGCATCAGGACAAGATCAGCTCGCTGCCCGATCTGCTGCCCTTGCTGGAAAAGGTTGCCGGATCGGGTAAGCCGCTGCTGATCATCGCCGAGGACGTCGAAGGTGAGGCGCTGGCTACGCTGGTCGTCAACTCCATCCGCAAGACGCTGAAAGCGGTCGCGGTGAAATCGCCGTACTTCGGCGACCGGCGCAAGGCGTTTCTGCAGGATCTGGCGGCGGTAACCGGTGCTGAGGTGGTCACCCCTGACGCCGGCCTGCTGCTGCGGGAGATTGGCTTGGAGGTGATGGGTTCGGCTCGTCGGGTCGTGGTCGGCAAGGACGACACCATCATCGTCGACGGCGGTGGCCCCCCGGAGGCCGTCGAGGCGCGAGTCAACCTGCTGCGTGCCGAGATCGAAAACAGCGACTCTGACTGGGATCGCGAGAAGTTGGGCGAGCGGCTGGCCAAGCTGGCCGGCGGGGTGGCCGTTATCACCGTGGGTGCGGCCACCGAGACCGAGCTCAAGGAACGCAAGGAGAGCGTTGAGGATGCCGTTGCGGCCGCCAAGGCGGCCGTCGAGGAGGGCATCGTCGCCGGGGGCGGGTCCGCACTCATCCAGGCCCGCAAAGCGCTGACGGAGTTGCGTGCGTCGCTGTCGGGTGACGAGGCGGTCGGCGTCGACGTATTTTCCGAAGCGCTGGCCGCTCCGCTGTACTGGATTGCCACCAACGCCGGGCTCGACGGGGCGGTCGTAGTCAGCAAGGTCAGCGAACTGCCCGCCGGGCAGGGGCTGAACGCAGCCACCCTGACCTACGGCGACTTGGCCGCTGATGGCGTCGTCGACCCGGTCAAGGTGACCAGGTCCGCGGTGCTCAACGCCGCGTCGGTGGCGCGGATGGTGCTGACCACCGAGACGGCGGTGGTCGACAAGCCTGCCAAAGCCGACGACCACGGCGATCACCACGGTCACGCACACTAGGAAAGCACGAAGCGCCCCCGGCCTTACTAGCCGGGGCGTTTCGTATTGCCACTGCCGCGACGTGAATCGAACTCAACGCGTGCTCGCGCTGGATTAGTTTGGCGTCGATGACGCACTCGTCGATCACGCCGGGGATGGCGACAGAAACGCGACGACCTGGCACAGCGATTCAGGGGAGGTCGCAATCTCGCCCAGGTATGGATGCGACATTTCCGCGATGACGAACAGGACGCTTGCGATCAACACGCCCATCGCGGCCACCATCATGTGGTTGAAGGCGGACTGCGTGCCGCCGAAGATAATCCCGCTGCCCAGCAGCATGGTGCCTATTACGAAGTTAACTGCCCATAACGGAAAGGGCGGGCCAGTGGCAGTGCGGGCCAAGGTTATTCGTTCTGTGCGTGCCGCACTCATTTTGTCGAGGTTATTCAGAGAAATGGCAAGGAACTTCGACTGTACATCGTTGCGCGGCTGGACTTCTTGGTATGCGGTGTAAAGGGCGTGCAGGACCATTTCTGCTTCCGGCTGGGTCTGACCGCTCGCGACCAGTGGCCACTCGGCTACGGCGGCGCGTTCGTATTCCAATAGGCGCTGCCGAATCCGGTCGCTGTCGGCCTCGTCGAATACGGTGAGGCTCTTGGCCTGCTGCATTCCGGTCGAACCCTCAACCGCTGCCCTGGCATCGGCAGCATTGATCTGACCCCACAACGCGTTAATCATGAAACCACTCAAGAAGGCGTAGAGGACTGCGATCACGGTGAAGACGAATCGCATGACTTCGTTGTGTGTGTCCCCCTTCAGCCCTGGAAACCGATTCCGAACATACCTTTGGATCAGTACTGCTCCACCGGATATAAGGACGATCAGTCCGGGCAGCAAAAGCCATGACGGGACGTCTTTCAACAGCCAGGCGGTCACAAGCTGCAGCCTTCACATTGAACTTGGCAAATCCCGGTAGGAGTCGTCATCACGCCGGGCGCAGCTACACGGGCTTTGGGCTCTAAGCACATTCTCGGCGTTTGCGTCGCATCCCCCATATCGATCGCTGTC
>NZ_VTZN01000189.1 GCF_008370645.1 Mycobacterium simiae
GCGGCCGCAAGACTTGCCCCGGGTGTGGGCATTGATCAACGCGACCAGCGCGGACCCGTTGGCGCCGTTTGCGATGCAAACGGGCAAGTGCTACCACTTCAGCGCGGCTAGGACTGCCGCGCTCGCCTACCGGACCCGGATGGGATTCGCTGTTGTCGCGGGGGACCCGGTTGGAGACGAATCGCAGTTCCCCGAGTTGATTGCGGACTTCGCCACCTTGTGCCATACCCGGGGCTGGCGAATCGCCGTGCTGGCCTGCAGCGAGCGGCGGCTCGCTCTATGGACACACTGCGCTGTGTCGGCTCGATCCCTGCGGGCCGTACCCATTGGGCGCGACGTCGTCATCGACGTGTCGAGCTTCGAGATGGTCGGTCGCAAGTTCCGTAACCTGCGCCAGGCTGTCCGCCGCACCCATAACTCGGGCATCACGACCGAGATCGTGGCGGAACAGGAACTCGACGATGCGCAGCGAGCGGAGCTGACCGAGGTGCTGCTGGCATCTCCCAAAGGGGCTCGCACCGATCGTGGCTTCTGCATGAACCTGGACGGAGTGCTGGAGGGCAGATACCCAGGGGTGCTGCTGATCATCGCCAGGGACGCTGCGGGACGGGTGCAGGGCTTCGACCGATTCGCGACCGCTGGCGACGGCAGCGAGTATTCCCTTGATGTGCCGTGGCGGCGCCGCGGCGCGCCGAACGGGATCGACGAGCGGCTCAGCGTGGACATGATTGCCGCCGCTCAACATGCTGGGGCGCAGCGGTTATCGCTGGCGTTCGCGGCGTTCCCGGAGATTTTCGATGAACGGCACCGTAGCCGGCTGCAGCACGTGTTCTACCTGCTGATCCATCTGTTGGACCCGTTGATCTCGCTGGAGTCGCTGTACCGCTACCTACGCAAGTTCCACGCGTTGGATGAGCGGCGCTACGCCTTGGTCTCGCTGACTCAGGTCGTTCCGTTGCTGGTGGTGCTGCTCTCCCTGGAATTCATACCGCGTCGCCGGCGCGTCGTTGAAGCGCTACACCAGCGAGCCGACTTCTAGGCGGCGTAGGAAATCTAGGAAATCGGTGTTCCGCCAAATCGCCGCGGACAGCCAGCGAGTTATCTTATGCGGTGGTGGCTGGCCTATCGGCCGAGGCTTTGCGCCGCCTTGCGGATACCGAACGCCGATGCGATTTCGCATGCCCCGATGATGACGAGCCAGACACCGACGACGATCGCCAATGTGATGATCGACTCGAACGGCGCAGCTATCACGACGATGCCGGCGAGCAGGCTGATCAGCCCGATGAATATCTGCCATCCCCGCCCCGGCAACGCGGGATCGTTGATTGCCGAAACGGTGGTGGCGACGCCCCGGAAGATGAACCCGATACCGATCCAGATGGCCAGCAACAGGACGGCGTTACCGAAATGACGAAACGCCAGCACGGCCAGAATCAGCGAGGCGGCTCCGCTGATGAACAAGAGGATGCGGCTTCCGGCCGAAACATGCAGGCTCAACGCGAACACCACCTGCGCAATGCCGGTGAGGATTAGATAGACCCCGAACGCGACGGCGGCAACCAGGACGGATATTCCGGGCCAGGCCAGCACCAACACGCCGAGAATCACCGACAGAATTCCTGACACCATCGTGGACTTCCACAAATGCGGCAACAAGCTTGGAACAGGGCCTGAGACAGTTGGGGTTTCCATGGCCGCAGTGTGGCACATCTGGCGGTTAGGGCCGCGCGTGGGGCCGACAGCGCGCGGTCAGACGTGGGCGGTGGTTGGCTCCTCGGCAACCACATCGGGGGGCTGGTTTACCGCCTTGCGGCCCATCAGGTACCACGTGCGCATGACGCCTTTGCCTTTGACGTTGATCTGCCCGCGCTCCTGCATGACGAAGTCATTCTGGAGGCGCTCGTAGACCTCTTCTGGCACTTGGATTTTGCCTACCGAGTCGGTGGACTCCATCCGCGAAGCGACGTTGACCGCATCGCCCCACACGTCGTAGAAGAACCGGCGCGAACCCACCACACCCGCGACCACCGGGCCGGTGGCCAGGCCCACCCGCAGCGGCACCGCGCTGCCGCTAGGGTCGGTCAATCCGGCCGCGACATGGATCATGTCGAGCGCGAAGTCAGCCAATGCGTGCACGTGGTCGGGTCGCGGGCGCGGTACGCCGCTGACCACCATGTAGCAGTCGCCGCTGACCTTGATCTTCTCCAGACCGTGCTTGTCCACCAACGCGTCGAAGGCGCTGTACAGGCGATTCAGGAAGCGGACGAGTTCGGCCGGGGCGGTACTGCTGGCACGTTCGGTAAAACCGACGATATCGGCGAACAGCACCGACGCCTCGTCGTACTTATCGGCGATCACGTTTCGTTCGGGGCTTTTGAGCCGTTCAGCGATGCTCGCCGGCAGCATGTTGGCCAGCAACGCTTCGGAACGGTCGTACTGGGCTTCCATCACCGACTCGGCGCGCGCGGTGTCCCGAAGGGCAAACCAGACCGTCACAACCACCACTACACAAGCCGAGATGGTGGTGATGACGAAGCCCAAGGACTGCGCCCAGGCTGGCTGCATCCCGGTGTTACGTGGTACCACAAACTCCACCGCGATGGTCAAGCCTGCTGCGAGTGCCGCCAGCGCGCTTGCTAACACGATGTGCTCGATACCCAAGAGCAGCACCACCAGGCAAGCGCCTACGAGAAAAAAGAACTGCGCGCCGGACCCAGTGCCCACGCCCCAGCAGCTGGCGAAGACCGACACGTACGCGGCGCCGATGAACGTCAGCGGCGCCACCAATTCGCCGAAGCGGTGCAGCATCGGGACAATCGCGAAGATTAGAGCGGCGGTAATGTTGATGGCAGTGACCTGCCAGATCCATGCCTCTGTGAGAAATTGCACCAGCACAAAGCTTGCACTCACAATCACAGACAGCCAGGCCGCGATACTGAGCACTCGCGCACGGCGCGCAGCGCTTCGCGCGTAGTGCTGACTGAGTTCACGGGTTTGCTCGCGCACTACGGCGACGCAGTCCGGGTGGGCCGAGCTCTCGGACCCTTTCCGTGTGGCACCGCACTGTTTAGCCGCCACGGTGCAAAGCCTACCGGTGACCGCTACGTGTACCCAACGCGTAGCAGTGGTGCGGCTCACACCAGTAGACGGACTTGGCCACCGCCCGACCGCAGTATTCGCCGGTCGGCCTGGTGCCCTCGGTGAGATTCGAACTCACACTGTACGGGTTTTGAATCCGTTTCCTCTGCCAGTTGGGATACGAGGGCTGCCGGCCTACTACCTTAGAGGAGCTTCCAACCCTAGAGGATTCGTGTCGTCATCCCGACTCACCGCCCCCCAAGGTTCCCTATCGCAACCGGCCACGCCACAATGTCCGTCATGACCGGCCCAACTACCGACGCCGCTATGCCACGCCGAGTCCTGATTGCGGAAGACGAAGCGCTCATCCGCATGGACCTGGCCGAGATGCTGCGAGAGGAGGGGTACGACATCGTCGGCGAGGCTGGCGACGGCCAGGAAGCCGTCGAACTTGCCGAGCGGCATCAGCCTGATCTGGTGATTATGGACGTCAAAATGCCCCGCCGGGACGGGATCGACGCAGCCTCGGAGATCGCCAGTAAGCGCATCGCGCCGATTGTGATTCTGACCGCCTTTAGCCAGCGGGACCTCGTTGAACGTGCCCGCGACGCCGGTGCCATGGCCTATCTGGTCAAGCCCTTCACTGCCAGTGACCTCATTCCGGCCATTGAATTGGCCGTCAGCCGGTTCGGCGAGATCACCGCGCTGGAGCAGGAAGTCGCCACGCTGTCTGACCGTTTGGAAACCCGCAAGCTCGTCGAACGTGCCAAAGGGTTGCTGCAAGCCAAACAGGGCATGACCGAGCCTGAGGCGTTCAAGTGGATTCAGCGCGCGGCCATGGACCGGCGCACCACCATGAAACGGGTAGCCGAAGTTGTTCTGGAAACCCTCGACACCGCCACGGACGCTTGACTGCCGCGAGCAGACGCAGAATCGCGCGGATCCGGGTGACGGAGTGCGATTCTGCGTCTGCTCGGCAACGCTTAGCGGGCCACAATCACCGACGAGCCGTGCCCGAATAGGCCCTGATTCGCAGTAATGCCAACTTTTGCGTTCTCCACCTGCCGGCCGGTGGCCTGACCGCGTAGTTGCCAGGTGAGCTCGCAGACCTGCGCGATCGCCTGCGCTGGGATGGCTTCGCCGAAGCAGGCCAAGCCGCCCGATGGGTTCACCGGAATCCGCCCGCCGATAGTGGTCGCCCCGCGACGCAGCAGCGACTCGGCTTCGCCTTTGGCGCACAGCCCCAAGTGCTCGTACCAGTCCAGCTCCAGCGCAGTGGACAGGTCGTACACCTCGGCCAGACTCAGGTCCTCGGGCCCAACGCCGGCCTCCGCGTAGGCCGCGTCCAGGATTTGGTCCTTGAAAACCCGATCAGGCGCCGGCACTGCTGCTGTGGAATCCGTTGCGATATCCGGCAATTCGGGCAGATGCTGGGGGTAGCGCGGGGTGACGGCGCTGACCGCGCGCACTGCCGGCACCCCGTTGAGGGAACCGAGATGCTCACGGGCGAATTTCGCGCTGGCCACGATCAGCGCCGCCGCGCCGTCGGAGGTGGCGCAAATGTCCAGCAGCCGTAACGGGTCGGCGACCATCGGACTGGCCAGCACGTCGTCGACCGACGTTTCCTTGCGGAACCGCGCGTTCGGGTTGTGCCGGCCATGGCGCGAATTCTTGACCTTCACCTGGGCGAAATCTTCAAGTCTGGCGCCATAAAGGTCCATCCGGCGTCGCGCCAACAGCGCGAAGTACACCGGGTTGGTGGCCCCGATCAGGTGGAATCGCTGCCAGTCGGGATCGCTCTTGCGCTCGCCGCCCACAGGTGCGAAGAAGCCCTTAGGCGTGGTGTCGGCGCCGATCACCAGTGCGACGTCGCAGAAACCGGCCAGGATCTGGGCCCGCGCACTCTGTAGCGCCTGCGAACCGCTGGCACATGCGGCGTAGCTGGAGCTGACCGGCACCCCATTCCAGCCGAGCTTCTGCGCGAACGTGGCACCGGCGACGTACCCCGGATACCCGTTGCGGATGGTGTCTGCCCCGGCCACCAGCTGGATCTGACGCCAGTCCAGGCCGGCCTCGCGTAGCGCTGTGCGCGCGGCAGCCACCCCGTATTCGGTGAAGTCGCGGCCCCACTTGCCCCAGGTGTGCATCCCGGCGCCGAGAATGTAGAGCGGTTCGGGTGTGTTCATGCGGGTGCGATCCTCCACGCGTACACCATGCGCTGCACGCCGTCGTCGTCGGTAAACAGCGGCATGGTCGTCAGCTCCATCTCCATGCCCACCCGCAAGTCGGCGGCCAGCGTGCCCGCAACCACCTTGCCCAGCACGATCAGCCCCTCGTCGGCCAGCTCCACCGCCGCAACGGCAAACGGCTCGAAAGGGTCAGGCGCCGGGTATGGCGGGGGTGGGGCGTACCGATTCTCGGTGTAGCTCCACAGCTTTCCGCGCCGAGACAACGCGAGGGCCTCTAGTGTGTCGCTCTCGCAAGCCGGGTTGGGGCAGTTGTTCTCTCGCGGCGGGAAGACGTAGCTGCCGCACTGGGGGCACTTGCTGCCGATCAGGTGGGTATTACCGGTGTCGTCGGTGGCGAACCATCCGTCGATCGCCGCTTTTTGGCTGGTGACCTCTGGCACTTGGCCAGCCTACCCAGCTCCGGCACAAAATTGAAACGTGTTCCAGTTCCTGCGCCGTATGCTCGTCACACCGGGTGCCTAGAGTGTGAGCCGTGAGTACCGCCAGTGAGAATCAGGCCAAGCCGACGCTGATGTTGCTGGATGGCAATTCGCTGGCGTTCCGAGCGTTCTATGCGCTGCCCGCAGAGAACTTCAAGACCCGCGGCGGGCTGACCACGAATGCGGTCTACGGCTTCACCGCGATGCTGATCAACCTGCTGCGCGACGAAGCCCCGACGTACATCGCGGCGGCATTCGACGTGTCCCGGCAAACCTTCCGTTCTGAGCGCTATCCGGAGTACAAGGCCAACCGGTCATCGACACCCGACGAATTCCACGGCCAGATCGACATCACCAAGGAAGTTCTAGGCGCACTGGGCATCACGGTGCTCGCCGAACCGGGGTTCGAGGCCGACGACATCATCGCGACATTGGCCACCCAGGCCGAGAAGGAGGGCTACCGGGTGCTGGTGGTGACCGGCGACCGGGACGCACTGCAACTGGTCAGCGACGACGTCACCGTGCTGTACCCACGCAAAGGCGTCAGCGAACTCACCCGGTTCACGCCAGACGCCGTGGTGGAGAAGTACGGGCTGACTCCCGCGCAGTACCCGGACTTCGCCGCGCTGCGTGGCGATCCCAGCGACAACCTGCCCGGGATTCCCGGGGTGGGGGAGAAGACGGCCTCCAAGTGGGTCGCCGAGTATGGCTCGCTGCAGGGTCTGATCGACAATGTCGATTCGGTGCGGGGCAAGGTCGGCGATGCGCTGCGCGCGCACCTGGCTAGCGTGGTGCGCAACCGCGAGCTCACCGACTTGGTCCGCGACGTGCCGCTGGCTCAAACGCCGGACACGCTACGGCTGCAGACCTGGGATCGCGACCATATCCACCGGCTCTTCGACGACCTCGAGTTCCGGGTGCTGCGTGACCGGCTGTTCGACACCCTGGCTGCGGTGGAGCCCGAGGTCGACGCGGGGTTCGACGTGCGTGGCGCGGCCCTGGAACCCGGCGCGGTGGCGAAGTGGCTGACCGAGCATGCCAGCGACGGACGCCGCGCCGGCCTGACCGTCGTGGGCACCCATCTGCCCCACGGTGGGGACGCCACCGCGCTGGCGATCGCCGCCGCCGACGGGGACGGTGCCTACATCGACACCGCCACCGTGACTCCCCACGACGACGCTGCGCTGGCGGTCTGGCTGGCTGACCCCGCCACCCCCAAAGCGCTTCACGAAGCCAAGATGGCCATCCACGATCTTCGGGGCCGCGGCTGGACGCTGAACGGCGTTACTTCCGACACCGCGCTGGCGGCCTACCTGGTGCGGCCGGGCCAGCGCAGCTTCGCCCTCGACGACCTTTCGCTGCGCTACTTGCGGCGCGAGCTGCGTGCGGAAACTCCTGAACAGCGACAACTTTCACTTCTCGACGATATCGACGGAGTGGACGAGCAAGCCGTCCAGACAGCGATTCTGCGCGCCCGGGCGGTGGTGGATCTCGCCGCTGCGCTAGACGCCGAACTGGCCCGCATCGACTCCACGGCATTACTGGCCGAGATGGAGCTGCCGGTGCAGCGGGTGCTGGCCGACATGGAGCGCGCCGGGATCTCCGTTGACCTGCCGATGCTAAGCGAGCTGCAAAGCCAATTCGGCGACCAAATCCGGGATGCTGCTGAGGCCGCGTACGCAGTTATCGGCAAGCAGATTAACCTTGGGTCGCCCAAGCAGCTGCAGGTGGTGCTGTTCGACGAGCTCGGTATGCCGAAGACGAAACGGACCAAGACCGGCTACACCACCGATGCGGATGCGGTGCAGGGTCTTTTTGAAAAGACTGGGCATCCGTTTCTGCAGCATCTGCTGGCCCACCGTGATGTCACCCGGCTGAAAGTCACCGTCGACGGGTTGTTGAACTCGGTGGCCACCGACGGCCGCATTCACACCACGTTCAACCAGACCATCGCGGCGACCGGCCGGTTGTCGTCGACCGAGCCCAACCTGCAAAACATCCCGATTCGCACCGACGCCGGCCGTCAGATCCGCGACGCATTTGTGGTTGGGGTTGGTTACGCCGAGTTGATGACCGCTGACTACAGCCAGATCGAGATGCGGATCATGGCGCACCTGTCGCGCGATGAGGGCCTCATCGAAGCCTTTAACACCGGGGAGGACCTGCATTCCTTTGTGGCGTCTCGAGCGTTCGGCGTGCCGATCGAGGAGGTCACCGGTGAGCTGCGGCGCCGGGTCAAGGCAATGTCGTATGGGCTGGCCTACGGGTTGAGCGCCTACGGGTTATCCGCCCAGCTCAAGATCTCCACCGAGGAGGCCAAAGACCAGATGGATCAGTACTTCGCCCGGTTCGGCGGAGTGCGCGACTATCTGATGGCCGTCGTCGAACAGGCCCGCAAAGACGGCTACACCTCGACCGTGTTGGGGCGCCGGCGCTACCTTCCCGAGCTGGATAGCAGCAACCGCCAGGTGCGGGAGGCCGCCGAGCGGGCAGCGCTCAACGCGCCGATCCAGGGCAGCGCTGCCGACATCATCAAGGTGGCGATGATCGAGGTGGACAAGGTGCTCAGAGGGACAAAGCTGGCCTCGCGCATGCTGCTGCAGGTACACGATGAGCTGCTATTCGAAATCGCACCCGGTGAACGGGAGCGGGTCGAGGCGCTGGTGCGCGACAAAATGGGCGGCGCCTACCCGCTCGACGTCCCGCTGGAGGTTTCGGTCGGCTACGGCCGCAGCTGGGACGCCGCTGCGCACTAGCGGGTGTCGGCGGCCACGCCGACACCCAACGCCAGCAGGACGGCGCCGAGCGTCCGTTCGATGCGCCGGCGCACGTGCACCCTGGCAAGGATTTCGCGGGCCCGGTCGGCGGCGAGCACGACGCCGACACACCACGCGGTGTCGACCACAAGCTGAATGGCCGCCAGCACGAAAAGTGTGGGAAGTACCGAACCGCTGGACGGCAGGAACTGCGGCAACACCACGATCCCGAACGTGGCCGCTTTCGGGTTGGCGGCGATCGATACCAACGATGCGCGGAATGCCGCGCCTGGTGTCCTGCCGCGGGGCGCGATGGGTACCTCGACGTCGGTTCGGTGCTGCGCGTGACGCCAGGCGCTGATGCCGAGCCAGATCAGGATCACCGCCCCGATGACATGCAGCGCCACCGACAGCGCGTGGTTGGCCATCAGCAATACCGACAGCCCGGCGCCGCC